>NZ_JBIWFO010000006.1:0-51965 GCF_044763125.1 Streptomyces sp. NPDC096310 | reverse complement strand
TTTTCGGTAGGGGCGGGGGGGGCGGGGGGGGGGCCGGGGGGGGCGGGGGGGGGGGCCGGGGGGGGGGGGGGGGCGGGGGCCGGGGGGGGGGGGCGGGGGCCCCCCCCCCCCCCCACCCCTCCGTCGTGTGATCTCTCGTCGGTCGCGTATGCCTGAGTTGTGCCTGAGTTAGGTGAGGCGGCGTGCCGCGCGCCTCAGGTCGTACTCGTGGACGATCGCTTTCGCGTGTCCGTACGCGAGGTCGTGCTCGCTCCGCAGCCAGCTCACCTTCTCCTCGAAGCGGAAAAGGGACGGGCCGTCCTCGACGGTGCGGAGCCAGTCGGAGATCTCACGACCGGTGCAATGGGGGATACGGGCGAGCAGGTTGCGGTGGGTCTCTTCGGAGAAGACAAGGGACATCGGCGCCTCCGGACGCTCTGCGCTGCTTGCTGGTCCTGCTGGACGGGATCCTTTCGGTCCTTCCGGTCCTTTACGCCCACCGTGCCTGAGCCGGGAGCCGTTGGCAAGGGCTGTTGGCAAGACGGTGGCAGCGGGTCCCGGCGGCCGCGTAGGGTCGGGCGGGTGCTCGATACAACGCCTCTGACGGCTGCCGTGGACCGTTTCGCCGACCGGCTCAGGACCGCCCCGCAGAGCCGGCTCCAGCGCGGCGCCGCGGCCCGCGCGCTGGAGCTGGCCCGGGAGTTGTCCGTCAGGGCGCAGCGCCTGGAGAGCCCGGGGACGCCGGTTCGGATCATGCCGGACGCCGGGGTCTTCGCCGTCGCCGACCAGCTCACGGTCGCGGCCGGGGACCTGGCGGAGGCACTGCGGACGGCCCCGTCCGAGGCGGAACTGGACGAGGCCGTGCGGTCGGTGGGGAAGGCGGTCGCCGAGGCGTCGCTCTGACGCCCCGGTCCGTCAGAGCGACGCTATGACGCGGTCCGCCAGGATGTAGATGTGCTCGGCGCCGGTGTCGCCGTGGCGGTACCCGTCGCCGCCACAGGAGAACGTCAGGGTGTACGCGCCCGAGACGCCGGACCCGCCCAGCAGGAACGGGGCCTCGCCCTCGCTCAGCGCGTCGGAGAGCCGCTCGGCGGTCTCGCGGTGGCCCGGGGTCATGCACAGCGTCGTACCGTCCGCGAAGACATAGACGTCGAGCGTGCCCAGCGGGCCGGGGCGGACGTCGGCCAGCGCCGTACGCGCCTGTGCCAGCTCTTCGAGCCGGGCGACGGTGCGCTCGTGGTCGGTGACGACCGGGGTCCGCACGGGGACGAAGTCCGGGTGCGAGGGGTGCCGGCGGCGGGCGGCGGCCAGTTCGGGGGAGTCCTCCGCGAACTCGACGGCCTCGCTCATACCGGTCATGCCGCCCGTGCCGAGCGTCGTCCCGACCGGCTCCGTCAGCTCACCGGACGCGGAGTGGTCCGGGTGTCCTGAGAAGTCGTCGAACGCCTCGGCGGCGTCCAGGTCGAGCGCTTCCAGGGCCTCCAGCGACTCCAGGCCGACGAAGTCCATCTGGCGCGGCACGTAGAAGGGCGTGTCCTCCGCGCCGAGGCCGGACAGCCCGCCCAGCATCGACGGGGAGTCGGTGGCGTCGCGCGCCTCCTGCGCGGCCCAGAAGGCCCGCGCCTCGGCCAGCTCGCGCTCCCGCTCCTCGGCCAGGGCCTCGGCGACAGCGGTACGTATGGCGTCGGTCTGGGCGGCGTCGGCGGCGCTTCTGGCCTGCGGAACGGTGGCGGCGAGGCCGGCGGGGTGCACCGCGGCCAGTTCACCGCGCAGGGCGCTGACCTGCCGACGCAGCGAGTGGGCGGCGTGCAGGGCGGCGACGCCCACGGCCGTGGCGGTGGCCGTGGTCAGCAGCAGGGCAAGAGACATGGTGCTCACTGACTACTCCCGATTCCGATCGATACCCCCGACTTCCTACCTCAGCTTGTCGGGGGCGGGGACCGCGCGGCAGTGCATTACGTCATGAAATGGACAGGTCTTTCGGCCTTACGTATCGCTGGTTCACCGCCCTGACCAGGGCAAACGAATCTCCCCCGGGCATAGGTCACATCCTGGGGGAGATTCAGTCACGACTGGGGATCGGGGGAGGCCGGGGTCGCTTTTCCGGACCGCTCGGACACGCTGGGTGACCGTGTCCCCGGAATCGGCTCAGCCGCTCGTGCTGCTGGTCGCGCTGAGCATCGCCTGCGCTGCGGGCAGGTGCCGCCCTCGTACCTCGGGCACCCCCTACCCTCCGCTGCGGCTCAGCTCAGCCGCTCGTGCTGCTGGTCGCGCTGAGCATCGCCTGCGCTGCGGGCAGGTGCCGCCCTCGTACCTCGGGCACCCCCTACCCTCCGCTGCGGCTCAGCTCAGCCGCTCGATCACCATCGCCATGCCCTGTCCGCCGCCCACGCACATCGTCTCCAGGCCGAACTGCTTGTCGTGGAACTGGAGGCTGTTGATCAGCGTGCCGGTGATCCGCGCGCCGGTCATGCCGAAGGGGTGGCCCACGGCGATCGCGCCGCCGTTGACGTTCAGCTTCTCCAGCGGGATGCCCAGGTCCCGGTAGGACGGGATGACCTGGGCCGCGAACGCCTCGTTGATCTCGACCAGGTCGATGTCCCCGACGGTCAGTCCGGCGCGGGAGAGCGCCTGCCGGGACGCCTCGACCGGGCCGTACCCCATGATCTCCGGCGACAGGCCGGTGACGCCGGTGGAGACGATCCGGGCCAGCGGGGTGAGGCCCAGCTCGCGCGCCTTGGTGTCCGACATGATCACGAGCGCGGCGGCGCCGTCGTTGAGCGGACAGCAGTTGCCGGCCGTGACCCGTCCGTCGGGGCGGAAGACGGGCTTGAGGCCGCGCACGCCCTCCAGGGTGACGCCCGCGCGCGGCCCGTCGTCCGCCGTGACGACCGTGCCGTCCGGCGTGGTCACCGGGGTGATCTCGCGCTCCCAGAAGCCGTTCTTGAGGGCTTCCTCGGCGAGGTTCTGCGACCGTACGCCGAACTCGTCCATCTCCTCGCGCGTGACGCCCTTGAGGCGGGCCAGGTTCTCGGCCGTCTGCCCCATCGCGATGTACGCGTCGGGCACCAGGCCGTCGGCGCGTGGGTCGTGCCACTCGGCTCCCTCGCTCCCCGCGACGGCGGCGGTCCTCTCCTCGGCGTCCGCGAAGAGCGGGTTGTGTGTGCCGGGCATGCCGTCCGACGAGCCGTTGACGGAGCGGGAGACCATCTCGACGCCCGCCGAGATGAAGACGTCGCCCTCGCCCGCCCTGATGGCGTGCAGGGCCATCCGGGAGGTCTGGAGCGACGAGGAGCAGTAGCGGGTGATCGTGCAGCCGGGAAGGTGGTCCATGCCGAGCTGTACGGCGACGATACGGCCCAGGTTGTGGCCCTGTTCGCCGCCCGGCAGGCCGCAGCCGAGCATCAGGTCGTCGATGTCGCGGGGGTCCAGCTCGGGGATCCTGTCGAGCGCGGCACGGATGATCGTGGCGGTCAGGTCGTCGGGCCGCAGCTCCTTGAGCGAGCCCTTGAAGGCCCGGCCGATCGGGGAGCGGGCGGCAGAGACGATCACGGCTTCGGGCATCACGGCTCCAGGGGTGCGGGAGTGGATACAAGGGCAGGGCTCACTGGGAAGTTACCCGTACGTAGCCCGTGGGTCACCTGGCCCGGCGTGTGACGCGGGCCTCTTTTCTAAGCGCTTGCTCATGCCGTTCGGTGGATGTCGGTGGATGCTCATGCCGTCTCCCGCCTTCTCACGCCTCGTGGCCCACCCCGTGCGCCTTCGCCGTGCTCGGGTCCTCCGGGGTGGCCTCCGCCGGGGACGGCAGCGGGTGGCGCCGGCGCCGGTGCTTGAGCAGGGCCCACGGCGCCCGGACACCCGTGACCTCCGTACCGGCCCGGGCCGCCGCCGCCGAGGCCGCCTTCGCGACCGGCAGCATGTCCTCGTCGCGAGCGGCGTCGAGGTGGTCCGTCTCCGGCCACAGGCCGAGCACCGCGCAGAGGGTGGGCAGGACCGCCATGGCGGCCGTCGCGTACCCCTCCGCCGAGGGGTGGTAGTTGTCCGGGCCGAACAGCTCGCGCGGGTTCGCCGCGAACTCCGGGCCCAGCAGGTCGCCCAGCGAGACCGTACGGCCGCCCTGCTCCACCGCCACGATCGTCTGCGCGGCGGCGAGCTGGCGGCTGGCGCGCCGGGCCAGCCAGCGCAGCGGCTGGTACACCGGCTCGATAGTGCCGAGATCCGGGCAGGTCCCGACGACCACCTCCGCACCGGCCGTACGCAGCCGCCGTACCGCCGCCGCCAGGCACCGTACGGACTCGGTGGCCGGCATCCGGTGCGTCACGTCGTTCGCACCGATCATGATCACGCAGACGTCCGGGACGCGCTTCACGGTGGAACCGGAGGCGGGGCCGGGACCAGGAACGGGACCGGAGCCCGAACCGGGGCCGGTTTCCGCCCAGGGGCCCGGCTCCGACAGGAGCTGGCTCACCTGCCGCTCCAGATCGTCGGACCTGGCCCCGGGGAGCGCCACGTTCCGCAGGTCGACCGGGCGCTCGGCGACCGCCGCGAGCCCCGAGGCGAGCAGCGCCCCCGGGGTCTGCCCCGCCCGCCGTACGCCCTGCCCCGCCGCCGTGGAGTCACCCAGAATGCCCATCCGCAGCGGCTCCGTGTGGCCGAAGGCCAGTCCGTACCAGCCGTCGCCACTGGGCGGTACGGGGGCGGTCCCGCCGCCCACCGACCGCTTCGCGAGCTGGACCTCCGCCAGTACCACCCCGATGCCCGCCGCCCCCAGCAGGCCGATGGACCCGCCGCCGTAGGCCGCGCCCGCCGCGATCCGTCGTGCCACCCTCGCCCTCGACACAGTGCGAGCCTCCTCGTCGTCTTACGCACGAGTACGTACACCAGCTAACTGCCCCGTGGGCACGGTCGCCCAATCTCACCCGCGGGCGCATACGCTGGCCGGACCATCACGGAGACCCCGGAGACAACGGTGCAATTCCACGACTCGATGATCAGCCTGGTCGGCAACACCCCGCTGCTGAAGCTGACCAGCGTGACCGAAGGTATTCAGGCGACAGTCCTGGCCAAGGTCGAATACTTCAACCCCGGCGGCTCGGTCAAGGACCGGATCGCCCTGCGCATGATCGAGGCGGCCGAGGAGAGCGGCGAGCTGCGGCCCGGCGGCACGATCGTCGAACCGACGAGCGGCAACACGGGCGTCGGTCTCGCCATCGTGGCCCAGCGGAAGGGCTACAAGTGTGTCTTCGTCTGCCCCGACAAGGTCTCCACCGACAAGATCAACGTACTGCGCGCGTACGGTGCCGAGGTCGTCGTCTGCCCCACCGCGGTCGACCCCGAGCACCCCGACTCGTACTACAACGTCTCCGACCGGCTGGTGCGTGAGACGCCGGGCGCCTGGAAGCCGGACCAGTACAGCAACCCGAACAACCCGCGCTCGCACTACGAGACCACCGGCCCCGAGCTGTGGGACCAGACGGACGGGAAGATCACCCATTTCGTCGCGGGCGTCGGCACCGGCGGCACCATCACCGGCACCGGCCGCTACCTGAAGGAGAAGAGCGGGGGTCACGTACGGATCGTGGGCGCCGACCCGGAAGGGTCCGTCTACTCGGGCGGCTCCGGGCGGCCGTACCTGGTCGAGGGGGTCGGTGAGGACTTCTGGCCGACGGCGTACGACCGTACGGTCACGGACGAGATCGTCGCCGTGTCCGACAAGGACTCCTTCCAGATGACGCGGCGACTCGCCAAGGAGGAGGGGCTGCTCGTCGGCGGCTCCTGCGGGATGGCGGTCGTCGCGGCGCTGAAGGTCGCGGAGGGCCTCGGCCCGGACGATGTCGTGGTCGTCCTGCTGCCGGACAGCGGACGCGGCTACCTCAGCAAGATCTTCAACGACGAGTGGATGAACGACTACGGCTTCCTCGACCACGAGGGCGACACCGCGAGCGTCGGGGACGTGCTGCGCCACAAGGCGGGCCCGATCCCCACCCTTGTCCACATGCACCCCGAGGAGACCGTGGGCGAGGCCATCGACGTCCTGCGGGAGTACGGCGTCTCCCAGATGCCGATCGTGAAGCCGGGCGCCGGGCACCCGGACGTGATGGCCGCGGAGGTCATCGGCTCGGTGGTGGAGCGGGAGCTGCTGGACGCGCTGTTCACCCAGCGCGCCTCGCTCGGCGACCCGCTGGAGAAGCACATGTCGTCCCCGCTGCCGCAGGTCGGCTCGGGCGAGCCGGTCGCCGACCTGATGGCCGCGCTGAGCGGTTCGGACGGCGCGGACGCGGCGATCGTCCTGGTCGAGGGGAAGCCGACGGGCGTCGTGAGCAGGCAGGACCTGCTGGCGTACCTGGCAGGCGGAGCGGTCGGCGGCGCCGCCGGCGCCACCGGCGCGAAGTAATCGCTGGTGGGTGGCCGGATCCGGCCACCCGTAGGCGGTCGGCGGCGATGCGGAAGCTCGGGTTCGCGAAAGTGGTACGAGCGCGACACGTCCGCGCAGCACTCGCTTAACACGCGCCCTGCATAGTCGTTGTTGTCGGCGTCAAGGACCTCCGGAGCGGCTCCCGGACCTCCCTGGACGCCCGGACACGTCAACCGGCCCTGACCCGGACCGTGTCCCTCGCGGGGACCGCCGTCGTCCCGCCCCCCGGCAACGGGGGTGCGGCGGTCCCCGCGACTATCTCTTCGCCCCCGTCCAGGCCTGCTCAGTCCTCCCAGTCGGACTCCGTACGCCGCAGCCGGGGCCGGCCGCGCGTGGCGTGCACCGCGTTGACCGCGACGATGCCGATCCAGCAGACCACCAGGCCCTTGAGGCCGGCGTTCACCACGGCGATCGCGGTGAGCGGGACGGCGAGGATCAGGGAGACGAGGCCGAAGCCGAAGCGCTCCCCGAACCCCTCCACGGTCGGCGACGACGGCGCGCTGCCACGGGCGACGACCATCTGTTTCTCGGCGAGCTGACGCCGGACACGGCGGTCGACCGTGCTGTCCAGCCGCTGCTCCACCTTCTCCAGGAACGACTCGACGAGGGCGGAGTCGTACTCCGCCCCCAGATCTTCGCGCGCCTGGAGTGTGGCGTCGAGTTCCTTCTTCAGCTCAGGGTCGCGGGCTTCCATACCGGTACGGTACGAAGCGGTCGGGCCCCCGTCAGTGGGGCTACCCCCCGTCTTCGCCTGTGGCACACCCGAGGGCCGGGTTCCCGCCCCTCTCGGCGGGGATCAAGTCTCCGTACGGATCAAGCGGTACGGGGCGGCGTGTCCGCGTAGTGGGGCAGCGGGACGACGCCCACGCACGCCCCGTCCCGGTCGAGCAGCCGGCCCATGTGCTTCGTGGTGCGCAGCACCACCGAGCGGTCGCTGATGGCCAGGCGTGGCAGCCGCTGGGCGAGATGGGCCTCGAAGGTGTGCACATCGGCCAGGGTGCGCAGCCAGACGTCGAGCACGACGTTGTGCGGGCCCGCGGTGATCGAGCACGACCGTACCTCCGGCACGGCGGAGAGCAGCCGGACCGTCTCGTCGAGATGCTGCGCGGGTACGGACGCGAAGTACACGACGGACTGCGGCCAGCCGGAGAGCGGTCTGGCCAGGTCGCAGCGGAGCCGGAGCGAGGAGTCGAGCAGTGTCCGGAGCCTGCGGCGGACGGTGGTGAGCCCCGCGCCGGTGGCGTCCGCGAGGTCCGGGACGGACATCCGGCCGTTGGCACCGAGGAGTTCGGCGAGCCGGGTGTCCAACTCGTCCCGGCTGTGCGGGCCCGCGCCGTGCCTGCCCCCGCCGGGAGAGCCGGTGTCGTGCGTGCCACTGTCGTGCGTGCCGGTTCCGTGCGAGCCGCTGCCGTGCCCCGTGCCCCGCGTGGGGACCGTGCGCGACAGTGCCCGCTCCAGCAGCGCCCGCTGCGTCGCGTCCAGGCTGCGCAGCCGCCAGCGGCTGCCCTCGGTGGGGACGGCCGTGGCCACGTGCGTACGGGTCGCCCGTACCCCCGGCATCGTGCGGAACAGCCCGCTGACGAAGCCGGCCAGCTCCTCCAGGGCGCCCGCCTGGACGCTGACGACCAGGTCCCGGCCGCCTGCCGTGAGCTTGACGTTCACCACCTCGCGGTGGCCGCCCAGTGCCTCGGCGACGTCCTCGCCGTACCCGGGGTCGGTGTCGATCTCGATGACCCCGGTCACCACGATCCGCGGGTCGGAGAGCCGGGCATAGGCGGTCACCCACGCCAGCCCGGCCCGCTCCAGCCGCTGCCAGCGCCGGGCGGCCGTCACCGGGTTCACCCCGAGCACCTCGCCCACCAGCGTCCAGGGGGCGCGCGGATGGATCTGGAGCGCCTGGACGATCGACCGGTCCAGTTCGTCCAGCGGCCGGGGCCCGGCGGATCCCGGGTCTCGTGCGGCGGAAACCTGCATTCCCATGAGTGGCCTTTTCCTGCGATCAGAGTGCCTGGGACGGAGGAAGGCTGCACATTAACACGGCATTCACGCGATCTTCCGACGCTCCTTGCATGAAGTATCCCCTGAACCCCGAAGCCCCCAGGACCGCGCTGCGCGTCGAGAACGCCACCCTCGTCGACGGCACCGGTGCCGCCCCCGTCGCCGACGCCGTCGTCATCGCGGACGCCGAAGGAACGATCACCTACGCCGGTCCCGCCGCGACGGCGCCCCCCGCGCCACCCGTGGCCGGAGGCACCTCCGGTGCGGCCGTCACCGTCGTCGACGCGGGCGGGCGCACCGTGCTGCCCGGCTTCTTCGACTGTCATGTTCACTTTGGGTTCGCGCACGGCTGCCACCCCGGCCGCCGTGGCGAACTCGACCCGGTCCTCGTCACCCTCGACACGGCGGCCCGGCTGCGCCAGACCCTCGACGCCGGCATCACCACCGCCCGTGATCTGGGCGGCCTCTCCGCGGGCTTCCGTACCGCCGTCGAGACCGGCCGGATCACCGGCCCACGGCTGCACACCGCCGTACGGGTCATCAGCCACACCGGGGGCCACGCCGACGTACGCCTGCCCGACGGCACCGACCTCAGCGCCGGCATGTCCGAACTGGCCGACACCGTGGACGAGTCGCGCCTCGCCGTACGGCGCGTGCTGCGGGAGGGCGCCGACCTGGTGAAGGTCTGCGCCACCGGCGGCATGGGCAGCCCGTACGACCAGCCCGAGGACGAGGGACTGCTGGAGGAGGAGATCCGGGCGGTCGTCGACGAGGCCAGGCGCCACGGCGGGAAGCCCGTCGCCGCGCACGCCCAGGGCAACGCGGGCATCCTCAACGCGATCCGCGGCGGCGTCACCAGCATCGAGCACGGTTACGGCATGGACGACCGGGCCATCGAGATGGCGGGCGAGCGGGACATCTTCGTCGTCCCGACGCTCTCCACCGTGTACGCGGGCATCAACAAGGCCACGATGGCGCCGTACCACTACGAGAAGAAGGTCCGCTGGTCGGGCCTGACCAAGGAGAACATCGCCCGCGCCATCGAACGCGGCTCCCGGATCGCGCTGGGCACCGACGCCGCCGTCGGCCCGCACGGCCAGAACCTGATGGAACTGAGCTACCTGGTGGACCTGGGCATGAGCCCCATGGACGCCATCGTCGCCGGCACCCGCACCTCCGCCGAACTCCTCGGCCTGGCCGACCGGCTGGGCGCGCTGACCGCCGGGCGCACCGCCGACCTCGTCATCACCGAGGGCGATCCGCTCGCGGACATCGGAGTGCTGGGTGACCCCGCGAACATCGTCTGCGTCGTCCAGGACGGGCGCGTCGCCAAGGACACCCTCCCGGCCGTGGCCGTGGCCTCTTCGGCCGGTCCGGCCCGACGGGAGCCATGATGAGGACACTGACCGGCGCGCCCGCCCCGGAGCGGGACTCCCGTAGCGGACTCGACCGCGTGCTCGCCGCTGTCGAGCGCGCGGGCAACGCCCTCCCGAACCCCATCGCCCTCTTCGCGTCGCTCTTCGTACTCCTGGCGGTCGTCTCCACCGCCCTCTCCCTCGCCGGCGTCGCCGTCACGGTGCCCGGCACGGACGAGACCAAGAGCGTCAACGGGCTGCTCAGCGGCGCGGGCCTGGCATGGTTGCTGGAGAACCTGGTCCCCAACTTCGCGACCTTCCCGCCCATCGCGGCCGTTCTGGTCATGATCATGGCGGTCGGTCTCGCGGAGAAGACCGGCCTTCTGGAGACGGTGATGCGGGCCACCCTGGCCCGTGCTCCCCGTTCCGCACTGCCATACGCCGTGGCCCTGATCGCCTGTCAGGCGCATCTCATGAGCGACGTCGCCAATATCGTCATACCGCCGCTCGCGGCCATGGTCTTCAAGAGCGCGGGACGCCACCCCGTCGCGGGCCTGATAGGCGGTTTCGCCTGCGTGGGCGCCGGGTATGCCGCCGGGTTCACCATCGGCTCGCTCGACGCCCTGTACGTCGGCATCACCCAGCAGGCGGCGGCGGTGCTCCCCGGTGCCGAGTCGCTCCACATCCACCTGCTCGTCAACTACTTCTTCACCGCTTCCAGCAGCCTGGTGCTCGGCGCGCTCGGCGGCTTCCTCATCAGCCGGGTACTGGAGCCGCGCCTCGGCCCGTACGTCCCGGCCGGCGACGAACCCGCGCAGGAGGACCTGACCCTCACCCCCGCCCAGCGCCGGGGTCTGCTGTGGACCGGGCTCGTCCTCGCCGGGTACGCGGTGGCCGTCCTCGTCCTGTGGCTGCCCTCCGGGGCCCCGCTGCGCGGCGAGGGCGGGGCGTTCGTGCCCTCGCCGGTGCTGAGCGGCATCGTCCCGGTCCTGTTCGGCGCGTTCCTGCTGGCCGGGCTCACGTACGGGGTCATGGTCAAGGCGCTGACCGGCACGGAGGACGTGGTCACCGCCATGTCCGACTCCGTCAGGAACATGGCGGGCTACGTCGTCCTGATGTTCGTCGCCGCCCAGGTCATCGCCGTCTTCAACTGGTCCAACGTCGGTGTCCTGCTCGCCGTGAAGGCCGCCGCGCTGCTCAACTCCATTGGGCTGACGGGGTTCTGGGCCGTCATCGCGTTCGTCCTGCTCGTCGCCGTCCTCAACCTCTTCATCGTGTCGGGATCGGCGCTCTGGTCGCTGGTCGGCCCGGTCTTCGTACCCGCGTTCATGCTCCTCGGCATGAGCCCGGCGCTCAGCCAGGCCGCGTTCCGTATCGGCGACTCGGCCACCGGCATCATCACGCCGATGAACCCCTATCTCTTCCTGCTGCTCGCCATGCTCCGCCGCTACGAACCCGACGCCCGCCTCGGCACCCTCATCTCCCGGCTCGCCGTCTTCGTCGTACCGTTTCTGGCGGTGTGGCTGGCGATCCTGGGGATCTTCTACGGGTTCGGGCTGCCGCTCGGCCCGGGTGCGGAGACCGGCCTGGACGCGAACGCCCGCTGAGATCAGCCCGACTGACGGAACGGCGCCCGCACCGCCGTACCCGTCACGGTTACTTCTTCGTCAGGCCCCGCTCGGCGGTCCACTCCCTCGCCACGTCCTCCGGGTCCTTCTTGTCCTTGTCGACCTTGCGGTTCAGCTCCGTCAGATCCTCCGTCGACAGCGCGTTGCCCAGCCGGGCCAGCGCCTTGCGCACCGCCGAGTCGGCCTTGCGGTCGGCGATCAGGGGCACGATGTGCTGGCCGGGGACCAGGTTCTTCGGGTCGGTGAGCACCACCCAGCCCTCGGCGGCGATATCGGTGTCCGTGGTGAACAGGTTGGCGACGTCCACGTCGCCCTTCTTCAGCGCACCCTTGACCAGCGGTCCCGAGGAGTCCAGCGACTTGAACTCCTTGAACTCCACGCCGTAGACCTCCTTGAGCCCCACGACCCCCACCACCCGCTTCTTCACCTCGGGAGCGGCCCCGATGATCAGCTTCCCGTTCTCCTTCTTCAGGTCCGCCAGCGTCGTGAGGCCGTACTTCTCGGCGGTCGCGCGCGTGACGGCGAAGGCGTCGGAGTCCTCGGCCTTCCCGTACGGGAGGACCTGGAGCCCCGCCGGGAGGGCGACGGCCAGGGCGTTCTGCATGTCGCCCTCCTCCGTGGCGGTGGCCTTGGGGGAGAGGTAGTGCAGCAGTGCGCCCTGGTACTCGGGGAGCAGGTCGATGTCGCCGCCCTTGAGCGCGGGGATGAGGATCTCGCGGGTGCCGAGGTTGGGGCGGACGTTCGTCTTCACCCCGGCGGCGCCGAGGACGGACGCGTAGAGGTAGCCGAGTATCTGGTTCTCGGTGAAGTTGGCGGTGCCGATGGTGAGCCCGTCCGCGCTGGAGCCGCCGCCCCCGCTCCCGCCGGCCGCGCTCTGCCCGTCGAGGGAGGTGATGCCGCCGCCGCACGCGGCGAGCACGGGGACGGAGGCCGCGGCGAACAGGCCGCCGAGAAGGGTGCGCCGGTTCATCGGTGCGTTCATCGGTGCGTTCATGGGTGGGTCTCCCGGGAGGCGGTACGGAGGAGGTACGAGGAGGGTCGGGGGCGGGTCACGCGGGCGTACGGTGGCGGAACAGGACGCGCTGGAGCCCGGAGAGCGCCAGGTCCAGGACGACGGCGACCACCGCGACCAGCACCGCGCCGCCCAGCACCTGGACGAGATCGCGCTGGGCCAGGCCGTCGAAGACGTACCGGCCCAGGCCGCCGAAGCTGACGTACGCGGCGATCGTCGCCGTCGCCACCACCTGGATCAGCGCGAGCCGCAGCCCGGTCATGATCAGCGGCAGCGCGAGCGGGATCTCGACCTGGAACAGCACCTGATGGCCGCGCATGCCCTGGCCCCGCGCCGCGTCCTTCACCTCCGGGTCGATCGCGCTCATCCCCGCGTACGTGTTGGTCACGATCGACGGGACCGCGAGCGCGACCAGCGCCACGTACACCGGCGTCATGGAGAGCCCGCTGGCCAGGAAGACCAGCACGACCAGCCCGACCGTCGGCAGCGCGCGGCCGAAGGAGGACAGGTTGATCGCGAGGAACGCGCCGCGCCCCGTGTGCCCGATCAGCAGCCCGACGGGCAGCGCGATCACGGCGGCGATCAGGGTCGCGAGCAGCGAGTACTGGAGGTGCTCGGCGAGCCGGTGGCCGATGCCGTCGGACCCCGCCCACTGCTCGCTCGCGGTCAGCCAGGAGCCGAGATTCTTGAAGAGTTCGTACATGCCGGGGTCAGACCTTCCCGCTCGTCCTGGAGCGCCTGGGCCGTCTCGTCCAGGGGGTGAGTGCGTACTGGACGCCGACCAGAGCTGCGTCCGCGACCAGCGCGAGCAGCAGGGTCAGTACGACACCGGCCACCACGGGGGTGGGGAAGTTGCGCTGGAATCCGTCGGTGAAGAGCTGGCCGAGGCCGCCGTCACCGATGTACGTGGCGACGCTGACGAGGGAGATCGACATGACCGTGGCGATCCGTACGCCCGCCATGATCACGGGGAGGGCGAGCGGCAGTTCGACGGTGAGGAGCGTACGGAGCGGGCGCGTGCCCATCGCCACGGCGGCCTCACGGGCCTTGGCCGGTACGGAGTCGAGCCCTTCGACCGTGTTCCGCAGGAGGACGACCAGCGTGTAGATCGTCAGTCCGATGACGGTGGTGGTCCTGGTCAGCCCGGAGACCGGGAGGAGGAGCACGAAGACCGCGATGGACGGGATCGTGAACAGGACGTTCGAGAGTCCGAGCAGGAACCCGCGCAGCGGGCGCACCCGGTGGGCGAGGACGGCGAGGGGGAGGGAGATCAGCAGGCCGAGGAGTACGGCGGTGAGGGCGGCCTGGAGGTGCGAGACGGTGAGGGTGGCGAGATCGCCGGCGTGGTCGGATATCCACGACCATTGGATGGTCATACGGCCGCGTCCTCGGCGGACGCGTCCTTCGACACCGGCTCCGGTGTCTCGGGTGTCTTCGCCGTCTCCGGCGTCTCGGCCGCCGACGCCGCTGGTACGGCCGACACCGCCTCCGCCGCCTCGCGGTGGCTGCGTCCCGCGTGCTCGTGGATCACCTCGCGCGAGGTGACCCCCGTCAGCACGCCGTCCGTGTCGACCCGGGCTATCAGCCCCGTGGGCGAGGCGATCGACTCGTTCAGCGCCGCGAGCAGCGAGTCCGTGTCGCGCAGCGGCCGTACGGGGGTGACGGTTCCCTCGCGCGCCGTGCCCGCGCCGGAGCCCGCGCCTCTGTCGGGGTCCAGCCAGCCCAGGGGCTCGCCCTTCGCGGAGACGACCAGATGCGGGCCGCTGCCGCGCGCGGGCGCCGGCGCGTCCTCCCGTACCGTCGTCGCCCGCTGGACCGGCACCCGTGCGAGCGTCGTCAGCGACAGCAGCTTCAGCTCGCGCTCGGCGCCGAGGAAGTCGGCGACGAACGGGTCCGCCGGGCGGGCCAGCAGCTCGGCGGGGGCGGCGCACTGGACGAGATGGCCGCCCGTACGGAAGACCGCGATGCGGTCGCCGAGCCGTACCGCCTCGTCGATGTCGTGCGTGACGAACGCGATGGTCTTGTTCAGCTCCTGCTGGAGGCGGAGCAGCTCGTCCTGGAGCTGGGTTCGTACGACCGGGTCGACCGCGCCGAACGGTTCGTCCATCAGCAGCACCGGCGGGTCGGCGGCGAGCGCCCTGGCCACGCCGACACGCTGCTGCTGGCCGCCGGAGAGCTGGTGCGGGTAGCGCTTGCCGGCGTCCGCCGTCAGCCCCACCGTCTCCAGCAGCTCCGCCGCCCGCGCCCGGGCCTTCCTGCGGCCCCAGCCGAGCAGCAGGGGCACCGTCGCGATGTTGTCCAGGACGGTCCGGTGCGGAAAGAGCCCCGACTGCTGGATGACGTAGCCGATGCCGCGCCGCAGCTCGGCGGCGTCCTGGTCGAGGATGTCCTTGCCGCCCAGCCGGATCGTGCCGGAGGTCGGGTCGACCATCCGGTTGATCATGCGGAGCGTGGTGGTCTTGCCGCACCCGGAGGAGCCGACCAGCACGGTGATGCCCCCCTCGGGCATCTCCAGCGTCAGGTCGTGGACCGCTGTGGTGCCGTTGGGGAAGCGTTTGTTCACCGCGTCGAATGTGATCATCAGTAGTCCCTTGAGTCGCCTGCCCGCGTCCCGTACCCGCGTCTCTTGCCTCGCTGCATATAGTCATGCAGAGTTCTTGTTCTCTGAATAGATTGTCAATGCCTGCGCGTAAATCACAGGTTACGGATGACCGCAGGGCGAGACGCGAGGTTCGAAAAGAGGCGTTTGAGCATGATGTCGTCCCGCATGACGGACCCAGAGGGTGGTGGGGGTACGAGTCCGGCCACTACGACTATTCCATCCATTGTCGTGCTCGACGGACAGAGCCTCCCGGTGGCCGACATCGTCCGGCTCGCCGACGGCGCCGCCCGACCGGTCCCCGGGACCGAGGCCATCAAGCGCGTCGAGCAGAGCTGGCACGTCGCCCGCGAGCTGGCCGCCTCGGGGCGGGTGTACGGGCGCTCCACCGGCGTCGGCGCCAACCGCTCCGAGGCGGTGCCCACCGAGGCCGCCGCCGACCACGGGCTGCGCCTGCTGCGCAGCCACGCCGGGGCCATCGGGGATCCGCTGCCCGCCCGCGAGGTCCGTGCCATGCTCGCCGTACGCGCCAACCAGCTCCTGGCGGGCGGGGCCGGGCTGCGGCCCACCGTCGTCACCGCGCTCTGCGACGCCCTGGAGTCCGGCGCGTACCCGCTGGTGCACGCGTTCGGCTCGGTCGGCACGGGCGACATCGCCGCCCTCGCGCAGATGGGCCTCGCCCTCGCCGGGGAGCACCCCTGGCGGCTCGCCGACGAGGAGGACGAGGGGCGGTCGATCGAGGGAAGGCCGATCGAGGGAAGGCCGATCGGCGGGCAATCCACCGGTGGGCGGTCCACCGGCGGGCGGGGCGCGTACTCCGGGCGGGGCGGGCCGCCGCCCGCCGCGCAGCCCCTCGACAACAACGACGCCCTCGCCCTGATCAGCAGCAACGCCCTGACCCTCGGCCAGGCCGCGCTCGCCCTGGACGAACTGCGCCGCCTCGTCGCCGCCACCGAACTCGTCGCCGCGCTCTCCCTGCTGGCCGTCGACGGCTCGTACGAGGCGTACGCGGAGCCCGTGCACGCCGCGCGCCCGCACCCCGGCTCCTACGCCGTCGCCGCCGATCTGCGCGCGATCCTCGGCGCCCCGGAACGCCCGGGGCCGCCGCTCGGCCGGATCCAGGACCCGTACGGTTTCCGCTGCGTCCCGCAGATACACGGCCCGGCGCGCGACGCCGCCGACGCGCTGGAGCGCGCGCTCGCCGTCGAGATCAACGCCGCCGCCGAGAACCCGCTGATCCGCCCCGGCACCGACGCGTACCCGTGGCCCGCCGCGTACCACCACGGCGGCTTCTACCTGGCGCAGATCGCCCTGGCCCTGGACCACTTCAGGCTCGCGCTCGTCCAGACCGCGCGCCTCTCCACCTCCCGGCTCTCCGCGCTCAACGAGCCCGGCTTCACCCGGCTGCGGCCCTTCCTCGCCGACGCCGAGCCCGCCAGCTCCGGCGTGATGATCCTGGAGTACGCGGCGGGCGCGGCCCTCGGCGATCTGCGGGCGTTCTCCGCGCCCGCCTCGCTCGGCCACGCGGTGCTCTCCCGGGGCGTGGAGGAACAGGCCAGCTTCGCCTCCCTGGCCGCCCGGCAGACGCTGCGGCTCGCCGACCCGTACCGCCTGGTCGTCGGCTGCGAACTCGTCGCCGCAGTACGGGCGTTGCGCCAGCGTGGGTTGCGTCCCGAGCCGGAGCTGCCGGTCGGCAGGGCGTTCGCGCTGGCCGAGTCCGTACTCGACGAGGAGGTGGCGGACCGGCCGTTGACCGATGATGTGACGGCGGCGGCCACGCTGCTCGACCGGTTCACGGAGCTGGCCAAGGACCTGACCGCCCACCCGCCGGCCCGCCACGACCGGCCCCACGAAGGGAATTGAGGGAATCTCGCATGAGCGACAGCCCCGCCGCCCGGCTCCAGCAGCTCTTCGAGGGCCACCGCCTCACGCCCACCCAGCGGCGCATCGCGCACAGCATGGTGCGCCAGGCGGTGGACGCGCCGTTCCTGTCCAGCGTCGAGCTGGCGGAGCTGGCCGGGGTCAGCCAGCCCTCCGTCACCCGCTTCGCGGTCGCGCTCGGGTTCGACGGCTACCCCGCGCTGCGCCGGCACCTGCGGGAGGTCGCGCCGGGCGGACGGGCCGAGGGGGAGACCCCGTACAACGAGTACCAGCAGGCCGTGCGCGGCGAGATCGAGAATCTGCGCCGGCTCGCCGAACTCCTCGCCGACCCCGCGCCCGTGGAGCGTGCGGGCAAGCTCCTCGCGGGCTCCCGCCCGCTGCCGGTGCTCGGTCTGCGCGCGGCCTCCTCGCAGGCACGCGGCTTCGCCTACTTCGCGGCCAAGGTCCACCCGGACGTACGGCTGCTGGACGAGGGCGGCACGATGCTCCCCGACCGGATCGACACGGCGCGGGGCGCGGGCGCCAGCGCGCTGCTCTGCTTCGCGCTGCCCCGCCATCCCAAGGAGGTCGTGGACGCGCTGGCGTACGCGCGCTCGGCGGGGCTGACGGTGGTGACGGTCGCGGACTCGGCCTTCGCCCCGGTCGCCGCCCACAGCGACCTGCTGATCCCGGCGGCGGTCGGCACGGGCCTCGCCTTCGACACGGCGTGCGCGCCGATGCTGCTGGGCCGGGTGCTGCTGGAGGCGATGTGCGACGGGCTGCCGGACGCGCAGGCGCGCCTGGAGGAGTTCGACGCGCGGGCGGCGGCCCGGGGGCTCTTCGTGGAGTGAGCGGGCGTTCCGCCGGCTCCGTTGGTTCTGCTGGTTCTGCTGGCTCTCAGGAAACGCTCAGAGTCGGTCATTAACCTGCCGCCACACAGTTGGCAGCACGCTTGAGGAGGCGGCAGGCCGTGGGGCGCGCAGGACAGTCTCTGGTACGGGTGGCGGTCGTCGTACGGGCCGGGGCGGCCCCTCTGTGGTGGCTGGGGGTGCTGGCGGCCGGGATCGGGTTCCTGATCCCCGGGCTGACCGGGCGCCGCGTCGGCGGATACGCGGGCGCCGCGCTCTTCCTGGTGTGCGCCGCGGCCGTCGTCCTCGTCCGAAGGCGCCGGTACACCGGGTGGGCGGACGCCGCGACGCGCGCCGGGAAGTTCGACTTCCTCCAGGACCGGGCGGTGACGGTACGGAACTGGCGGCGCGTCCACCGGTGGTGGCTGCTCGGGGCGTTCCTCGCGGCGGTGGCGTGCTCGTTCGCGGTGCCGATCGCCGGAGGGCTGACCCTCGCCGGCGCGGGCGCGGGGCTGTGGCTCAAGGCGGGCTGGCTGGGGCGGCGCGAGGAGCGGGACGAGGCGCTGCTGTGGGTCCGTACGGACTGGGCCGGTGACGGGCGGCCCGTCGGCGCGAGGGTGAAGGGCTACCGGACGACGGGGCTGGGCGCGGGTGACGCCGTGCCCGGCGGGGCACGGCGTCGTCGCTGAACGGGGGCGGAACCGGGCCGGGCTTCCGGAAGCCCGGCCTCCGGGCCGGACCGGGCCGGGCCTCGGGAAGCCGGACTTCCTGAGCCCGGCCTCCGGGCCGGGTCATACCTCCAGGCTGGACTCGATCCTGCCGAGCTGGTGGCGGGCCATCGCCAGATTCGCCCGCGACTTGTCCAGCGCCAGGTAGAGGAAGAGCCCGCTGTTGCCACGGCCCTTGAGCAGCCGGATGAGGTGGTACTGGCTGCCGAGGGTGATCAGGATGTCCTCGATCTCGTCCTTGAGGCCGAGCAGTTCCATGGTGCGGACCTTCGACCGGACCACATCGGTGTTGCCGGCCGCCGCGACGGTCAGGTCGAGATCCTTGCTGCCGCCGACCGTACCGAGGGCCATGCCGCTGGAGTAGTCGACGAGGGCGGCCCCGAGGGCCCCTTCGATGGTGGTGACCGCCTCTTTGAGGGCGGCTTCGGTGTTGGCCATGAACGTCGCACTTCCTTTCCGTCGTACGGAGGCCCGGGGTGTTCCGGACGTCCGGGGGGCGCGTGTTCTGCGTGAGGGGGAGGGGCTGGAGGAGCCGGCGGAACCGCTGGAGGAACTGCCGGGAGAACTGGAGGGGGACGAGGGGCACTGAGGGCTGGAGGAGGCCATGGGTCAGGCGTTCTCCAGCCGTTCGAGGGCGCCGTCGACCAGTTCGCCGATCCGGGCGCTCGACCGGCGGGCCTCCAGATGGAGTCTGCCCACATTGGTCCTGGGTTCAGCCAGAAGTGTCAGAACCGCCGAGGATCCCGCCGCGTACGTCGCGACGTACCCCAGCTCGCCCCGGATCAGGAGCTCCTTGAAGGCGCCCTGCCCGGTGGCGTCCGTGAGCCGCATGGCGACGCCCAGCGCGGCGGCGGTGAGCGCGGCGACCCCCTCGGCTTCCACGTCCGCGGTGTCCTGGGCCAGCACCAGACCGTCCGTACTGGCCGCCAGGGACCCGGTGAGCTGCGGGAGGCGGGCCCGAAGGCGCCTGAGTTCGCCGAGTACGTCGGCCTCCGCTGTCATGAGCTGTCTCCTCTCGGCGCGCGCCCGCAGTGCACGCCTCATGACGCCGTGGCGCGGCCTGCCCGGACGGGGCCGCACGGGCCCGTTCCCGGCCGTGGACCCTCGGAGTCTCGGTGGATGGGGCGGAAGGTCACAGGGTTGCCTCCAGTGCGTCGCGGAGCCGGCGTAACAGGGCGATGTCCGGGGCCGCGGAGACCGTCGCGACCCAGGAGGGAACCGTCGCGTGGGGGGCCGACGACGGGTCGTCGGGCGTCTCGACCAGGCCGGCGGCGGCCAGCCTGCGGATGTCGAGAAGAGTGTGGAACGCGGGCCTGCCCAGCGTCCAGGCGATGCCCACCGGGGTCCGTACGCCGTCCGCCAGCTCCAGCAGCGCGCGCTGCCGGCGGGTGACCGCCTGGCCGGGCGCCGGTCTTCGGGCGACCACGGGGGCGGTGTCGACGGCGGCGTACGGCCAGACCTGGTCGAGGAGTTCGCGCCGCCGCAGGGTCTCGCGCTCCACGGCCGTCGCGGTGACGGGTCGTACGGAGCCGATCCAGTGGGCCACTCCGTAGCGGAAGCGGGTGGGGCCGCCGGCGGGGGCGAGGGCGAAGAAGGCGGCGTCGAAGAGCGCGCCTGTATGGGCTATCTCCAGCTCGCCGTTGTGGAGCCGGCCGCTGTCGACGAGGAATCTGCCGACCTCGCGGCGGGTGCCCGCCTGGTCCACGGCCTCCTCCCAGCCCGCCCGGGGCAGCCGGCCGCCGGCGGTGAGAAGGACGTCGATGCCGGGGGCGGCGGGGCTCTCGGCGTGCACGACACGGCCGTCGGTGAGGTAGAGCGTGCCGTGGTCGCGGAGGAGGGCACCGGTGGCGCGTTCCCCGGCGAGCCGCACGAGCATCGGGGAGAGGGCGGAGTCGCCGGAGTTGCCGGGGTCGCCGAAGTTGCTGGAGCTGCCGGAATTGCCGGAGGGGAGCGGGGGTCTCGCCGAGGTCATCCCAGCACCAGCCGTTCCGCGAGGCGGCCGAGGCGTAATCGGGCGAGGGCGAGGTTGCCGGTGTCGCGGTCCAGCCAGAGGTGCAGGAAGACGCTGCTGTCGAAGGTCGTCTCGACGAAGGTGAGGATGTGGTAACCGGTGCGGGTGGTGACGATGAGGTCCTGGACGGGCGGCCCTTTGCGGCCCTTTCCCCGGACCCTGCCCTCTCCCTTGTCCGCCCCCTTGTCCTCCCCCTGACCCTCTCCCCGCCCCTCGCCCTCGCCCTGCTGAGGTGACTCGGACGGCTCGGGTGACTCGGACGGCTCGGGTGACTCGGACGGCTCGGGTGGCTCGGGTGCGAAGGCCGTGTACTCGGCGGCGGCGCGCGCCAGTTCGGCCGTCTCGGCGGCCGTGGCCTCATGGTCGCCGTTGGGTGACTGTCCCGCCGTGCCGAGCGCGAGCCCGCTCGTCCAGTCGACGATCGCCGCGCCGCGCGCTCCCGGCAGGCTCATGGCCTCTTCCAGGCACGCATCGATTCCGGGCACGCGGACTCCCCTCCCAGCCGGGCGTGCGGGCGCACTGCCGTACGGCAGTAACCGCGAGATTACGCAACGTCCGTGCGAGGGGTGGGCGTTCTGGCATTTTCCATCGGAACATGCGCGCGATTCAGAGGCAGGTGACAGGTGGAAGGCCGGATGTGATGGGTCCGGCCCGGTGGCGCCCGTACTTCCGCTCCTCAGTCCAGCAGCGCGTCGCCGTACGCGCCGCCCGACTCGGCCACGATCTCGTCGGTCGACTGCTGTTCCCGTACGGTAGCGAAGCGCACCTCGGCACCGGTACCCGCTTTCACGACAAAGCCGTGAATCCCCGGCCTGGCAAGGCTGTTGTAGGAGTAGTGGGCGGTGAAGAAGTACGCGCCCGTGTCGAGCGCGGCGACCAGATCACCCTGCTCCAGCAGCGGCAGCGGACGGTTCTCGGCGAGCAGGTCGCCCGCGAAGCAGGCAGGTCCCGCGATGTCCTGCGCCACGGCGGGGCCCGGCCTGGGCCGCCCCTCGGCGTCGTAGGCGGCGATACGTACGGGCCAGGAGGCCGGGGCGTAGACGGTACGGGTGGCGACCTGCGCGCCCGCGTGGGTCACCGCGATGGGCCGGCCCCCGGCGGACTTGGCGTATTCGACGCGTGAGAGAACCGTGCCGTGCTTGGCGAGCAGCGAACGGCCGAACTCCGTCACCAGTCCGTACCGCCCGTCCAGCATCCCTGGCACGGTCTCCCTGAGGAGCCGGGCGTACGCGGCGTAGGTGGGCGTCTCCTCGTCGGAGGCGAAGTTGACCGGAAGGCCGCCGCCGATGTCGAGGGTGTCGACCTGCCGGCGGCCGGCCGCCGCGTTGATCTCCTCGGCCAGCTCGTACAGGGTCCGTACGCCGTGGGCCATCAGGTCGAGCGGGATGCCCTGCGAACCGGAATGGGTGTGCAGCCGGGTGAGCCACGGGCGGTCCAGATAGGCCCGCACCACCCAGGCGCGGGCGCCCTCGTCGCGCAGCGCGACACCGAACTTGGAGGTCGCGGTCGCGGTGGACAGTGCGCCGATCGACCCGGCGCCGAGCTGCGGATTGACCCGCAGCCCGCAGGGCGAGGCGGGCGCGGCGGTGCGGGAGGGGCCGGTGGGGGCCGAGCCGACCAGGGCGTCGATACGGGCCAGCTCCTGCGGATTGTCCGCGTTGACGGCGATGCCGAGCGCGAACGCCTCGCGCAGCTCCGTCACGGTCTTGGCGGGGGAGTCGAGGACGGTGCGGTCGGTCCGGACCCCCGCGGCCCGTGCGAGCGCCAGCTCTCCCGGGCTCGCGACCTCGGCGCCGATGCCCTCCGCGGCCAGCAGCCGCAGCACGGGCACGAGGGGCGCGGCCTTGACGGCGAAGGCGTGCAGCACGGGCGTGCCGGGGGCGGTGACCTCGGCGAAGGCGGTACGGAGCGCGGTGGCCGAGGCACGGATTCCGGCCACGTCGAGCAGGGCCACGAGCGGGGTCGCGTCGCTGATCAGCCCCTGCTCCACCGCGGCCCGTACGGCCCGGTCACGGCGGGCGGCGGGGGAGTGCGGGGGGCGCGGAGGGTGTGGGGGCGTCTCCGAAGGCATGTCTGGAGGCGGGGCTGAAGCCGGGTCCGAAGGCGGGCCTGGAGGCATGTCTGAAGGCATGGACGCCAGCCAATCATCCGGGGGCCCGCGGTGCAGTGGTTGACTACTTCT
The DNA here is from genome assembly GCF_044763125.1 of Streptomyces sp. NPDC096310. Classification (NCBI taxonomy): domain Bacteria; kingdom Bacillati; phylum Actinomycetota; class Actinomycetes; order Kitasatosporales; family Streptomycetaceae; genus Streptomyces; species Streptomyces sp. NPDC096310. The sequence continues at coordinate 29,350 of NZ_JBIWFO010000006.1, read as the reverse complement.
ATTCATCCGGCCAGGATGTGAATAGATTGTCCAACAGGAGCGTCACGGAGGAGGCACCCGCCATGTCAGGACCCCGGCCGGTACGGGCACCGCGCGGTACGGAACTGAGCGCCCTGGGATGGCAGCAGGAAGCGGCCCTCCGCATGCTCCAGAACAATCTGGACCCCGAGGTCGCCGAACACCCCGACAAGCTCGTCGTCTACGGCGGCACCGGCAAGGCCGCCCGCGACTGGCGCTCCTTCGACGCCATGGTCCGTACGCTGCGCACGCTCAAGCAGGACGAGACGATGCTCGTCCAGTCCGGCCGGCCGGTGGGCGTCATGCAGACCCACGAGTGGGCGCCGCGCGTGCTGCTCGCCAACTCCAACCTCGTCGGCGACTGGGCCAACTGGGAGGAGTTCCGGCGGCTCGAATCCCTCGGGCTCACCATGTACGGCCAGATGACGGCCGGGTCGTGGATCTACATCGGCACTCAGGGCATCCTCCAGGGCACGTACGAGACCTTCGCGGCCGTCGCCGCGAAGCGGTTCGGCGGCACGCTCGCCGGGACGATCACCCTCACCGCCGGTCTGGGCGGCATGGGTGGCGCGCAGCCGCTCGCCGTGACCATGAACGACGGGGTCGCGATCTGTATCGACTGCGACCCGCGCGCCATCGACCGCCGGATCGAGCACCGCTACCTCGACGTACGGGCCGACAGCCTGGACCACGCGCTCCAGCTCGCCACCGAGGCGCGCGACGCCCGCCGTCCGCTCTCCATCGGACTTCTGGGCAACGCGGCGGAGCTGCTGCCGCGCATGCTCGCCGAGGGTGCGCCCGTCGACATCGTCACGGACCAGACCTCCGCGCACGACCCGCTCGCGTATCTGCCGCTCGGCGTCGACTTCGACGACATGGCCTCGTACGCCGCCGAGAAGCCCGCCGACTTCACCCAGCGCGCCCGTGAGTCGATGGCCCGGCACGTCGAGGCGATGGTCGGCTTCATGGACGCGGGCGCCGAGGTCTTCGACTACGGCAACTCCATCCGGGGCGAGGCCCAACTGGCCGGATACGACCGTGCCTTCGCCTTCCCCGGCTTCGTGCCCGCCTACATCCGTCCGCTCTTCTGCGAGGGGAAGGGCCCGTTCCGCTGGGCGGCGCTCTCCGGCGAGGCGTCGGACATCCACAAGACCGACCGGGCGATCCTCGACCTCTTCCCCGAGAACGAGTCCCTGCACCGCTGGATCAGGATGGCGGGCGAGCGCGTCCACTTCCAGGGCCTGCCGGCCCGGATCTGCTGGCTCGGCTACGGCGAGCGCGACAAGGCGGGCGAGCGCTTCAACGACATGGTCGCCTCCGGCGAACTCGCCGCGCCCCTCGTCATCGGCCGCGACCACCTCGACTCCGGCTCGGTCGCCTCCCCGTACCGCGAGACCGAGGCCATGCTCGACGGCTCCGACGCCATCGCGGACTGGCCCCTGCTCAACGCCATGGTCAACGTCGCATCCGGCGCCGCCTGGGTCTCCATCCACCACGGCGGCGGTGTCGGCATGGGCCGCTCGATCCACGCGGGCCAGGTCTCGGTCGCGGACGGCACGAAGCTCGCGGGCGAGAAGCTCCGCCGCGTCCTCACCAACGACCCCGGCATGGGCGTCATCCGCCATGTCGACGCCGGCTACGACCTCGCGGAGACGGTCGCCGACGAGCGTGGCGTCCGTATCCCCATGCGGGAGGACGCCCGGGAGGACGGACAGGCGGACGGGCGCGGGGGCGCCCGGGAGGACGGGCCCGCCGCCGCGCCGGCCGAGGGCGCCACGGCATGACCTCCCCCGAACCGCGCCCCCAGGCCCCCGCCGGTCGCCGTGCCCCCGCCTCCTTCCAGGAGATGTGGCGTGACCTCGCCCCCCTCGGCCGCGACCCCGGCAGCGGCGGCTACCGCCGCTACGCCTGGACCGCCGCCGACGTCGACTGCCGCGCCTGGTTCCGCGCGCAGGCCGAGGACCGGGGCCTCGCCTACGAGGTCGACCGCAATGGCAACCAGTGGGCCTGGCTCGGCGACCCCCTCGCCGGGGACGCCGTCGTCACCGGTTCGCATCTCGACTCCGTACCCGACGGGGGCGCCTTCGACGGACCGCTCGGTGTCGTCTCCTCCTTCGCGGCGCTGGACGAACTCCGGCGCAGGGGAGCGCGGCTCACCAAGCCCCTGGCCATCTCCAACTTCGGCGACGAGGAGGGCGCCCGCTTCGGTCTCGCCTGCGTCGGCTCCCGGCTCACCGCGGGGCGGCTCACCGTCGCCCAGGCCCATGAGCTGCGCGACGGCGACGGTGTCCCGCTGCCGAAGGCGATGGAGGCCGCCGGGTACGACCCGGCCACCCTCGGGCCCGACCCCGAACGCCTGGCCAGGATCGGCGCGTTCGTCGAACTCCACGTCGAGCAGGGACGCGCCCTCGACCTCTCCGGCGACCCCGTCGGTATCGCGTCCGCGATCTGGCCGCACGGCCGCTGGCGCTTCGACTTCCACGGCGAGGCCAACCACGCGGGCACCACCCGTCTCGCCGACCGCCGCGACCCGATGCTGACGTACGCCGAGACCGTTCTCGCCGCCCGCCGCGAGGCGGAACTCGCCGGCGCTCTCGCCACCTTCGGCAAGATCTCCGTCGAGCCCAACGGCGTCAACGCCATCCCCTCCCTCGTACGCGGCTGGCTGGACTCCCGCGCCGCCGACCAGTCCGCCCTGGACACCGTCGTGGCCGCGATCGAGGCCGCCGCCCACGAGGCCGCGGACCGCACGGGCATCGACGTACGGGTCGTACGGGAGTCCTTCACCCCTGTGGTGGAGTTCGAGCACGCCCTGCGGGACGAACTCGCCCGTATCCTCGGCACCGCAGTCGGCAGCCCACCCGCAGCCGGCAGCCCACCCGAAGCCGGCAGCCCGGCCGGAGCCGATACCGGTACCGGTGGTGGAGCCGGGACCGGGCGACGTGGGGTCCCCGTGCTCGGCACCGGCGCCGGACACGACGCGGGTATCCTGTCCGGCTCCGTCCCGACCGCCATGCTGTTCGTACGGAACCCCACGGGTGTCTCCCACTCCCCGGCCGAATCCGCGACCGAGGACGACTGCGCGGCCGGAGTGCTGGCCCTCGCCGACGTACTGGAAGGACTCGCGTGCGCGTGACGCAGCCGACCGCGGCCCCCGGCAGGACCAGGGTCACCACCCGGCCCGAGGCGTTCACCGGGGCCACCGGACCCGACGCCCCGCCCGAACCGGCCCGCACCTACTGGCTGGAGCACGCCTGGCTCACCGACGGCCGGCCCCACGTCGAGCCCGGCGTGGCGGTCGGCGTCACGGACGGCCGGATCACCGATGTACGCACCCAGGTCATGACGCCGCCGCCCGGCGCCACCGTCCTGCGCGGTCTGACCCTCCCGGGCCTGGCCAACGCCCACTCCCACGCCTTCCACCGCGCCCTGCGCTCCACCGTCCAGGTCGGCTCCGGCACCTTCTGGACCTGGCGCGAGATCATGTACGGGATCGCCGCCAAGCTCACCCCCGACTCGTACTTCACCCTCGCCCGCGCCGTCTACGCCGAGATGGCGCTGGCCGGCATCACCTCCGTCGGTGAGTTCCACTACCTCCACCACGCGCCCGGCGGCACGCCCTACGCCCATCCCAACGCCATGGGCGAGGCCCTGATCGCCGCGGCGGCCGAGGCCGGGATCCGGATCACGCTCCTCGACACCGCCTATCTCTCCTCCGGCATCGCGAAACGGCGCGGCGGCGAGCCTCCCGAGCAGCATCAGCTCCGCTTCTCCGACGGCGACGCGACCGCCTGGGCCGAGCGCGCCTCCGCCCTCGCCTCCGCCGTCAAGGACGGCGACCAGGCGCTGATCGGCGCGGCCGTCCACTCCGTACGCGCCGTCCCCGCCGAGCAGCTCGCCACCGTCGCCGCCTGGGCCGAGGAGCACCGGGCGCCGCTGCACGTCCATCTCTCCGAGCAGACCGCGGAGAACGAGGCATGCCTCGCCGTCCACGGCCGCACCCCCACCCGGCTCCTCGCGGACCACGGCGTCCTGAGCGCCCGGACCACCGGCGTCCACAACACGCACCTCACCGACGAGGACATCGCCCTGCTGGGCGCGGCCACCACCGGCACCTGCATGTGTCCCACCACGGAGCGCGACCTCGCCGACGGCATCGGCCCCGCCGAACGCCTCCAGCGCGCGGGCTCGCCGCTCTCCCTCGGCAGCGACAGCCACGCCGTCATCGATCTCTTCGAGGAGGCCCGCGCGATGGAGCTGAACGAACGGCTGCGCTCCCGCCGCCGCGGTCACTGGACGGCGGTGGCGCTGCTGCGCGCGGCCACCGCCGACGGCCACGCCGCCCTCGGCCGGCCCGACGCGGGCCGTATCGAACGCGGCGCGCTCGCCGACCTGGTGACGATCGCGCTGGACTCCGTCAGAACAGCGGGCTCGCTGCCACGGCTCGGAGCGGAGACCGCGGTATTCGCCGCCTCCGCCGCTGATGTACGCCATACGGTCGTGGGCGGCCGTCATGTCGTACGCGACGGAACCCATGCCCTGATCCCCGACGTCCCGGCAGCCCTCGACCGGTCCATCGCCGCACTGCGCGGCTGACACCACGGCCCACGCCCCCGGCACCGCCCGGGCCGCCGACCACACGGTCCGCGTCCCCGGCAGCGCGGCCGCCGCGGCCCAAGGAGATCATTCTTCCCATGACGACGACCACGACCGTCATCACCAACATCGCCAGTCTGGTCACCAACGACCCCTCTCTCGGTGACGGAACCCCCATCGGTCTGATCCAGGACGCGGCCGTCGTCATCGACGGCGACCGCATCGCCTGGGTCGGTGAATCAAGCAAAGCACCCGCCACTGACAACGCCGTCGACGCCGGTGGCCGGGCCGCCCTCCCCGGCTTCGTCGACTCCCACTCCCACCTGGTCTTCGCGGGCGACCGGACCCAGGAGTTCAACGCCCGTATGTCCGGCCGCGCCTACTCCGCCGGCGGCATCCGCACCACCGTCGCCGCCACCCGCGCCGCGACCGACGCCGAGCTGTCCGCCAACGTCGCGCGCTACCTCGCCGAGGCGCTGCGCCAGGGCACCACCACGCAGGAGACCAAGTCCGGTTACGGCCTGACCGTCGCCGACGAGGCCCGTGCCCTGCGTATCGCCCGCGGCCAGACCGACGAGGTCACCTACCTCGGCGCGCACATCGTCCCGCCCGACCACGCCGCCGACCCGGCCGCGTACGTCGCCCTCGTCACCGGCGAGATGCTGGACGCGTGCGCCCCGTACGCCCGCTGGATCGATGTCTTCTGCGAGCGGGGGGCCTTCGACGGCGACCAGGCCCGCGCGATTCTCACCGCGGGCCGCGCCAAGGGCCTGCACCCCCGCGTCCACGCCAACCAGCTCTCGTACGGCCCCGGCGTCCAGCTCGCCGTCGAACTCGACGCCGCCTCCGCCGACCACTGCACACACCTCACGGACGCGGACGTCGACGCCCTCGCGCACGGCGCCACCGTGGCCACGCTGCTGCCCGGTGCCGAGTTCTCCACCCGGGCCGCCTGGCCGGACGCCCGGCGTCTGCTCGACGCGGGCGCGACCGTCGCGCTCTCCACCGACTGCAACCCCGGCTCGTCCTTCACCTCCTCGATGCCGTTCTGCATCGCCCTCGCCGTACGCGACATGGGCATGACCCCGGACGAGGCGGTCTGGTCCGCCACGGCGGGCGGCGCGGCGGCCCTGCGCCGGACGGACATCGGCCGCCTCACCCCCGGCGCCCGCGCCGACCTGGCCCTCCTCGACGCCCCGAGCCATGTCCATCTCGCCTACCGGCCCGGGGTCCCGCTGGTCTCCTCGGTCTGGAGGAGCGGCGTCCGCGTCCACTGACACCGCTCCACCTCACCCTCAGGGGTGGCGCGCGGCCCCCCTTCGCCCCCTCACCCCTTCAGGGCGGCGACCTCGTCGATCCTCGGCCGCAGTTTCCGTACGGCCAGGGTCTTCGCGTACGGCCGCAGCCTGCGCCGCATCGTCTCGAAGTGCTCGTCACCCCGGGCCGACGAGACGTGCTCGTAGTCGTCCAGGAACTGCCACCAGCTCCCACACGCCGCCTCCAGATGCCCCAGCTCCAGCTGGCGCTGCGCCAGTACGGCGAGGAAGTGGACGCGGCCCTGCCGCTCGTGTTTCTGCTGTACCTGCAAGGACTGCTGGAGCGCGGTGATCGAGCCCGGCAGATCCTTGAACTCGTACAGCACATGCGACACATGGAAGAGATACGCGGTCCTGTCGTACCCCCCGATGGACTCGCGCCGGTTGTCCGCCTTGGTCAGGGCGGCCTCCGTCTGACGCAGCCGGCCGAACGCCTGCCGCTTGTCCCCGACCATCGCCGCCGCGTGCGCCTGCTGCCCGGACAGGAACGCCTGGAGCCGCGGCTCGGCCTTCGGTGACGCCTCGGCGGCCGAGTCGGCCAGCTCCAGCGCCCGTTTGCCGTATCCGAGGTTCGACGCCTGGAGCGACATGCCGCGCAGCGTGCGGCAGTACGTGACGTGGTCCCCGGCGGAACCGGCCAGCTCCAGCGCCCTGAGGTAGTACTGCTGGCCCAGTCCGTGCGCCCGCTCGTACATCGCCATCCAGCCGGTCAGGTAGACCAGGTCGGAGGCGGCGGCCAGCATGTCGTTGCGTACGGACTCGGCGGCTTCCGCCTTCAGCCACGGCATGACCGTGTTCACCAGAAAGGCGGCGGCCATCGGGCGCGCGTGACCGCCCCCGAGTTCATCCAGAATGTCCGCTATCCGGTCCGTCATTGTGCGTACGGCCTGTACCTGCGGCGCGCCTATACGTACGGTCCGCTTTCCCGGAGCGGGGGTCGAAGGGGTCGCCGCGTGGGCCAGATCGGGGAAGAGCGGAACGACGACGGCGGCGGAGAACAGACCCGCCGCGATGAGGCCGCGGCGTGACGGATCCATGTCTGCTCTCCCCATGTCGACCAGTTCTTCGAGCGTGTTGACACCGGGGATGCCGGAGATGCCGGAGATGCCGGAGCCGCCGTAGAGACCGGAGATGCCGGAGGAGCCGGTGGAACGGACGCCGTCCGAGGAGCCCGCGACGCCGGTGCCCGCAGGGCCGGAAGGGCCCTGACGGCCTGCCAGTTCCCCGGCCGGCGGGGTGAAACGAGCGGACCGTACGACGGGAAGACCGGCCTCCGAGTGAGTGACCGGACGTCCGAGTTTCCGTGCGAAAGCCTCCACGATCAGCGGCCTGACCTGGTCCTTGGGCATGGTGCCCGCGACCCAGTGGGAGACCGCCGACTGGTCGTAGTGGAGTTCGAGCCCGGCCTCGGCGCCGATGCGGTTGATGATCAGTGCGAACTGGGCGCGGGACCACTTCGCCTGCGCCAGCAAACCGGCCAGGCCGGTGTTGGGTGTGCGGGAATTACTCGCCATGTGTCCAACTCCCCCAAGCGTTCATGGCTTTCATCATCAGACTGTTCTCCACGGTACTCGTGGAGGGTCTTCAGGCTGTTTTCTGTTCAACAGGGCCAAGCAGCACAGCACACGAAGACGGGGGCCAAGGTGACCACAGTGACAGACAACAGAACAGGTGGCACTGCCGAAAACGCGCACACCACCTACACCGCCGACTCCATGCAGACTCCGCACACTTCACGCACTCCGCACGCTCAGCGCGCCGTCCTGAAGCACGTCCTGGACCACAACGCCATTGGACTCGACGCCGATCGCGCGCTGGCACCGCATCGCATGATGCCGCCGCCCGCCGAGATCGCGGACCTCACGAACCGGCTCGTCGGCCACGGTGCCACGCTCGTCTCCCTCGTCGAGGGGATCCCCGGGACCGAGCACACCGTACGGACCAAAGGAGCGCTCAAGGACTGGTACGACCTGACCGACAGCGGACCCGGCGCCGGAGCCATGGCCAACTGGGTGCACATGCGGGCCCTGGCGCGTATGTGCCGTACGTTCATGGACTACCTGCGGGAGCGCGATCGCGAAGGCCGGTACCGGCCATGAGCCCGGAAGGGAAACAACAGGCCTGGTTCGTGATCGCGGTCTGCACACTGGGGCTGACCATCGCACTCGCCGTGGGGCTGCGTCTGTAGGGGCCGCGTCCGCAAGGGGACCGTGTCTGTAAGTGGGGCTGTGTCCGTAAGCGGGGCCGCGTCCGTAAGAGGGAGGTGGCCACGCGGGCCGACCGCCGTTCAGGGTGCGGAGCGCCCCGGCACCACCGGAAGTTCCCGCACACTGTTGCCCACGAAGCTGTGCCGGCGGGCCAGTTCCGTCTCCGGGACCGCGATCCTCAGGTCCGGGAAACGGGTGAACAACTGCCGCAGGGCGATCGTGGTCTCCATCCTGGCGAGAGAGGCGCCCAGGCAGTAGTGAGCGCCATGTCCCAGGGAGAGATGGCCCGTCGCGGCGTGCCGCGTGACATCGAAGCGGTCCGCGTCAGGTCCGTGCGCCGCGGTGTCGCGGCCCGCCGCCGAGAACCCGGCCAGCACGGGGGTGCCGCGCGGGATCACCGTCCCGTCCACCGTCACGTCGCGCGTCGGATAGCGGAACGGGAAGAAGCTGACCGGACTGTCCCAGCGCAGGGTCTCCTCGACCGCGTCGGCCCAGTCCGCGCCGTCGGTCCGGATCAGCTCCAACTGGTCCGGATGGGCGCACAGCGCGCGGACCGCGTTGGTGATCAGGTTGAGGGTCGTCTCATGGCCCGCGACGATCATCACCAGCATCGTGCCGATGAGCTCGTGCTGACCGAGCCGGTCGCCGCGGCTTTCCGGAGATGCGCCGGCGCCGTGGCTTTCGGGCCCGCCGGCGTCGCGCGCGGCGATGAGGGCGCTGGTGAGGTCGTTTCCCGGATGCTCCAGGCGGGACGCGGCCACCGCGCCGAGCACGGCCACCATCTCCCGGTTCGCCGCCACCGCCTGCTCCGGGGCGATGTCCGTACTCACCAACCGTGTCGACAGCGTGTGCAGCCGCTCGCGGAACTCCTCATCCACCCCGAGCAGTTCACTGATCACGTTCATGGGAAGGGGGAGCGCGAAGAGCGCCCGCAGGTCCACCACTCCGTCATCCGTCGCTGCCGCCGCCACGGCCACCCCGTCCAGCAGCTCCGCCGCCAGCCGCTCGACGCCGGGCCGCAGCTCCTCCACGCGCCGTGCCGTGAACGCCCTGCCGACCAGCGACCGCAGCCGCCGGTGCTCGGCGCCGTCCGCGGTGACCATGCCCCGTACGGTCGCGAAGGTCGTCAGCGGCCAGCCGACCGGGATCCGCCCCTCCTGGAGCGCCGCGAAGTGCTCCGCGCTCTTCGCGACATCCGGGTGGCCCATGAACTCCTTCAGCGCCTCGTGTCCGACGACCGCCATGGCCGGTACGCCGCCGGGCAGCACGACCTCGGCGACGGCGCCGCGCGCGAGCATCTCGGCGTTGAGGGCATGCGGACAGGAGCCGGACGGATCGAGCCGGTACGGGGACGGCGACTGCGGCTGGGACGGGGGCTGGGACGGCGACTGCGGCTGGGCGTGGGTCACGGGAACCCTCCTCACCCGGATCCTATGAGCAGGTACGAGGTCACGGAAGGGAGTCGTTCGGCCACGCGGCCCGTTCCCGCCCCTCCCGCACCACAGGTTGCACCCGTTGCACCCGATTCCCCGATCCATGACGAGATGGGCGACTGCCCCTGTCCCGGAGGGATGTGGGCCGGTACCGTCCTGTCGAGTGCGGGCCCGCGGGGGACACGGGCTCGCGGGGGGATGCGACCGGGGGGTCGAGTTGAACGATGTACGGAGTGCCGCGCGCCTGCGCGTGGTGGCGCCCGCGGAACTGGACGCGGCGGAAATCGAGTCCTGGCGCGAGCTGCGCGCCAAGTCGGGGGCTCCGGCCAACCCTTTCATGGAGCCGGAGTTCACCCTGGCCGTCGGCCGCGTACGGCCCGGGGCGCGCGTCGCCGTCGTACGGGAGACGACAGGGGCGCCCACCGCGACGGGGCCGACCAGCGCCGCCGCTACGGGTACGGGCGAGCCCGCCGGCTTCTTCCCGTACGAGCGCGGCCCGCTCGGGCGCGGCAGAGCCATCGGCCTCGGCGTCTCCGACTGCCAGGGCGGGGTGTTCCGCGCAGGACTGCGGCTCACGGCGCGTGAACTGCTCCGCGGCTGCTCGCTGGCGGCCTGGGAGTTCGACAACCTCGAAGCGGGACAGCGGCTGTTCGTCCCGCCCGGCGCCGGTGAGCCGGCGGGTTTCGAGTCGCCGGTGATCGAGGTCGGGGAGGGGTACGAGGCGTACGAGTCGGCCCTGCGCGCCCGCTCGCCCAAGTTCTTCCGTACGACGGCCGCGAAGGAGCGCAAGCTCGGCCGTCAGGCGGGCGAGGTCCGCTTCGTCTTCGACGAGCGCGACCCGGCGGCGCTGCGCACGCTCATGGCGTGGAAGTCCGCGCAGTACCGCAGGACCGGCCGTCGCGACCGCTTCGCGAAGGAGTGGATCAGCGCACTCGTGCGGCAGCTCGCCACGACCCGTACGCCGGGCTGCTCGGGTGTGCTCTCGGTGCTGTACGTGGCGGACCGGCCGGTGGCGGCGCACTTCGGGCTGCGCTCGCGCACGGTGCTGTCGTGCTGGTTCCCGGCGTACGACCCGGGGTTCGCCCGGTTCTCGCCGGGCCTGATCCTGCATCTGCGGATGGCGCGGGCCGCCGCGGCGGCGGGGATCGGGGTGCTCGACCTGGGGCGCGGCCAGGCGGAGTACAAGGACGCGCTCAAGACGGGCGGAGTACGGGTCCACGAGGGCGCCGTGACCCGCCCGGGCGCGCGGGCCGCCCTCTACCACCTGGGCAGGGAGCCGGTCCGCCGGGCGCACGGTTTCGTACGGGAGCGGCCCCGCCTGGCCGCGTACACGAAGGCGGCGCTGAACCGGGTGGGCCGCCTGCGGGACAGGTGACGGCCGGCGCGGGGCATCGCAGGGCAGCGCATCGATCGAGCAGGGGGAGCCGATGGCGTACACACCGCACACGACCGGCACAGGAACCGGGAGAGAGATGAAGGGGGAGGCCGGACGAGCGGACAAGCGCGGAACGGAGGGCGGCGGGCCGCTTCGCGCCGCGCCCCGGGGCCTGCCGATTCCCGGGGCCGTCGCCGTCGCCGAACTCGATCTCCGCGCGGCCGACGGCGCCGTCCTGTCCCTCCGCCCGGCGCCCGGGGGTCCCCCGGTCGGGGCGGGGGACGCGTTCGCGCTCGTACGGATCGACGGCCGGCCCGTCGCGACGGTGACGGGCCGGGTGGCGGCGGGCCAGGATCCCGCGGAGGCGCTGGTGGCGGCCTTCCGCGCGCAGCACCGGGCCATGCCGAAGCCCCCGCCGACACCCCCGCCCTCTTCCACGTCCCTTCCTTCTCCTTCCCAGCCCCTTCCGTCCACGTCCTTTCCTTCTCCTTCCCAGCCCCTTCCTTCCGCGTCCCTTCCTTCCGCGTCCCCTTCTCTGTCCCGTAGCAGCGTTCTCCCTACTACCGTCGTCGTGGCCACTCGCGAGCGCGCCGGCCGGCTCGCCCGCGCCCTCGATTCGCTCCTCGCCCAGGACCACCCCGACTTCCGCGTCCTGGTCGTCGACAACGCGCCCGCCACCACCGCCACCCGCGACCTCGTCGCGTCGCGCTACGCGGGCCGCGTGGACTACGCGCACGAGCCGCGCCCCGGTCTGGCCGTCGCCCACAACCGGGGCGTCGCGGCGGCGGACCGTGCGGCCCCGGTTCTCGCCTTCACCGACGACGACGTGATCGCCGACCCGCACTGGCTCTCCGCGCTGACCGCGCCCTTCGCGGCCGACCCGAGGATCGGCTGCACCACAGGCCTCATCCTCCCCGCCCGGCTCACCACCCCCGCGCAGATCCTGCTGGAGAGCCACGGAGGCTTCGCCAAGGGCTTGGCGCCCCGGCTGTACGACCCGGCGGCGCCGCCCGCCGACGAACCGCTCTTCCCGTTCGCGGCCGGAAGCTTCGGTTCCGGCGCCAATATGGCGTTCCGCGCCGATGTACTGCGAGCCGTCGGCGGTTTCGACCCGGCCACCGGCACCGGCACGCCCGCCAGGGGCGGCGACGACCTCTACGCCTTCGTCCGTGTCCTGGCCGCCGGGCACCGGCTGCGCTACACGCCCGAGGCACTGGTCTGGCACCACCACCGCGAGACCTGGCAGGACCTGCGGAACCAGGCGTACGGATACGGCGCGGGTCTGACCGCGTACCTCACCGCGATCCTCGTACGCCAACCCGCCCTGCTGCCCGCGCTGCTCGCGAGGGTGCCGCGCGGCCTGGCGCACGCCCGCGCGATCACGGCGCACGGCGCGCAGGCGTACCCCTGGCCGCGCTCCCTCTCGCGCCTGGAGCGCCGGGGGATGCTGTACGGACCGCTCGGTTATGCCAGGGCGCGGATCCGCGCGCGCAGGGGTGCGGCCGGAGGCACGCCGTGACGGAGCGGAACGCGGCGGAACGGGACGCGGCGGAGCGGGCGGCGCCGGACCGGATCCCCGTCCTCCTCTACCACGCGGTGATGGACGATCCGCCCGCCTGGATCGCCGAATTCACCGTCACGCCGGGGGATTTCGCCGCCCATCTCGACACGGTCGTCGCCTGCGGTCGTACGCCCGTTCCCGTCAGCACCCTGGTCGGGCATCTCACGCGGCGTGCGCCGCTGCCGCCCCGGCCCGTCGTCCTCACCTTCGACGACGGCTTCGCCGATCTGCCGGGCCCGACCGCCGACGCGCTCGCCGCCCGCGCCCTGCCCGCCACCGCCTATCTGACCACCGGGGCGATCACCCCGGGGCGCACCAGCCTGCTGCCGCCCGCGCCGATGATGACGCTGGCGCAGGTGGGCGGCCTGGCGTCGTACGGCCTGGAGGCGGGGGCGCACACGGTCACCCACGCCCAGCTCGACACCCTGCGGGGGCCCGCTCTCCGGCGCGAACTGCGCGAATCCAAGGACGTGCTGGAGGACGCGCTGGGCCACGAGGTCGCGCACCTCGCCTATCCGCACGGTTACAACAGCCGCGCCGTGCGCCGGGCCGCCGAGGGGGCGGGTTACGCCTCGGCCGTCGCCGTACGGCACGCCCTCAGCTCGGGGCGCGACGAGGCGTACCGCATCGCCCGGCTCATCGTGCGCCGCACGCACACGGCGGCGGACGTCGCGTCGTGGATGGCGGGCGGGGCGGCGGCGGGGGAGCGGGTGCGGGTCGCGCCGTACCGGGATTCACCGGCCACGGTGGGCTGGCGGCTGTACCGGGGCGCGCGGGCCCGGGTGAAGGGGCCGGAATTCGCCGGGTAGTCACGGATAGTCATGGGGGGTGGTGGGTAGTGACGGAGTGTGACGAGGGGGGAAGGTATCTCATGACCACGCGTACCGACACCAGGCCCGGCTCCGGCGACGGCCCGGGGAACGGCTCCGGCGCCGCGCCCGGACGGGGCACGGATGTGTCCACGGCGTCCACGGCGCCTGCTGTGTCCGCTGTGTCCGCTGTGTCCGCGGAGAGCGAGGGGCCCGGGGCGCCCCGGGCGCCCGGGCCGCCCCTTCCGCCGCGCCGGGGCCCGGGGCCGTCGTTCCTGATCCGCTTCCAGCGCTTCCTCACCTGGCCGCCGCTGCTGATCGCCGCGGTGCTGTGGACCTGGTCGTTACCCCGGATCGGGTTCCGTGACATCGGGGAGTTCGGGCTCCTCGACCGGTTCCCGGTCGCGTTCTACGCCTCGCTCGCCGTCCTCTCCGCCGGCTTCCTCATCAGCCTGCGCCGGGCCGGGACCGCCCCGTGGTGGCCGCTGACCTACTGCGTCGCGATGCTCGTCGCGCTCAAGGCCCCTCCCGGAATCCTCTACGACTCCGTGCGCTACGCCTGGGCGTCCAAGCACGACGCCGTGATAGCGCGGCTGCTCGCCGAAGGGACGTTCCACCCGCAGGCGCAACTCTCCGGCGGGATGTCCGCGTACGACCAGTGGCCGGGCTTCTTCTCGCTCAACGCGGCCCTGATCAAGGCCTTCGGGGTGCATGGGGCCGCTTCGTACACCAACTGGGCGCCTGTTCTCTTCGGGCTGCTGATGCTCCCGGTGCTGGTACTGATCTACCGCACCTTCACCGACGACTGGCGTCTCGTCTGGACCGCCGTATGGATCTTCCAGCTCGCCAACTGGGTGGGCCAGGACTACCTCGCGCCGCAGGCCTTCGCCTATCTGCTCTTTCTGACCGTGTTCGCCGTGGTCGTACGGCACTTCGTACGGCCCGGGTCGGCCGGGCGGCTGCGTGAGCGGTCCCGGCTCGATCCGTCCGCGACGTCCGTCCCGCCGCCCACCACCCTGAGACAGCGGGCGGTCTGCGTGGCGATCCTCGCCCCGCTGATCGGTGCCATCAATGCCTCGCACCAACTCACGCCCGTGATGCTCTGCATGACGCTGATGGCTCTCTGCCTGACGCGTCGTTACCGCAACATCGGGCTGCTCGTGGTCACCGGCCTCATCATGCTCGTCTGGGACCTGACGATGGGCCGCGTCCTCTTCCTGGACACGCTGGCCACCCTGCGGGACTCGGCGGGCGACCTGCTGAAGAACTCCCGCCCCGGATTCGCCGGCGAACCGACCGGCCCGGGACCGGAGCTGGTGGGCACGGCCAACATCCTGATGGTGCTCGTCCTCGGCGGGCTCGCCGTGGCCGCCGTGCTGCTGCGGCGCAGGCTGGCGGGGAGCGCGCTGCCGCTGCTGCTGGCCGCCGCCGCACCTGTACCGCTCTTCGCCGTGAACGACTACGGCGGCGAAATGCTCTTCCGCGTCTATCTGTTCGGGCTGCCGGGCACGGCGTTCTTCGCCGCCGCCGCGCTCGTACCGTCCGCCGCGGGGCGGGACAAGGCCCGGCGTATCGCCCGCAGGACCACGGCCCTGGTGCTCCCGGTGGCGCTGGCCGCCCTGCTGGTGGGCTTCCTGCCCTCGTACTACGGCAAGGAGGGCATGCAGTACGCGCCCCCCGCGGAGAACGCGTTCGTGGAGCGGGCCTACGACCGGGCGCCGGACGGTTCGCTGATCCTCGCCACCACCGGTTCCTTCCCGGGCGCGTACTACCGCTACGACCACTACGAGCGCTGGTTCTTCACCGAACAGGAAGTCCCGGAGAACCTGGTCATGCTCAAGGACCCCGCCCGCTATCTCGACGCGGGCATACCGGAGGGGCGTCCGGCGTACGTGATCCTCACCCCGTCCCAGGAGAAGGCCACGATCGGCGAGGGATATCTGCCGGCCGGGAGCTTCGCCCGGATGAGCGCGGCGCTGAAGAGGTCACCGCACTTCAGGGTCCTGGAGGAGAGCCGCCACGGCCTCCTGCTGGAACACGTGGAGACCCCGGGACGGCCCCCCGCCCCCGCACCCACGACTCCCATCACTCCCATCACCCCCACCGCTTCTGCCCGATGACGAACGCGGAGGCAGCCGTCATGGACCAGCACACGGCCCCCCAGACCCCCCTCCAGACCCAGCCCCACCCCCACCCCCAGCCCCAGCCCCGGCCGCGGCCCTGGCTCAGAGCCGGGCTCGCGCTCTCCGGGTGGCCGGCGCTCGCGGCGACGGCGCTCCCCGACGGGGAGCCGCTGCGCTGGATCCCGATCGTGCTCTTCGTCACCCTCGGCCCCGGGTGCGCCCTGCTCCTCCCGCTGCCCGGCAGTCTGCGCCCCGCCGCCCGGCTGGAGGCCCTGGCGCTGGCCGCGCCGCTCAGTCTCTCCCTCGCGACGCTCACCGCCACCGCGCTCTTCCTCGTGGCGGGCTTCTCGGCCCCGCTGTTCCTCGGCTCGCTCGCGGTCTTCTGCACGGTCGTGGCGCCGCTGCCCGCCGTACCCCTGCCCGCCGCGACCCGAGGCGCGGCCGAGCGCACCAAACCCGTTCCGGAGGGCCCTATATGACGGCACGACGCTTACACGGTGCGGGTCGCGGTACGTATCTGACGCTGATCCTGGCGGCCGTCGGCGCCCTGCTGGCCGGGCTCGGGGTCTGGGTCGACCGGGCCGACAAGGGCGGCGAGGACGCGGGCTGGGCGCTGCCGGGGAGCGCCGCCTCCGGCGCCCTGCCGCACGGGCGGTGCGCGCCGGACGAGCGGCTGGAGCCGCCGTGCGGGGCCTGGTGGGGCGCGTACGTCCCGTACGCGGCGAACGGCTCGCTCACGGACGCCGTCCACGGCTTCGAGAAGAAGATCGGACGCAAGCTGGATCTCGTCTACAACTACCACGACATGTCCAACACCCAGCGCGACGGAGTGCTGCTCACCCCCGAGGAGCAGGAGCTGGGCCGGGACCGGATGCTGATGCTGGCCTGGGAGTCCACCGTATGGACCGAGCCGCACCACGAGAACTGGACGGAGACCCAGCTCGGCTGGGCCGAGGTCGCGGCCGGGAAGTACGACGAGGAGATCATCGATCCACAGGCCAGACGGCTGAAGGCGTACGGCAAGCGGATCTTCTTCTCCTTCGACCAGGAGACGGACTTCCGCACACCGGACGCGGGCACGCCCGAGGAGTTCGTCGCCGCCTACCGCCATCTCCACGACCGGTTCGAGAAGCTCGGCGTGGACAACGTGGTGTGGGTGTGGACGGTCTCCGGCTACCTGGGCAACGCGGCGCTGATGAAGTCGCTCTACCCGGGCGACGAGTACGTCGACTGGATCGGCATGGACCAGTACAACTACTACCGCTGCCAGCGCAACGCGCGCTGGCTGGACTTCGACGACAGCCAGCGGCCCACCTACGACTGGCTGCGCGCGAACATATCGGACCGCAAGCCCATCATGCTCTCCGAGTTCAGCACGGCCCCGGACCCGGACGACCCGGACCGGCAGCGCGGCTGGTACCAGCAGGTGCCGGAGGTGGCGCGGACGCTGCCGCGGGTGAAGGCGCTGGTCCAGTGGAACCGGCCGGTGCCGGGACCGCACTGCGACCTGACCGCCGACCAGGGCCCGGCGCTGGAGGGCTACCGGGAGGCGGGCCGCGACGACTACTTCCGCCAGCCGGTCCCGTCCCGCTGACGCCGTACGCCGGGTGCGCCCGGTGCGCCGCGTACGCGCCCCGCGCCCGCTCCTCCCCGTACCCCCGCTCCTCCCCGTGCGCTCCGCGCCCGGCGGACGAGGAGGACCACGGCCGCCACCGTGAGCAGCCCCAGGAAGACCGGCAGGGCCACCGCCGCGAACGGGTCCTGCGCCGACCATCCGGCCACCGCCAGCACCCACACCACCCCCGACACGACCCGCCCGTCCGCCCGCAGCGCCCACAGGGTCAGGGCGACCAGTGCCAGACAGAGGAGTTGCAGGGCGACGGGCAGCGCGCGCAGCACACCGTCACGTCCGGCCGGCCCCGTCACCTCCGCCAGCACGTCCGCGACCTGCCGGTGCCAGAGCCCCGACGCCCGGTCGGGCCGTACACCCAGCAGCGGCGGCGCCGAGTGCAGCGCACCGAAAATGATCAGCGGCCCCAGGGTGAGCAGAACGGGCCCCGGCCGTTCCAGCGAGACGGCGGCGCACTGGACGACGATCAGCAGCATGCCCGCGACGAGCGTGAGAGGAGGCAGCACGTCCAGAAGTTGGGCGCCGGTGAGCTGATCGCGGCCGATGTCGCCGAGCCGGGCCAGCGGCGTCCAGAACAGCCCGGCGGAGAGCCCGAGCAGCAGCCACAGCACGGTGACGGTCCGGCTCTCGTCGATCCGGTCGGCGTGGCCCGGCGGATACGCGGGCGCGCTCCCGGATCCCCGTACGGGAACGGGTACGGGCATGCCGAAGGCGGGCGTCGGCGCGTCATGGGCGCCGCGCAGATAGGCGGTGCGCCCGGCCCAGGTCGTGCCGTACGCCGCGTCCTCCTCGGCCCGCGCGTCGTCCGCCCCGCCGTCCCCGCGCCCCCCGGGCGCCACCTGGGCCAGCTGGGCGGCCCTGCGGGCCCAGGTGGTCCCGTAGTACGCGTCCGCGCCGTCCCGAGCCGCCCCCGCACGACGGCCGCCGGTCCAGTCGGCGCCGTCCTTCGTACGGTGGCGGTAGCGCAGCGCCGCGCGCAGCCCGGGCGCCGCGACCAGGGCGACCAGCGTCATGGACAGCAGCATCGCCAGCCCGGCGCCGGAGATCCCGGCGGGCCCGAGCAGCACCAGAGCGCTGCCCAGGACCAGGACACACATGGCGCCCTGGAGCGCCGCGAGCATGCCCGTACGGCCCTGCACGCGCAGCACGCCGATGTACAGCTCGACGACGACGCGGGGCAGCGCGGCGGCGGCGAGCAGCCGGAGCACGGTGGTGCCGTGCGCGGCGTAGTCGGCGCCGAACGGTGTGAGGATCCGCGGCGCGAAGACGACCAGCACCAGCACCACGGGCACCAGCAGCAGCGTCATCCGGCGCAGCGCCCCGCGTACCCCCTCCGCCAGCCGGTCGGGGCTGTGCGAGGCGTGCGCGGTGAGGGAGGAGGCCATGTTGATGGCCATGAACTCCATCGTGCCGCCGACGGTGTAGGCGGTGTAGAAGAAGGCGTTGTGCGCGGAGTCGAAGCGGACCGCGACCATCACCGGCAGCAGATTGATCATGGCCAGGCTGAAGAGCGCCCCGACCGAGTCACCGGCGAGGAACCGCCCGATCTCCCGGAGCCGGGGCGGTTCGCGGTCGTGGTCGGCGGCGGCCTGGCGCGGGATGAGCCTGCGGAAGATCAGCCAGCCCAGCGGCAGTACGGAGAGGGCGATGGCCGCCGCCCAGGAGACGAAGACGCCGAGGACCGGCAGGGCGGTGGCGAACGCGGCGAGCATGAGCAGCTTGCCGACGGAGAAGACGGCGTTGCCGACGGGCACCCAGAAGGCTTTTCGCAGCCCGGTGAGGACCCCGTCCTGGAGGGTGAGCAGCGCCCAGGCCACGCAGGATGCTGTGAAGACGAGCCCGGCGGTCAGGCCGCGGAGCGGCGCGTAGGACGGGCCCCACAGGTCGAGCGTGACCAGGAACAGCGCGCAGGCGGCGCACACCACCAGCGAACTGACGGCGTACGCGCGCCACACGAGCGGCCCGGTGGCCCGCCCGGCCCGGGGGACGTAGCGGACCACCGCGCCGATCATGGTCGTCGCGGTGATCGAGGCGAGCAGCCGCATGGCGGCGATCGCGGCGGAGCCCTGGCCGACGGCCTCCTCGGTGTAGTAGCGGGCGGCGACGAGCCAGAAGCCGAGGCCGAGCGCGGCGGAGACGCCGGTGGAGAGCATGAGCGCGTAGGCGTTGCGGAACATGGAGTCGCGGTCCCGCCCGCCCTCCTGGCCGCCCGTTCCTTCGCCGGAAGCAGGCGCCGGCGCGGGGGAGAGGAGGTCACCGGTCCCGGAGCCGCCGTCCACGAGGCTTTCGTCCCCCAGGTGCGGCCCCGGCAGCCGGGCGGTGTCAGCCACCGCTGCCGGTCTCCTCCCACTCCACCGGGCGGGCGCCCAGTGCGGTGAGGATGGCGATCGCCCGGTCGGCGTGGCGCGGATCGACAGGCAGAGCGTGCCGGGCGAACCAGGCCGCCGGGGCCGGTGCGGGCGACGGATCGGTGAACTCCCCGCCCGCGTACGCGTCGAGCGGCGGATCGTAGAGGTAGCCGGTGGTGAGGCGGTGCCGGGCGAGGGCGGCGATGGCCGCGTCCCGGTCCGCGACGAGCAGCGGCACCCGGAAGAGCGGCTGTACGGGACCCTCGGCGGCGCCCGGCGCGGCCCAGGGACTGGCCAGCAGCCGCCGCGTACCGTCGCGGTGCGCGGCCAGCGTTCCGTCGAGCCCGCGCAACAGCCGTTCGGTGCGCCCGAGGCGCGGGCGGCCGGGGCGGAGCCGGTAGTCGTGCAGGTCGACCCGGACCCAGGAGTGAAATCCGTCGAGCCCCGGCGCCGTACCGAGGGCCTTGCGTAACTCCGCGGCCCGCAGGGGCATCCGGATCGCCTCCCGTTCCTCCTGCCCGAGCAGCCGCAGCGCGGCCCGCGCGGCCCCCACCAGCCGCAGCCCGCGCACCCCGGCCTCGGCGTACGGGCGTACGGCGTAGGCCAGTTCGGCGATGAGCCGGGCGGGCCCGAGCAGCGCGTCGCGGGCCCGCACCAGCTCCGTACGCGACCCGGGGTCCGCGACCGCGAGGAAGCCGCCGGTCTTGGCCCCCACATGCTTGGAGAGGCTGAACACGGCAGCGTCCCCGAACCCGCCGACCGGTCGGCCCCCGATCGCGCTGCCGATGGCGTGTGCGCCGTCCTCGATCAGCGGAATGCCCAACGCGTCGCAGCGGGCGCGGAGTTCGGGTGCGGGGTCGGGATTCCCGTACAGATTGGTGGTGAGTACGGCGGAGAGCCCCCGCCAGACGGACTCCGGTACGGCGGCGACGTCGAGGGACCCGTCACGCGGGTCCAACGGCGCCTGGACGGGGCGCAGTCCGGCGGCGAGCACCACGAAGAAGATCACATCGTCGTTGACGGGCGACATCAGCACCCGCCCGCCGGGCGGACACCAGTGGCGCAGCGCCACATACAGCGCGAGCCGGCACGACGGCATGTACAGACACTCCCTGCCGAGGCGCCGGCGCATCAGCGACTCCAGCGCCGCGTACGGGCCCGCCAACGGCACCGCGTACGCCGGGTCCACCGATTCAGCCGAGCCCACCGGACGCGCCGGGCCCTCCCCACGAGCCATTCCGTATCCCCCCTGCCCCCGGCTCAATGTGTCCCATACCGGACGCCCCGTCAATAAGGCGATGGATCCTGGGAGGGGCGGGTCCGTCACCCCGTCAGATCGCGTACGAACCGCAGTCCGGGCCGCCCGCTCAGCTCCACCTCGCCGACCTGCGTGAACCCGGTACGGGTGAGCACGGCACGCGAACCGGCGTTGTCCACGGCCGCCGAGGCCCGCAGCGAGGCGAGCCCGTACTCCGAACCGGCCAGCGCGCACACCCGCCGCACCCCCGCGTTCGCCACCCCGCGCCCGGCCGCCCGCTCGGCGACCCGGAACCCCAGCTCGGCGGCCCCGTCGGCGACATCCACCAGATTGACCCGCCCCCACACCGCGCCGTCCCCGGCCACCAGCAGATGGAACCGGCACGCCCCGGCCTCCTGCTCGGCGAGCAGCGCACGGTGCCGCTCCTCGAACCGGGCGAAGTAGGCGTCGCCCCGGTCGGGAACGGACGCCGCGAAGTAGGCCCGGTTCTCCCGCTCGAACGCGAGCAGGGCGGAGGCATGACCGGCACGCAGACGCTCGACCCTGAGCACGGGCCTCATGGCGCGAGGCGGTAGACGGACACGTGGGAACGCGCATCGGCGGTGAACTCGGCCCCTGACCAGTCCGCGTGCCTGCTCTCGCGCTCGAACCCGGCGAGCTGGGCCATCAGGTCGAGTTCGGCCGGCCAGATGTAACGGTGCGGGCTGCGGAACAGCTCGGCTTCCTTGCTCTCCCCGAAGCGGAAGTGGTGTGAGACGACGTGCTGGCGCAGGGTGTCGTACGTGTCCAGCCCGATGTAACCGGGCTCCGCATGCCAGACGGTGGCCTCCTGGCCCGGCGGCAGCTTGCGCAGCTCGGGGACCCACAGCTCGATCACGAACCGGCCGCCGGGCGCGAGATGGCGGGCGGCGTTACGGAAGCACGCGACCTGCTCGGCCTGGGTGAGCAGGTTGGAGATGGTGTTGAAGACGAGATAGACGAGCGTGTACGCGCCGGGGGCCGTGGCGGTCGCCATATCACCGACCACCACGGGGATCGCCGCCTCGTCGGCCTTGGTACGCAGCCGTTCGACCATCGGGGGCGACAGCTCGATGCCGGTGACGGGCACCCCGCGCGCGGCCAGCGGAACCGCCACCCGGCCCGTTCCGATGGCGAATTCGAGCGCGGCCCCGTCACCCGCGAGCGCGGCGAGCCGGTCCACGGTGGGCGTCACGACATCGGGCGCGAACATGCCCGTCCCGGGTGTGTCGTAGCGTCGGGCGGTCTCGGTGTCCCAGATCTCCTGCTGACCCATGCGGCACACGGTCGCCGCCGCCGGGCCCGGTGTCCACCGATTTTCCCTCCGCCGCCCGACGGAGGGACCGGGGCGCGCACACCCCGGCCCCGTCGCGCGTCGCGCCCGCGGTCAGACCCAGTCCCAGCTCACATTGATCCGTCCGGCGTTGAGGTCGCCGATCCGGGAGAACGCGGTGGGGCTGAGGTCCACGTCGTTGGTGGCACAGCCCATGCACTTGTCCACGACTCTCACGACGACGGAGCCGAGCGGACCGTTGACCCGGATCTGCCGTCCGCACTGGGGCGAGTTGTTGGGGTTGGGGTAGTTGCCGTACTGCGCGACCGAGATCGCGACGACCAGCTCACTGTCGTTGTTGTACCAACCACACGCGCCCAGCCCGGTGTTGTACCAGGTGGCCTGGCCGGTGGCCTGAGCACCACTGGGCGCGGCGGCGGCCGGGGCGGCCGTGGCGCCGACCACACCGAGCGCGAGCAGGGACGAGGCCGCGGTCAGCGCCGCGGCGGTGCGGGCGGTACGGGGGCGGGCGGGGGCGTTGTTCCGGGTCGTGGCTGTGGTGGGGGACATGCGATCAACCCTTCGAACGTAGGCAACTTGGTCTAGACCAAGATTCCTCGGCAGTGCACCGCTTTCCCAGAGCCTTTCCGGCTCACCTGCTACACCTTCCGGCCAACCCACCTCGCCCGCCCCGCCCGGCGACTCGCTCCGCTCAGCCGACCCTCTGGCGGGTCTTCCACCAGGAGGAGGGCACGATGACGTCGGTCCCCGTGCCGCTGAGTGCCGCCCTGCCGCCGGTGTGGAGGCGTACGGAGCCGTTGGAGTGGACAGCCCAGATGTCGGGGATGCCGTCGCCCGTGACGTCCAGGGTGCCCATGAGATGGGGGACAGCGGTGCTCGACCAGCCGGACGCGGCGTACTCGGTGTCCTTGCCCGCCCCCGAACTCGCGGCTGCGGCGAGCGAGTTGAGGTCGACGCCGCCGGACGCCGACTTGACACCCGTACGGAGCAGCAGTCGGCCGCTCGCGTCGGAACGATAAACGAGGTCCGTGACGCCGTCCCCGTACTCGGCGTCACCGACTCCGGTGCGGGCGCGGGCGGTTCCTTCAAGGCGACACCGCTCGCCTCCAGCGGAACATGGGCGGCCGGGGGTTCCTCCGGCTCCTTCTCCTGGTCGTACCCGCTGACCGTGCCGCCGACCCCGGCCGGCCCCTCGCCCAACATCTCCCTCACGTACGACTCGCAGGAGGTCGACGGCAAGACGGCCGTCTCCTCGCCGCAGACCTCCTGGATCGGTGAAGGCTGGGAGTACGAACCCGGCCATATCGAGCGGCGCTACCGCTCCTGCAAGGACGACACCAAGAAGCTCAAAACCGGCACGCCCAACAACTCGGCCAAGAAGGACCAGACCTCGGACCTGTGCTGGGTGTCGCACAACGCGGTGATGTCGCTGAACGGCCGCACCACCGAGCTGGTCAGGGAGGGTGACACCAACACGTACAGTCCGCAGAACGACGACGGCACGCGTGTCGAACTGAAGACCGGCGCCGCCAACGGCGCCTACAAAGGCGAGTACTGGGTGGTCACCACCCCGGACGGCACGACGTACCACTACGGGCTGAACACCGTCGGCGGCGGCCACGCCACCACCAACTCCGTCTCCACCGTGCCCGTGTACGGCAACCATCCCGACGAGCCCTGCTACGCCGCCGCCTTCGCGAACTCCCGCTGCGGAGTGGGCGTACAGCAAGCCTGGCAGTGGGGCATGGACAAGGTCGTCGACGTCCACGGCAACGCGATGGTCGTCAACTGGAAGCAGGAGACCAACCACTACTCGGTCAACAAGAAGTTCAAGTCCCCGGAGAAGTACGACCGGGCCGCCTATCCCGTCTCCATCGAGTACGGGATGCGCACCGCCGACCTGACCAAGCCGTCGGCCACCGTCGAGTTCGGTGTCCAGCAGCGCTGCCTGAAGTCGGCCGCCGCGTGCGACCCGGCGAACTTCGCCAAGACCGACGATCCCGGCGCCTACCGGCCCTGGTGGGACACGCCCGGCAATCTGAACTGCAAGTCGACGTCCAAACTCTGCCCGGCCTTCCCGTCCTTCTGGACCCAGCTCCGGCTGGACACGGTGACGACGAAGGCCGTCCGGGCCGACCAGAACGGCATCCGGACCGGACTCGGCAAGGTCGACACGTACACGCTCCGCCAGTCCTTCCCCTCCGACTGGTACGACACGTCCCCCGGGCTCTGGCTCAACTCGATCACCCGCAGGGGACATGCCCCCGGCGACACCATCGGCACCCTCCAGTCCAAGGACGGCGTCAGCTTCGGCGAATACCGGGTGGGCTCCTCCTCCCCGCTGCGCGCCCGCCTCCGTGACCGGCAGCTCCCCAACCTCGTGCCGTCCGGGCCCGGGGACCAGCGCCCCGGCTTCACCCGACCCCGTATCGGAACGGTCGCCACCGAGAACGGCGGCGACATCCAGGTCGAGTACACCGGCGGCTGTGCCGCGGATCCCGCCACCGACAAGGGCAAGGCCAACACCACCTGCTACCCCGTGCGCTGGTCGCCGGACGGCGAGGAGAAGACCCCGGCCAAGGCGTGGTTCAACAAGTACGTCGTCGCCTCCGTCACCGAGACCGACCGGGTCACCACGCACGGCAAGCCCGTCGTGACCGCGTACAAGTACACCTCTCCCGCCTGGCAGAAGGCCGACAACGAATTCCTCAGACCCGCGCTGCGCACCTACAGCGTGTGGCGCGGCTACCGGCAGGTCGCCGTCACCAAGGGCAGCAAGTCCAGCTCCCAGCAGGGCGATCCGCAGTCGCAGTCGTACACCGTCACGCGCTTCTTCCAGGGCACGGGCGGCCAGCTGAAGGACTCCGAGGACGCCGTCGTCCTGGTCGCCGACGACGCACCGCAGTTCGCCGGAATGACCGCCGAGACGCTGACGTACGACCACTCCGAAGGCCGCGTCCTCACCCGTGCCCTGACCTTCCCCAAGTCGAAGGAGACTGCCTCCCGGACCCGCCAGGCCGAGGACGGCACCGATCTCGACCCGCTGCTCGCCCACCGCACCTGGGTGGCACGCACCGACGCGATCCAGACGGTCCGCACGAGCTGGCGGGCGGTACGGACCGAGACGACCGTCGACGACGCCTACGGGCTGCCCACCCAACTGGAGATGTCCGTCGTCAAGCCGAACGGCACCGGCGAGACCCTCAGCGACCAGGTCTGCCTGCGGACCTCCTACGTCCACAACACGGCCGACTGGATCATCGGCAAAGCCAAGGAGACCCGCTCCACCGCTACGCCCTGCTCCGGCTTCGAGACCGCCAACCCCGCTACGGAGCTGCTGAGTTCGGCGCGTACCTCCTTCGACGGCCAGGCATGGGGAGCCGCCCCGACCAAGGGCCTGGAGACATCGATCGCGGAGCTCAACGGCGCGGGCTCGGCGCACTCGGTGACCACCACCACGTCGTACGACCCGCTCGGCCGCGTCAGAAAGGTCAGCACGCCGCTGACCGGCACGTCGGAGACGGTCTACACCCCGGGCGACGGCGGCGGCCCCGTCACCGCCGTGAAGACCATCAACGCCAAGGGGCACGCCTCCACCACGGCCTATGACCCCGGGCGCGCCCTGGCCCTGACCGTCACCGACCCGAACGGCCGGGTCACCAGAACCGAGTACGACGCGCTCGGCCGCTTGGTCAAGGGCTGGTCCGCGGGGCGCTCCGCGGGCGGAAAGTCACCGGACACCCAGATCTCGTACCGCGGCGCCGTCGCGACGCCCGACGAGACACGTCCGGCCGCCGTCACCGTCAAGTCCCTCAAGGACGACGGAAGTTACGCGAGCGAGGTCACGCTCTACGACGGCCTGGGCCGCCCGGTGCAGACACAGGGCGAAGCCCACGGCGCCGGCCGGATCATCACCGACACCAAGTACAACGACCACGGCCTGGTCGGAGAGCAGACCGGCGGCTACCTCGCCCGCGGCGAGCCCGAGACCAAGCTCTTCGCTCGCGTCTCGGAATCCCTCGTACCCAACAAGACCAAGACGCGCTACGACGGCCTCGAACGCCCGGTGCGTTCCTCCGTCTACCACGGCGCCGACTTCAAGTACGCGACCTACACCACCTACGGCGACGACTACGTCTACGTCGACCCGCCCGGCCAGACCGCCCCGACCACCCAGAGCTTCACCGACGCGCAGGGCCGGGTCACCTCGGTCCAGCACCACACGACCGCCGGCTCCACGAGCACCAAGCGGACGACGACATACGCGTACGACGCGCGGGGCAACCACGCCAAGGTCACCGACCCGGCCGGCAACGCCTGGGAGTACACCTACGACGTCCGCGGGCGCCTGACCAGCTCCACCGACCCCGACACCGGCACCTCCACGTTCGCGTACGACGACGCGGACCGCCGGACACGGGCCACCGACGTGCTCGGCAAGAGCGTCCACACCCAGTACGACGAACTGGACCGCGTGGTCGCCGTCCGCGAGGGCTCGGCGACCTCCGCCCCGGTCAAGGAGTTCACGTACGACACCCTGCCCGGCGCGACCGGGCTGCCCGTCGCCTCGATCCGGCACGACACCACCGGCGACTACATCGACCGGGTCACCGGCTACGACACGGACTACCAGCCCACCGGCCGCGAGACGGTCGTCCCGACCCACGCGACGACCGCCGGACTGTCCGGCACGTACGCCTACTCCTACGCCTACACCCCCACCGGAAAACCGCTGTCGGTCACGCTCCCGGCGAAGGGCGGGCTGGCAGCCGAGAAGCTCGTCACGCGGTACGACGACGACGGTCTGCCGGAATCCACCTCGGGCATCTCCTGGTACACCTCCGACGTCACCTACTCCCCGTACGGTGAGCCGCTGCGTTCGGTCAGCGGGTCGCAGCCGTCGAGGGTCTGGACCACCAACTTCGTGGACCAGCACACCGGAGGCCTCCAGCGCACGGTCACCGACCGGGAGACCGCGGGCACCCATCGGGTTGCTGACAGCTACTACTCGTACGACGCCTCGGGCACGATCACCTCCAACGCCCGCAAGCTCACCGACGCGTCCGGCTCCACCTGGGACAACCAGTGCTACACGTACGACGCGCTCGGTGAACTGGTCCACGCCTGGACGTCGAGCCTCACCCCCGGCACCTCGGGCACCGGCTGCCGCTCGTCCGGCGGCGCCAACTGGGGCTATCGCGCGGACGGCGAGCCCTCCGGCGGCCCGGTCGCCGACGCCCCGACCCTGGCGACCGACACCACGACCCCGAGCGCGGGCCTGACCACCTCACTGGCCGCGGCGGCGCCCGCGTCGACCACGGTCTCGACGGGTACCACGGCCTACCGCCAGTCCTTCACCTACGACTGGCTGGGCAACCGGGCCACGCTCACGGACCACGACCCGGCCGACACGGCATCGAGCGTCACGAACACCTCCCGATACGGCCGCCAGGTCTCCGGCAAGGGCCTGGTCCAGCCGCACACCCTCACCTCGGTGTCCGCGACGGCGGGCGGCAAGGGCAGCGCGTACACCTACGACGACGTCGGCAACACCACCGTCCGCGACCTCCCCGCCACCACCCAGAACCTCACCTGGACGGCGGAGAACAAGCTCGACACGATCACCGACGACGGGGTCAAGACGCGGTACGTGTACGACGCGGCGGGCAACCGCATCCTGGAGAACTCACCCACCGGCTCCACGCTCTACCTCGGCGAGACCGAGCTGACCACGGACGCCACCGGCAAGATCACCCGGGCCTCCCGCGCGTACTCCCAGCCGGGCGCCCCGACGGTCGTCCGCACCACGACCAACGGTTCGAGCACGGGCCACACCCTCAACGCCCTGATCAGCGACCACCTCGGCACGGCCAACACCACGGTCGAACTGGGCGCGTCCCAGACGGTCACCCGCCGCGCCTTCAAGCCGTACGGCGAGGCCCGCGGCCCGAAGCCGACGGTCTGGCCGAACAAACGCGGCTACCTGGGCACCGGCATCGACGACACGGCCACGGGCCTGACCCACCTCGGCGCCCGCGAGTACGACCAGGCGGCGGGCCGCTTCCTCTCGGCGGACCCGGTCATCGACGTCACCGAGCCGCTCCAGATGAACGGCTACGCGTACGCGGGCAACAGCCCGGTCAGCTCCAGCGACCCTACGGGGCTGTGCCCGGCGGACGTCTGCGGCCACGGGAAGCAGAATCCGTCCCCGCACTACGGCGGCGGCCCGCCGGAGAAGAGCGGTGGCGGTGGCGGAGGCGGTGGTGGCAATGCCGGCTCAGGGAGCGTCAGTTCGGGTACCACGAAGACGATCACGTACACGATCACCAAAACGGTCACGGTGACCAAGCCCGCCCCCTGCGACTGGCGCTGCAAGGCCAAGGGCTTCTGGAAGAAGTACAAGACCGAGATCATCACCATCACCACCGAGGTCGTGGTGGGCGCGGCTTGCGGCTCGGTAGCGGTCGGCGCGGGTGTGGTGACGGGCGGCGTCGGCGCCGTGGCGGTGGGAGCGTCCTGCGGAGCTATCGCGGGCGGGGTCGCGGGAGCGGTCGGCAACGCGCTGGACTCCGAGGCGGACAAGAGCCTGGGCGGCTTCGCGAAAGCGGTCGGCAAGGGAGCTGTGGTCGGAGGCGTCACCGGAGCCGCAGGCGCAGTGCTAGGCAAGGCCATCGCCAAGGGCGTCAAGGCGGTCGCCTCCAAGGTCGTCAAACGGGGAAGCGGAGCCGGCAGCCCGAAGGGCAGCGGCGGGGGCGGCGCGAAGAGCGGCGGCGGCAGCAGCTGCAAGACGCCGAACAGCTTCCTCCCGAGGACGGAGGTCCTGCTGGCGGACGGCACCCGTAAGAAGATCGCCGATGTAAGGGTCGGCGACCGGGTTCTGGCGACGGACCCGAAGACGGGCGAGACGGTCGCGAAGCCGGTGACGGCGGAAATCATCGGCAAGGGCACCAAGAACCTGGTCAGGGTCACCATCGACCTGGACGGAAAGAAGGGCGACAAAACCGCCTCCGTCACGGCAACGGGCAAACACCCCTTCTGGGTCCCGGAACTGGACGAGTGGATCAACGCCAGGGACCTCCACCCGGGCCAGTGGCTCCGCACCAGCAGCGGCACCCACATCCAGATCACCGCCATCAAAACCTGGACCCAACGGGCCACGGTCCACAACCTCACCGTCGCCGATATCCACACGTACTATGTACTGGCGGGCGCGACTCCGGTCCTCGTGCACAATTGCAACGTTACGGTCTACCGGGCCCAGCGCGCCGGTGTCCGCTGTCATCCAATCGGGGCGTTTGACAGCGAACCCAGTCGTTTCGCCTTCCTCGCCAGTGAACCTAGTCGTACGAGGCGTCGTGCTGGGG
>NZ_JBIWFO010000005.1:57689-301393 GCF_044763125.1 Streptomyces sp. NPDC096310 | reverse complement strand
TCCCGGTCGATCAGCGTGTGGCCGGCCTCGGTGGCGTAGGCCAGGAACGTGCCGACCTGGCTGTTCTCGACCCGGCCCGCCGTGCCGGTGTACTGACGCTGGACACCGGCCGAACGGACCCCCTTCTTCAGGAACCCGGTGTCGTCCACGACCAGGATCGCCTGCCGGTCACCGAGATGTTCCATCACGAACTCCCGCACATCGTCGCGGACTTCGTCGGCATCCCAGTCACACGTATTGAGCAGCCTCTGCAAACGGTCCGGCCGGTCATGCCCCGCTCGCTCAGCGACCGTCCACGCGTTCTTCCGCTCCAGCGACGACACCAACCCGCGCATATAGGCCAGCGCCGACTCGCGGGGCTCCGAACGCTGAAAGCGGTGCACGAACCGCTCGTGCACCTCCTCCAGCCCCACCGCCCACCGCCGCACGTCACTGATCCCGAGGTCCCCACCCATGACAAGCACAACGACCACGACGTCACACCGTCACTACAAGCACGGTTGCAGTACTAGCGCTTCGTCGAGGAGATCGACGACGCCCTGCGCACGCTGGGGGACGGTCTGGACGTGACGCCGGTGATCACCCACCGTTTCCCGCTGGAACAGGCCGAGGAGGCGCTGGCCGTCGCCGCCGACCTGAGGAGCGGCAGCGGCAAGGTCATGCTGCGCCTGGCCGGTGCGATGCCGGGGCACCCGTCCGGCGCCTGACCCGCGACGGGCGGGCGCTCAAGCCGCCGTCGAAGGCCACGACAGGGCGGGTGCCACTGATAGTTCCTTCCGGTGGCCGGGCCGAGGGCGGCGAGCGTGTGCATCACGGGTCGTAGCGGTTACAGGTGGCCCGCAGTCGGCAGGATCTGCCGGCCCGACGAAAGGCCTTGTCCTTGCGCGGCTGGAGGTTGAACGGGCAGACAATGGACCCTGTCTCCGCCCTGGGCGGGGATCGGCGAGTCCGGCGGGCCTACTGTGGGGCCAGTGACAGTGGTCGGACATGTACGGTGTCCGTTCGATAAGAAGAGGTTCACATGACGGTTGTGTCGATCAGGAAACTCGGTGACCCGGTTCTGCGGGAGCCGGCCAAGCCGATAACCGACTTCGATGCCGAACTGCGCACATTAGTGGGCGACCTGCGCGAGACGCTGAGCGACAGCCAGGGGGCCGGGCTTGCCGCGCCCCAGCTCGGTGTCGGGCTCCGTGTGTTCGTCTGGAGCCCCAAGTTGTCGGACGGCGATCTGGACCATCTGGTCAATCCCGTCGTGGACTTCCCGGACGAGGAGGAACAGGACGGCATAGAGGGATGCCTGTCCATCCCCGGCGTCTACCTGGACACCAGGCGTCGGATGAACGTCGTGGCGAAGGGCTTCACCATGCAGGGCGACCCCGTCCAGGTCGTCGGGGACGGGATGCTGGCCCGCTGTATCCAGCACGAGACTGATCACCTGGATGGTGTGATGTTCATCGACAGGCTGACCCCTGAGATGCGGGAGCGGTGGATGGCCACGCTGCGCGCGGCCGACTGGTTCGACGAGGATGTCATGGCAAAGATCAAACAGTCACCACACCAGTAGAACGGCCAACCGTGCGGAAAGCGGCTCAGCGTCGCTTTCCGCACGTCTGTCTGCTGACCGCCGCGTCGGCCCGTCCGGCCGTCAACACCGCTGGTCAGCGTGGTCGGTAGCGGCCCGATGCGGTGCGGACAAGCCAGCCACGGTCGGAGAGTTTGCGCAGCTGGCCCCGGACCGGCTCGATCTTCGCCGGGGTCGTCTCCCGGCCCAGCGCGAGGGCGACGCCCTTGGCCATCACCGGATCGTCCGCCCCCGCCACGATCTCCATGATCCGGCGGTACTCCGAGGTCAGGGCCTCCAGCCCCATCCCCTCGACGCGATCGGGCACCACCCGCATCCCGCCCGCACCCGGGCCCACCGTCACAGCAACCAGCTCCGGCTCCGGCTCCGGCGACAGGACGCCCGGCGGTCGCCGTCCACCGTCGGTGGCCTCAAACCATTGCCCGAACACCACCTCGGCGGCCTCCAACCGGGCCACCTCCAGCTCGAGTTCGCCCAGCTCCTTGCGCAGCAGTTCGGCACGTCTCGCCATCTCAAGCCGCCGCTCGATCGTCCACGTCAGTACGTCCGTCATGAACATTCCTCCCGACGCGGAACCTACGCAGCAGCCCCCGAACCTCACGCCAGAACCCGCGAGAACGCCCACGCCAGACGATCTCGTGCTAACGATCAGGCCACCTGTCAGCGTGAGGACCTCACCGGCGCATCACACCAGCCTCGCTGAACTGCGGAAACGAGCATGGCGCAGCCTCACTGAGTTCGAGGCATCCGCGTCGGCTGACCTCGAACGGGTTGCGGCTGCGGGGCGCGTCGTTCAGCAGCCGGTCGGCCATCCAGTCCCGGAGCATGTCGCGTAGCCATCGTGGCGAGATGCCGGACAGGTCGAGATGGCTTTCGCGGTTGGAGAAGCGGACACCGAAGTGGTCCGGCCCGACCTGATCATCCCCACCGGCCGCCGCAAGGGCCACAGCCCCAGCCTGTCGAGCATTTACCGGGCCCTCGCCGAGCACGACAGGCGGCAGGCGTACCCGGAGGCCGTCGCCCAGGCGCACGCCGACTTCGCGGCCTTGCAGACCGTCGGGAGCATCCCGGGCCGTTGGCGGGGCACATCAGTACATGATCTACGCACCGCATCGTGCCACGGGCGATGGGTGCTGTGACCGGGGAGGCTGGGATCCATGACACGCCCTGGTCGCGCCCGGAACCGTGACGCGGCGTCCGGGGGTCTGTCAGTGCCTGCCACGCCGCGCCTGGCCGCCGTAGCGTTGACTGCATGGACTACCAGGCTGAGCTGCGCGGATTCCTCATCACCCGGCGCGCGCGGATCACCCCGGAGGAGGCGGGTATGACGCCGTTCCCGGGGATGCGGCGTGTTGCCGGGATGCGCCGCGAGGAGGTCGCCTACCTTGCCGGGATCAGCGTCGACTACTACACCCGGCTGGAGCGGGGCCGCGTGGCGGGCATCTCGGACGAGATCCTCGACGCGGTCTCACGGGCGCTGCGGCTGGACGAGGTCGAGCACGATCACCTGGTCAGCCTGGTGCGGGCGCTGCGCCCTGCCGGTCCCCGGGCGGCGCGGCCGAAGCGGCCGGCGGCGGCCGGGCAGGAGGTCCTGCTGCAGCGGGTGGTCGACGCGATCGGCGTGCCCGCCGTTGTGCAGGACGCGCACCTCGACGTCGTGGCGGCCAATCGGCTGGGCTGGGCGCTCTATCCGCACGCCGAGCAGTACCTCGCCCGGGGCGAGGGCAAGCGGTTCAACCACCTGCGCTTCCAGTTGCTCGACCCCAGGGCGCAGGACTTCTACCTCGACTGGGAGCTGGCCGTGCGCAACGGGGTCGCCGTCCTGCGCGAGGCCGCCGGGCGCGATGACCGCGCGGACGAGGAGCTGTTCGCGCTCATCGGCGAGCTGTCCGCGAAGAGCGAGCGCTTCCGCACCCTGTGGGCCTCCCACGACGTGCTCCGCTACCGGCGCGGCCCAAAGCGCTACAGGCACCCGCTGGTGGGCGAGGTGGTCTTCGAGTCGCAGTCGTTCACGGTCGCTGGTGACCCGGCGCTCAGCCTGGTCGTCTACACCGCCGCGCCCGGCTCCCCCACCGCCGACGCCCTGCAGATCCTCCGCACCTGGACCGCCGACCACAAGGGCGCGCAGACGCCGTCCGCCGCGCCGCGGCCCGAATAGCGATGGGTGCCCGCGCGGTCCCGATCCGGGTCGCGTCGAACGCACGACACCAGAACGAGAAAGATGGAGCACGAATCGTGACGAAGAGTCCCTTGACGACGCCGGCGGTCGCGCTGGGCACCTGGGACTGGGGCGACAGCGGGGAGGCCGGTGACGGCTATTTCGGCAGCGCGCTCACCGAGTCCGGCCTGCGGGAGGTCGTCGAGAAGGCCCAGGCGAACGGCTTCACCCTGTGGGACACCGCCGCCGTCTACGGCATGGGCCGCTCTGTGACCGTTCTCGCCAAGGCGCTGGAAGGGTATGACCGCGGCGAGTACCAGCTGTCGACGAAGTTCACCCCGCAGATCGCCAGGCGACGGCGACGACCCGGTCGCCGACATGCTGGAGCAGAGCCTGAAGCGGATGGGCACCGACTACATCGACCTGTACTGGACCCAACCCTGCCCACGTCGAGCGGTGGACGCGGGGGCTGATCCCCCTGCTGGAGAGCGGGAAGGTCAGGCACGTCGGCGTCTCCAACCACAACACCGAAGAGATCGCGCGCGCTGACGAGATCCTCGGCGCGGCGGGCTTCCGGGTCGAGGTGGTCCAGAACCACTACAGCCTGCTCTACCGCAGCTCCGAGAAGGCCGGCGTCCTGGACCACTGCCGTGAGCACGGCATCACGTTCTTCTCCTACATGGTCCTGGAGCAGGGGGCGCTGGCCGGACGGTACGGCCCCGAGAACCCGGTGCCCGAGGGCACCAGCCGCGCCGACGTCTACAACGACGTCCTGCCCCAGCTGCGGGCGCTCACCGACCGCCTCGCCGCCCTCGGGCAGGCGCAGGACGCGTCGGCGGCCGACGTCGCCACCGCCTGGGCCATCGCCAAGGGCACCAGCCCGGCCACCGGCCGCGCCTGTGCGACGAAGAGGGCCCGGTCATCGGAGCGAATCCGATGACCGGGCCCTCTCTTGCGTGCGTCAGGCCCCGAAGCCGCCGTCGACTCCGTACTCGGAGCCGGTGACGAAGCCGGCCTCGTCGCAGGCGAGGAACGCCGCGACCGCCGCGACGTCCTCGGGCCGGCCGAAGCGGCCCTGCGGCACGGCTCGCCGGATGGCGTCCATGTGTGCCTGGGCGGCATCGTCGGACAGGTCGGTCTTGCCGTAGATCGGTGTCTCGATCGAGCCGACGCCGATCGCGTTCACGCGCACCCCGTCGGCGGCGAGCTCCTTGGCCCAGATCCTGGTGAAGATCTCCACCGCCGCCTTGGTGCCGGCGTACATCGACATGTTCGGCAGGTGGTTCTTGCAGATCACGCTGGACATGTTGATGACGCTGCCCCGGGAGGCCTTCAGCATCGGCAGCGCCTGGACGGTGAGGTTCACCAGGGCGCGGACGTTGATGGAGAACACCCGGTCGTACTCGTCCATGGTGACCTCGGAGATCGGCGTGACGGGTGCCCAGCCGGCGTTGTTCACCAGGACGTCGAGCCGCCCGTAGCGGTCCTGGACCTCTTGCAGTACCCGGGCGATGTCCTGGTCCCGCTCGAGGTCGGCCACCAGACAGTCGATGCTCTCGTCGTCCCCGGCGGCCTCCTTCAGCGTCTCCTCGGTGCGGCCCAGGATCAGGACCTTCGCCCCTTCGGCGGCGAACCGCCGGGCGACCGCCCGGCCGATGCCGGTTCCGGCACCGGTCACCAGGGCCGCCTTCCCGTCGAGTCGCGTGCTCATCGTCCTTCTCCCATCGGATCGTTCTTCTCGGGTCATCGCCTGCTCCGCGGAGGTCACTTCTCGGGCCGGACGAGGGCGATGTTGGTGTCGAAGTCGCCGAAGTGGACCGACAGTGTGAACAGCAGCCGGGAGTACATCTCGGTGGCGCGGGCGGTGGTGATGTCGCCGAGGTCGATGACGACGTCGGCGGGCCACCCGAACTCGCCGAGCAGCTCGGTTACGGCCTTCTTGGCGTCGGCGTCGTCCCCGGAGACGAACATGTTGTGCCTCCCGGGCAGACGGGTCGGGTCGAGCATGACTTCGTACTGCACGGTGTCCAGCGTCTTCACGACGCGCGCGTGCGCGAACGCGCGCTGGATCTGCTCGCCGAGGCTGTCGTCGTTGACGACGCTCAGCCGGGGCGGCCAGCCCGCGGACAGGTCGAGCGGCAGCGACAGGTCCAGCAGGGGCTTGCCGGCCAGGTTCTCCGCGCCGACGAGCTCCAGGGCGGCGATCGCGTTCGCGCCGGCGGTCGCGTTGATCACGACCTCCCCGTGGACGCCGGCCTCGGCCATGGTGACCAGGCGGGCTTCGGGGTTGTCGACGAACCAGTCGGCCAGCGGCGGGGTGCCCTTGTCGTCCGGCTCGGTGCGGGCCAGAGTCGCCTGCGGGTCACGGGTGCCCAGGACGACGTCGTGGCCGAGGCCGGTCAGCCTCGTGGCGAACGCGCGGCCGACCATGCCGGTCCCGATGACTGCGATCTTCATGATGATTCTCCTTGCCGGTGATGCGTCTGTGGTTGGGTTCGTGCGGGCGCTCGTCAGGCGACGAGCTCGATCAGCCGGTAGCCGATCCCGTTGGGGTCGGCGATCCGGAAGGCGCGCTCGCCGGCCACGGTCTGGATGGGCTCGGCGATGTCGACGGCGCCCTCCAGGCGCGCCCAGTGCCCGTCGATCCCGGTGACGAGGAAGCCCACCCGCAGGCACTGGAAGTCGGAAGGCGTCGCTCCGGGAGCGAGCGGCCGGACGATGATCCGCATCCCGTGGTCCGGGTGAGCGAGCGCGGTGAAGCCCTCGCCGGTGGCGGCGACCGCGAAGCCGAGAAGCTCGGTGAGGAAATCGCGGGAGGCGCCGGGGTCGCGGACGTCGAGGACGACGGCCGGCGAATCGAGATGCATGGGGTGCTCCGTTCGAGGGTGCGGGCAGGCAGAGCACTGTCAGTCGGCAAGGCCGCGGGTGCGCTGGACGGCCCACAGAGCGAGGCCGACGAGGAGGATCGCCGAGCCGACGGCCATCAGACCGAGCCAGCCGGCCCGGGCCCAGATCAGCCCGGCCAGAGCCGAGCCGATCGCGCCGGCGACGAAGTTCCCGACCACGTACACGGTGTTCATCCGACTCCGGGCGGCCGGGTCGATGGCCATCATCCGGGTCTGCGCGAGCACCAGCGCCGCCTGCAGCCCGATCGAGAACAGCACGATCGCGACCACGACCGCCACGATCGAGGCCTGGCCGATCCCGGCCACGACCAGGGAGACCAGCGCCAGCAGCATCGCGCCACCGAGGGCCGGCACCGACAGGCCCCGGTCGTAGAGACGACCGGCCCCCTGCGCCGCGACAGCGCCGGCGACGCCGACCAGGCTGACCAGCCCGATCGTCCCCGTCGAATACGAGTACGGCTCACCGGACAGCAGCAGCGTCAGCCCGGTCCAGAACAGGGTGAACACGCTCATCGGCAGCGCGCCCAGCAGGATCGTCACCTGCACGCGCCGGTCACCCTTCACAGTCCTCAGCACGCTGAGGAGCAACTGCCCGTAGGGCATGCCCTTCCTGGTTTCGAGCCGCGGGAGGCGGCGGGAAAGGATCACAGCCAGGACGAGCATCAGCGCCGAGGCGGCCACGAACACCGCGCGCCAACCCAGCACGTCCGCGACCAGCCCGCTGAGCGTGCGGGACAGCAGGATGCCGAGCATCAGCCCGGAAGCCACGGTGCCCAGCACCCGGCCGCGCTGGGCGTCCGTGGCGAGGTCGCCGGCCATGGGCGTAAGGATCTGCCCGGCCACCGACGTCGCGCCGACCAGGGCGATCACGCCCAGCAGCACGAGGAACGACGGGGCCGCCGCGCTCGCGCCGAGGGCGACGGCCGCGCCCAGCATGATCAAAGGCACCACGCGCCTTCGGTCCACCGCGTCGCCCAGCGGCACCATCAGGAAGACGCCGATGGCGTAGCCGATCTGCGTCAGCGTGATCACGAACCCGGCGTCGCCCGACGCGACGCCGAGGTCGCCGGCGATCGGGGCGAGCAGGGGCTGCGCCCAGTACATGTTGCCCACCGACGCGCCCGCCGCGATCGCGAACAGCAGCGTCAGCCCGCGGGACATGCCCTGCGGGCGCGCCGGCGAAAGTCGTTGGTCCTGGACTGTCATGGCTTCTCTCTGATCGACTCCGCACCCTCCCGACGAGCGACGCCGGGCGGCTGGCCCCTCCTCGGGGCCTCATCCATGCAACGGCACGCAAGGACCGGCAACCAGATCCGCTTCCTCCCAGGGTCTGGCAGACCCCCTCACGCACGGACCGACGCGAGCCCGGAGCAGGCGACACACGCGCGGGCGCTCGCAGGAGCCGCCCACATGGCCGCCCTGGACCCGCAAGCCGCAGCGGCGCTCGCTGCCCGACTGGAGACGACGGCCTCCTTCGAGGACCGGGCCGAAAAACCGGGAGGCGTCCAGGGTGCGGAACCGCGCGTCGAACCGACAGCGCGTTTCGCCCGCGTCTACCTGCGGGCGCCGCAGACGTAGCGCCTCAGACGCCCATGATCAATCTCAGCGCCAACCACGGTTCCATTGATCCGAGCGCCGCAGTCGGATCAGCGGCTCTCTGTCGCCAAACAGCCGGCCAGGCCCACCATTGAACCGTTCCGGGTTCGATAGGGACTCGATTCCGTGAAAGGATCGAGTCATGGCACGCCCTTCCTCCTATCCCGTTGAGCTGCCTAAACGAGCGGTCCGTATGGTCGCCGAGGTCCGCGGTGACTACCCGAACGAGTCAGCCGCCGTGAGGGCGGTCGCCCAGAAACTCGGGATCGGTTCGGCTGAGACCCTGCGGAACTGGGTGAAGCGGGACGAGATCGACTCCGGGACGCGTCCGGGGACGACCACGGAGGAGTCCGCGCAGATCAAGGCATTGAAGAAGGAGATCGCCGAGCTGAAGCGGGCGAACGACATCCTGAAGGCTGCGGCGTCTTTCTTCGCGGCCGAGCTCGACCGGCCACACACACGCTCGTAGCGTTCATCGACGAGCACCGGGCCCGCTTCGGCGGTGTCGAGCCGATCTGCCGCGTGCTCACCGAGCACGATTGCAAGATCGCCCCCTCCACCTATTACGCCCACCGCAAACGTCTCCGGACCCCGTCCGCCCGCACGGTCCGCGACGCCCAGCTGAAGCCGCTCATCCGGCAGATCTTCGAGGTCAACTACCGTGTCTACGGGGCCAGGAAGGTCTGGCGCGAGCTGCACCGACAGGGCCACATCGTGGCCCGGTGCACCGTTGAACGCCTGATGCGTGAACTTGGCGTCTCCGGCGCGATTCGCGGGAAGAAGGCCATCACCACGATGGCGGACAGTTCCGTCGAGCGGGCGCCGGACCGGTGCTGGGTCGCGGACTTCACCCACGTCAGCACCTGGTCGGGAGTCGTCTACGTCGCCTTTGTCGTGGACACCTTCTCCCGCCGGATCGCCGGCTGGGCCGCCGCCCTGTCGAAGGAGACACGGCTCGTCCTGGACGCCCTGGACATGGCCCTGTGGCAACGCGACCGCGACGAACAGCCTCATCAGCGGGGCGAGTTGATACATCACTCCGACGCCGGGTCGCAATATACGAGTTTCCGGCTCGCCGAGCACCTGGACGCCGCCGGCATCGCGGCCTCGATCCGGTCGGTCGGCGACGCCTACGACAACGCCCTCATGGAAAGCACGATCGGCCTGTTCAAAACTGAGCTGATCAAGCCCCGACGTCCATGGAAGACGCTTTCCCAGGTCGAACTCGCTACCGCCGAGTGGATCGACTGGTACTGCCACCGCCGCCTCCACGGTAAAATAGGGCACATCCCACCCGTCGAATACGAGACCAACTACTACCTCACCAGCACGAAACCCGAGGTCACAACCACAAGCTGAAGTCTCTACCGAACCCGGAACGGTTCAGACACCTACTACAAGTGCATCCATGGGCAGCGGGAGGCGATGGTCCAACGCACCATCGGAGCTCTTGGCGAAGACCCCTGGGCACTCTGAGGTTGAGTGGACTGGATCACTCAACCTCGGCACACTATTGGCACAATCTCTGTGCTTGTTCTTTATCTACCAAGATCTTCCGAGCTTGCCGATGGCCTTGAGGGTCTCGGGTCGTTTGACGGTTTTGCCGACGTCGTAGCGGGGTGCCCGGTGTCTGTTCTTGGCGCCGGGTGGTCGTCCGGGGCCGGCGCCGCGGGGTTTGGGAACGCGGGCCAGGCAGGCGAGGTGGGCGCGGATGTTCCTGAACCCTCGGCGGACTCGGGCGGGGGTGAGTCGGCCGGAGGCGGTGGGCTTCTCCCAGGGCCGGCGGAGGTCCTCGGCGAGGGGGCGGGCGAGCCGGAGCTGGGTGTGGGCGACGATCAGGATCCAGGTCCAGCGGTCCGCCGCCTCGGGGGCACGGAGTTTCGGGGTGGTCCAGCCGAGGGTCTGTTTCGCGAAGCGGAAGGTGTGCTCCAGGTCGAAGCGGCGGAGAAACGCCTGCCAGAAACGGTCCACATCGTCCGGGGTCGCGCCGGTCTTCGAGGACCACAACCACACCGGCGGAGCATCCCGTTCTTTCGACAGGTGCTCGACCTTCAACCGGATCAGCGTGCCTTCGACCAAGGGCAGTTCGCCGTCGTGGTCGAGCCAGGAGGAACGGTGGGTGAGCCGGGGGTGGACCCGGTCCCATGCCTGGGTTTCGGCCTTGCCGTAGTTGGTGGTGTCGGTGGCTGTGGTGATCGCGGGCTCGGGCCAGGTCTCCGGCTTGGCGAAGCGGAACTCCGGTCCGTGCTTGGGCGGCCGGCCGTTCGTCCCCGGCCGGCGGGGCGGCTTCGGCAGGCGCGTGACGCGGTCGGAGCGGACCCGGCCGACCAGCTCGACCGGCAGGTCGCGCAGGACCCAGGCCAGGCGGGTGACGTCGTAACCGGCATCGCTGACGATCACGATGTGCGGGTCCCCGGTCTGCCATTGCCCTGCGGCGATGAGCCGCTCGACCACTCCCCGCAGCTGGGCGGCAGTGACCGCGGTCGCGTCGTCGACCGGGCCGAGCCGGACCGCGTCCAGGATCGCGGTCCAGGACGTGGCGCCCGGCTCCAGCACGGCCACGAACGAGTAGGGCCAGCCCGGAATGAACTGCGAGGCCGTCTTTGCCCGGCCGTAGACGTGGCAGAAGAGCCGTTCCGTCGAGCACGGCGCGTCCGAGCGGAGCCACGGCGACACGTCGACTGCCAGGACCAGGCGCCCGCCATCGAAACGCGGCAGCGACAGCCCGGCCAGCACCATCCGCAGCCGGTCCACGTCGATCCGACCGTGGTTCAGGCCGCCGTACATCGCTCCGTGTCCACGACGGTGCTCGGGCAACAGCGTCAGGTCCACCGGGGATTTCACCGCACCGTCGGCACACAGCACCGCGTCCGCCAGCTCGAACAACTCGTCGCGCCG
The DNA here is from genome assembly GCF_044763125.1 of Streptomyces sp. NPDC096310. NCBI lineage: Bacteria > Bacillati > Actinomycetota > Actinomycetes > Kitasatosporales > Streptomycetaceae > Streptomyces > Streptomyces sp. NPDC096310. The sequence continues at coordinate 290,253 of NZ_JBIWFO010000005.1, read as the reverse complement.
GGCGGTCAGACACTCGTAGAACTCGCCCCGGAAGCGTGACGCTTCCGCGAACGCTTCCCTCCATACGGCATCAGGCAGCAGACTCACCCTCACGGCCTTCGTCTTGGTCAGTGCACCTTGGTCGGAGCACATGATCAGACGAAGGCCGCCCCTGCGTCCGGCGAATCCCCAGGTGAGCGACCCAGTTCGAGACACCATTCGAGGCCGGAAGAAAAAGAACAAGCTGTGGGGCGGAGCGGAGCACAGGAGGACATGGTGGGACGACCGCCCCCTCGGGTTCCAGGGCTTAGGTCTTTTGTAAAGGGCCGTGTGCAGGCCGGTGGCGCCGCGCGTGACCGTCCTACGGCGTGTTGTGTGGATATCGGTATCGTCGCAGGTCAGCCATTCAGGGGGCGGAACAATCCCTCCTGCACCACCGACACCAGCAGCTTGCCCTCGCGGTCGTAGATCCGCCCCCGTGCCAGCCCCCGGCCGCCCGTCGCGATCGGGGACTCCTGGTCGTACAGGAACCACTCGTCCGCGCGGAACGGCCGGTGGAACCACATCGCGTGATCCAGCGACGCCATGTCGAAGCCCCGCGGTCCCCACAGCGGCTCCACCGGGATACGTACCGCGTCCAGGAGCGTCATGTCGCTCGCGTACGTCAGCGCGCACGTGTGCACCAGCGGATCGTCGCCGAGCGGGCCCACCGCGCGCATCCACACCGCGCTGCGCGCGTCCGCGCCGCTGATCTCCTCCTTGGTCCAGCGCAGCCGCTCCACGTACCGGATGTCGAACGGCTGGCGTCGGGCCATCCGCTCCAGGGGTTCGGGCAGCTCGCCCAGATGCTGGCGGACCTCCTCGGAGACCGTGGGCAGCGACTCGGGGTCGGGGAACTCCAGCCGGGGCGGGAGCTGGTGCTCGAAGCCGCCCTGTTCCGGGTGGTGGAAGGAGGCCGTCAGGTTGAAGATCGTCCGGCCCTGCTGGACGGCGGTGACCCGGCGCGCGGTGAACGCCCGCCCGTCCTTGATCCGCTCGACCTGGTAGACGATCGGGACGCCGGGGCGCCCCGGCCGCAGGAAGTAGGCGTGCAGCGAGTTGACCGGCTGGTCGCCGTCGGTGGTACGGCCGGCCGCGACCAGCGCCTGGCCCGCCACCTGCCCTCCGAAGACCCGCTGCAAGGACTCCTCGGGGCTGCGCCCGCGGAAGATGTCGACCTCGATCCGCTCCAGGTCGAGCAGATCGACCAGCCGCTCGGCGGGGTTCGTCATGGTGCCGTGTGCTCCCGTTCTCGGTTCACGCTGTTCTCCGGTGCTGTACCACGTCGTACAGCCGTACACGTACCGTCATCCGCAGGTCAGAGCTGGCCCACGGACGTGACCCGTACGACCGCGAGCCCTTCCTCGTCGGAGGCCGCGAGGTCGACCTCGGCGGAGATGCCCCAGTCGTGGTCGCCCTTCGGGTCCGCGAAGGTCTGCCGGACCCGCCACAGCCCGTGCGCCGGGTCCTCCTCGATGGCGAGCAGCTTGGGCCCGCGGGCGTCGGGCCCGGTGCCCAGGTCCTCGTACTCGTCCCAGTACGCGTCCATCGCCTCGCCCCAGCGGTCCGCGTCCCAGCCCGACTCGCCGTCCAGCTCGCCCAGTTCGTACACCTTGTCCAGCGCGGCCAGCTCGACCCTGCGGAACATCGCGTTGCGTACGAGGACCCGGAAGGCGCGGGCGTTGGCCGTGACCGGCCTGACCTGGTCGGCCTTCTCCTGCGCCTGCTCGGCCGTCTCCACCTCGGGGTTGGCCAGTTGCTCCCACTCGTCCAGCAGACTGGAGTCGACCTGCCGGACCATCTCGCCGAGCCAGGCGGTGAGATCCTCCAGATCCTCCGACTTCAGGTCGTCCGGAATAGTGTGTTCCAGCGCCTTGTACGCGCCCGCGAGATAGCGCAGCACAATGCCCTCGGTGCGCGCCAGCTCGTAGTGGGACGTGAACTCCGTGAAGGACAGCGCCCGTTCGTACATGTCCCGGATCACGGACTTCGGTGAGACCGGATGGTCGCCGACCCACGGATGGCTGGTGCGGTACGTGTTGTACGCGTGGACTAGCAGCTCCTCCAGCGGCTTGGGGTACGTGACCTCCTGGAGCCGTTCCATCCGCTCCTCGTACTCGATCCCGTCCGCCTTCATCGCGCCGATGGCCTCGCCACGCGCCTTGTTCTGCTGGGCCGCGAGGATCTGCCGCGGATCGTCCAGCGTCGACTCGACGACCGAGACCATGTCCAGTGCGTACGACGGCGATTCGGGGTCCAGCAGCTCGAAGGAGGCCAGCGCGAACGTCGACAGGGGCTGGTTGAGCGCGAAGTCCTGCTGGAGATCGACGGTCAGCCGGACGATACGGCCCTCCGCGTCCGGGGTCTCCAGCCGCTCCACCACCCCGCCGTCCAGCAGCGAACGGTAGATCGCGATGGCCCGCCGGATGTGCCGGAGTTGCTGCCTGCGCGGCTCGTGGTTGTCCTCCAGCAGCCGGCGCATCGCCTCGAACGCGTTGCCGGGACGGGCGATGACCGACAGCAGCATGGTGTGCGTGACCCGGAAACGCGAGGTCAGCGGCTCGGGATCGGAGCCGATCAGCTTGTCGAAGGTCGTCTCCGACCAGGCGACGAACCCCTCGGGCGCCTTCTTGCGCACCACCTTGCGGCGCTTCTTGGGGTCGTCGCCCGCCTTGTTCAGCGCCTTCTCGTTCTCCACGACATGCTCGGGCGCCTGCGCGACGACGAAGCCCGCCGTGTCGAACCCGGCCCGGCCCGCGCGCCCCGCGATCTGGTGGAACTCCCGGGCGCGCAGGGTGCGTACACGGGTCCCGTCGTACTTGGTGAGCGCGGTGAACAGCACCGTACGGATGGGGACGTTGACACCGACGCCGAGCGTGTCCGTACCGCAGATCACCTTCAGCAGCCCCGCCTGGGCCAGCTTCTCCACCAGCCGCCGGTACTTGGGCAGCATGCCCGCGTGGTGCACCCCGATGCCGTGCCGTACGTACCGGGAGAGGTTGCGGCCGAACTTGGTGGTGAAGCGGAAGTTGCCGATCAGCTCGGCGATCCTGTCCTTCTCCTCGCGGGTGCACATGTTGATGCTCATCAGCGACTGCGCCCGCTCGACGGCGGCCGCCTGCGTGAAGTGCACGATGTAGACCGGCGCCTGCCGGGTATCCAGCAGCTCGGTCAGGGTCTCGGTGATCGGGGTGAGGCGGTACTCGTAACTGAGCGGCACCGGGCGGGTCGCGGACCGTACGACGGAGGTCGGCCGGCCCGTGCGGCGGGTCAGATCCTCCTCGAAGCGCGAGACGTCCCCGAGCGTCGCGGACATCAGGACGAACTGGGCCTGCGGCAGCTCCAGGATGGGGATCTGCCAGGCCCAGCCGCGGTCCGGCTCGGCGTAGAAGTGGAACTCGTCCATCACGACCTGGCCGATGTCCGCGTACTTCCCGTCGCGCAGCGCGATCGACGCCAGCACCTCGGCCGTACAGCAGATCACCGGGGCGTCCGCGTTGACGGAGGCGTCGCCGGTCAGCATGCCGACGTTCTCCGTGCCGAAGAGCTTGCACAGGTCGAAGAACTTCTCCGAGACCAGGGCCTTGATCGGCGCGGTGTAGAAGGTGACCTTGTCCTGCGCCAGCGCCGTGAAGTGCGCACCCGCCGCGACCAGGCTCTTTCCGGAGCCGGTGGGGGTGGAAAGGATCACGTTGGCGCCGGAGACCACCTCGATCAGCGCCTCCTCCTGAGCCGGATAGAGGGTGATGCCCTGGCCCTCGGCCCAGGAGGAGAAAGCCTCGAAGAGGGCATCGGGGTCGGCATCCGGCGGCAGGCGATCGATAAGGGTCACGTCCCCATCTTGCCCTCCTTCCGGCCGGATGAGGGAACCGGACAGCGGACAGAAGATCATGAGAGATACGCTGCCGTGTCAACTGGGCATCAGGACAACTGGCTTCAGAGCCCTGAATCTCATGACACGAGGCTTCACCCCGGACGGCCGCGCGCCTTCACGGATTCACCGGACGGGCCCCCGCACAGGGGCTCGCGACAACTGCAACGGGACGGGACGGATACGACCATGATGGGACCGGCACACTCTCTGTCAGGGGCGGCGGCCTGGCTGGGGGTGGGCGCCGCGGCGACCGCCGCGGGCTACACGATGCCCTGGCCCGTGCTGGTCGTGGGGGCGCTGATCTGCGCGGGAGCCGCGCTCGCCCCGGACCTCGACCACAAGGCCGCGACGATCTCGCGGGCGTTCGGCCCGGTGTCGAGAACGCTCTGCGAGATCGTCGACAAGTTGTCGTACGCGGTCTACAAGTCGACCAGGAAGCCGGGTGACCCCCGCAGGAGCGGCGGCCACCGCACGCTCACCCACACCTGGCTCTGGGCCGTTCTGATCGGCGCGGGCGCCTCGGCCATCGCGTACGCGGGCGGCCGGTGGGGGGTCCTCGCGATCCTCTTCGTCCACCTCGTCCTCGCGGTGGAGGGCCTGCTGTGGAAGGCCGCCCGGGTCTCCAGCGACATCCTGGTCTGGCTGCTCGGTGCGACCAGTGCCTGGATGCTGGCGGGGATCCTGGACCAGCCGGGCAACGGCGCGAACTGGCTGTTCACCGAACCGGGCCAGGAGTACCTGTGGCTCGGCCTGCCGATCGTCCTGGGCGCGCTGGTGCACGACATCGGTGACGCGCTGACCGTGTCGGGCTGCCCGATCCTGTGGCCCATACCGCTCGGCCGCAAGCGCTGGTACCCGATAGGCCCGCCGAAGGCGATCCGCTTCCGCGCCGGCGCCTGGGTGGAGGTGAAGGTGCTGATGCCCGTCTTCATGCTGCTCGGCGGGGTCGGCGCCGTGTTCGCCCTCAATCTGGTCTGAGCGGCCGGACCGCGGCGCCGGACCCGCGCGCGGACCGCTCAGGCGCGGCGCGCGGCCCACACGGCGCGTTCGGTACGGACCATGAGGTCGTCGCGGCGCAGGATGCTGCGGGGGCTGTCGGTGTCGAGCAGGTCGTCGAGTGCGGTCAGGTCCTCGGCGGCGAGGGTGGGGGCGGCGCCGCCGCGCAGCCGCTTCAGGCTGCTGAGCGCGTACGGGCCGACCTTCTCGTTCCGCGAGCCGTCGATGTCCACGGTGATCGTGCGCTCGCCCTCGACGCTGAATCCGGCGGCGGCGAGCTTGGGCCCCCAGTCGGCCCCCCGGTGCGGTACGTGCTCGGCGTGGAGGTGCGCGAGGGCGGCGTGGCAGCGCTCCTCAAGACCGGGCCGCTCCACCGGGGCGTTCGCGGGCAGGAAGCGCGGGAAGTCGGCCAGTTCGACGACGGCGAACAGACCACCGGGCGCGAGCAGGCCGTGGACCTCGCGCAGGGCCCGGTCGGGGTCGGCCATGTGGTGCATCGAGGCCGACGCCCACACCAGCTCGGGCCGGCCCAGTCCGGGCCACTCCGCGTCGAGATCGGCGGCCACCGTACGGACGCGATCGGCCAGACCAAGCGCCTCGGCCTTCTCCCGCAGACGGCGCAGATGGCCGGCCGAGGCGTCGACGGCGGTCACCTCCGCCTCGGGGAAGCGCGCGAGCAGGGCGAAGGTGCCGGTGCCGGTCCCGCATCCGAGGTCGACGACATGGCGCGGCGCCCGCTCGACCGGCAGCCAGGCGGTGACGGAAGCGATGTGCTCGGCGAGCACATCGGCGTCCAGGTCGAGGGTTTCCGCCTGGTCGGCGTCGGCCTGAGCGATCTCGGAGCTGGGGGTGTGCGGGAGAACGGGGCGCGCGTCATCGTGTGCCGCGTGCGACGCGGAGGCGTGAGTCATGACCGTCACGCTAGGAGGATCATGCCGTCGCGGCACCATCGTTCCCCGTATGCGCAAGGCGATGGCCCGTAGACCTGCCGAACGCGCAAGCAGCCGCCCTCGCGCGCCAGGCCCGACCGCTGTCTCAGGCGTCGTCCCCGCGCTGATGACCGCGGCGGGCGTCGCGGTCGAAGACGCCCAGGACCTCGCAGGGGCCGCCCTCCGCGCCGATGGCGTGCGGCAGCATCGTGGGGAACTCCGCCGCCTGGTTCGCCTCCACCCGGATCCGCCGGTTGCCCAGCAGCAGGACCGCGGTGCCGGACAGCACCACGAGCCATTCGCGGCCCGGATGGGCGCGCATGCGCGTGGGGCTGTCGGGCGGCGGGTTCGTCACACGCTGCCGTATGACGCTCATCCCGGACCACCCCTTCATGGGCCAGCGCATCTGCCCACGGGCTCCGTCGATCATCGGGCTGATGACCACATCGTCGGTGGCCGTCTCCACGAGCTGGTCCAGCGAGGTGTCCAGGGCCCGGGCGAGGGTGACGAGCTGGTCCAGGGCCAGTCGGCGCCGGCCGGTCTCGATACGGCTGAGCGTGGACTGGCTGAGCTGGGCACGGCCGGCCAGTTCCTCCAGGGACCAGCCCTGCGCCAGGCGCAGGGCCCGGATCCGTTTGCGCACCAGACTGTCCAGCTCGCCGTCCTCTTGCGTCATGGGCAGCATCGTATGCCTTGTCCGCAAGGCGTACGACGCCGGAGGCCGCCCCGACCGGGCGGCGGCGGTACGCGGAAAACGGCGAGGCGCCGGGGACCGCATCACGCGCTGTCCCCGGCGCCTCGTGCTTGTCGAAGGGCTGCCGTCAGTTCCGTCCTTCCGTCTCAGCCCTTCCGTCAGCCGTGCCAGGAGCGCCACAGCGCCGCGTACGCGCCGTCCGCCTCCACCAGTTCGTCATGGCTGCCCTGTTCGCTGATCCGGCCCTCCTCGACCACCACGATCACATCCGCGTCGTGCGCGGTGTGCAGCCGGTGGGCGATCGCGATGACCGTACGGCCCTCCAGCACCCGGGCCAGTGAACGCTCCAGATGGCGGGCCGCGCGCGGGTCCAGCAGCGAGGTCGCCTCGTCAAGCACCAGCGTGTGCGGATCCGCCAGCACCAGCCGGGCCAGCGCTATCTGCTGCGCCTGGGCGGGCGTCAGCGCCGTACCGCCGGAGCCGACCTCGGTGTCCAGCCCCTTGTCCAGCGCCCGCGCCCAGCCGTCCGCGTCGACCGCCGTGAGCGCGGCCCACAGCGACTCGTCCGCCGCGCCCGTACGGGCCAGCAGCAGATTGTCGCGCAGCGACCCCACGAAGACGTGGTGTTCCTGGTTGACCAGCACCACCTGTTCCCGCACCCGTTCGGCGGGCATCCGGGACAGCTCCGCGCCGCCCAGCGCGATCCGGCCCTGCCGCGGCCCGTAGATGCCCGCGAGCAGCCGCCCCAGCGTCGACTTCCCGGCGCCCGAGGGGCCGACCAGCGCCAGCCGGGTGCCGGGGCTGACGTCCAGCGTCACCCGGTGCAGTACGTCGATGCCCTCGCGGTAGCCGAAGTGCACCCGGTCGGCGGTGACGTCGCGGCCCTCGGGCACGACCGACGCGTCACCGGCGGCGGACTCGATGTCCCGTACGCCGACCAGCCGGGCGATCGACACCTGGGCCACCTGGAGCTCGTCGTACCAGCGCAGGATCAGTCCGACCGGGTCCACCAGCATCTGGGCGAAGAGCGCGCCGGTCGTGAGCTGTCCGACGGTGAGCCATCCCTGGAGGACGAAGACGCCGCCCAGCACCAGCGAGGCCAGGAAGATCGTCACATGGGTGAGGTTGATGACCGGGAACAGCACCGACCGCAGATACAGCGTGTACCTCTCCCACGCGGTCCATTCCCGTATCCGCTGCTCCGAGAGCGCCACGCGGCGCCCGCCGAGGCGGTGCGCCTCCACGGTCCGCCCCGCGTCGACGGTCTCGGCGAGCACCGCCGCGACCGCCGCGTATCCGGCGGCCTCCGAACGGTACGCCGAGGGCGCCCGCCGGAAGTACCAGCGGCAGCCGACGATCAGCAGCGGCAGCGCCACCAGCACCGCGAGCGCCAGCGGCGGCGCGGTCGCCGTCAGGGCGCCGAGCAGCAGGATCACCCACACGACGCCGATCGCGAGCTGTGGCACCGCCTCGCGCATCGCGTTCGCCAGCCGGTCGATGTCCGTGGTGATCCGGGAGAGCAGATCGCCCGTTCCCGCCCGCTCCAGCACGCCGGGCGGCAGCCCGACGGCCCGGACGAGGAAGTCCTCGCGCAGATCCGCCAGCATCTCCTCACCGAGCATCGCCCCGCGCAGCCGCACCATCCGGACGAACACCGTCTGGACGACCAGCGCGATCACGAACACCGTGACGACGCGCTCCAGGCGCAGGTCGCGCACGCCGCTCGACAGGTCCTCGACGATGGTGCCGAGGAGATACGGGCCGACCATCGAGGCGATCACCGAGACGGCGTTGACCGTGACGAGCACGATGAACGCCGTACGGTGCCGTCGCAGCAGCTCGCTCACATACGTCCGTACGGTCGCCGGTGTCCCGACGGGCAGGGTGGTCGCCGACTCCGGGGCCGCCGGGTCGTACGCCGGGGGCGCCAAGCCGATCACGCTGATTCCTCCATGTCGTTCGTGGTCCCGGCCAGTTGTGCCGCGACGGATGCCCTGACCTGTTCCGCTTCGCCTGCTCGTGCTCCTGCCCCTGCTCCCGCTCCTGCTCCGGCGGGGGCTTCCGGGCCGTTCGGCTTCCCGTCGGCCGCCGCCGTGTCGTCCGTCTCGCGGGTGACGACCGCCCGGTAGCCGGAGTCGCCGCCCAGCAGCTCCCGGTGCGTCCCCACGGCCACGGCCTCGCCCTCGTGGACGAAGACGACACGGTCCGCGTGGTCCAGCAGCAGCGGCGAGGAGGCGAACACCACCGTCGTACGACCGGCGCGCAGCTCCTTCACCCCGCGCGCGATCCGCGCCTCCGTATGCGAGTCGACGGCGGACGTCGGCTCGTCGAGCACCAGCACCTCCGGGTCGGTGACCAGCGAACGGGCCAGAGCCAGCCGCTGCCGCTGCCCGCCGGAGAGCGAGCGCCCGCGTTCGGTGATCCGGGAACGCAGCGGATCCCCGCTGCCGTCCACCGACGCCTGGACGAGCGCGTTCAGTACGTCCCCGCACTGCGCGGCGGCCAGCGCCGCGGCCGGGGCGACACCGCCGGAGGCCGGGATGTCCAGCAGTTCCGTCAGCGTCCCGGAGAGCAGCACCGGATCCTTGTCCTGTACGAGAACGCTCGCCCGCGCCGAGTCCAGCGGGAGATCGTCCAGCGCCACCCCGCCGAGCAGCACGGACGGGCTCTTCTCCGCCTCGGCCGCATGGCCGCCCAGTCGCTCGGCCAGCCGTCCCGCCGCGTCCGGGTCCCCGCACACCACGGCCGTCATCAGCCCGGACGGGGCGAGCAGACCGGTGGCGGGGTCGTACAGATCGCCCGTCGGCCGGGCGTCGTCGAGCCCGCCGCGCTCGTTCTCGTACGCCGTGCGCTCCAGGGACAGCACCCGGGCCGCGCGCTTCGCCGAGGGCCGGGAGAAGGAGTACGCCATGGCGATCTCCTCGAAGTGCCGCAGAGGGAAGAGCATCAGCGTCACCGCGCTGTAGACGGTCACCAGCCCCCCGACCTCGATCCGTCCGTCCAGGGCGAGCCGGGCCCCGTACCAGACGACCGTGACCAGCAGGACGCCAGGCAGCAGCACCTGGATCGCCGAGATCAGGGCCCACATACGGGCGCTGCGTACGGCGGCCTCGCGGACCTCCTGCGAGGCGGTGCGGTAGCGGCCGAGGAACAGCTCCTCGCCGCCGATACCGCGCAGCACCCGTAGCCCGGCGACGGTGTCGGACGCCAGCTCGGTGGCCCTTCCCGCCTTCTCGCGCTGGATGTCGGCGCGCTGGGTGGTCCGGGGGAGCAGCGGCAGTACGGACAGGGCGAGCACCGGCACGCCGACGGCGACGAGCACGCCCAGCTCCGGCAGGTACAGGACCAGGCCGACACAGATCAGGGCGATGGCGATGACGGCGGCCAGGAAGCGCGAGAGCGCCTCCACGAACCATCCGATCTTCTCGACGTCGCCGGTGGAGACCGCCACCACCTCACCGGCGGCGACCCTACGGGTCAGCGCGGAGCCCAGCTCGGCGGTCTTGCGCGCCAGCAGTTGCTGGAGGCGGGCGGCGGCCGTGATCCAGTTGGTGGTGGCGGTGCGGTGGAGCATGGTGTCGCCGACGGTGATGGCCAGGCCGAACAGGGCGATCAGACCGCCGGCCAGCGCGAGCCGGCCCCCGGAGCGGTCGATGACCGCCTGGACGGCGACTCCGGCGCCGACGGGCAGTCCGGCGATGCCCAGTTGGTGCAGCAGGCCCCAGGAGAGCGACTTGAGCTGTCCGCCCAACTGATTGCGCCCGAGCCACAACAGGAACCGGGGGCCTGACCGGACATCGGGAATCCCCGGATCGGGATACGGAAGGTCGCGAATCTGCATGATGTCCCATGACTCGTGGATGGCTCAAACCGTGCAAGGTTCGCGGTTTTCGAAGGCCCGAGGCAATGGGTTTTCCACGGGGGAGGCCGGTTCAGGCCGCGCGCCCGCGCTCAGCAGGGGCGCGCGGAGTCCCCGTCGACGAGGGTCGAGAGCAGCCCCCCGAGCACCTCGCGCTGCTCGGCGGTCAGCGGCGCCAGGACGTCCTCCGCCGCGGACCGGCGCGCGCCGCGCAGCGTGCGCAGCGTCGCACGGCCGGTGTCGGTCAGCTCGATACGGATCACCCGGCGGTTGGTCGCGTCGGGGGCGCGGCGCACCCAGCCGCTCGCCTCCAGGCTGTCGACCAGGGTGGTCACGGCGCGGGGCACCACTTCGAGCCGGGCGGCCAGATCGGTCATCCGCGGGGGTGTGTCGTAGAGCGTGAGGGCGCGCAGCAGCCGCGCCTGGGCCGGGGTGATGCCGATCGGTTCGAGCTGCTGCTTCTGGATGCGGTGGAGCCGCCGGGTCAGCCGCAGAAGCTGCTCGGCCAGCATGCCGTCGACATCGGGGGTGCTCATACCCGGAATATTATCAGGACCAAGGTGATTGTGAGCATAGGTAACAGTGAGCTGGGGTCGGTAAAGTTGCCCCGTCCCGCCTCTCCGGAGCCGGACCGCCCGAGCGTGTCGAACCCTTTCGCTCATCGAAGGAGCCCATGAAACCCGAACCATCCACCTGGACACCCCCGTCCCGCCCCGCCTCGGAAGCCTCCGACCGGCCGGACCGGCCGGGTCCGCCGGGGCCGGACCAGAAGCCGCAGCCGGGGCCGGAGCAGCCTGCCCAGCTACGGCGGATCTTCGGCCTGTTCCGCCCCTACCGCGGCCGGCTCGCCCTCGTCGGCCTGCTTGTCGCGGCATCGTCGCTGGTCACGGTCGCCTCACCGTTCATGCTGCGCGAAATCCTCGACACGGCGATCCCGCAGGGCCGTACCGGCCTGCTGAGTCTGCTCGCCCTCGGCATGATCCTCACGGCGGTCGTCAACAGCATCTTCGGCGTGCTCCAGACACTGATCTCGACGACCGTCGGCCAGCGGGTCATGCACGATCTGCGCACCGGCGTCTACAGCCGTCTCCAGAGCATGCCGCTCGCCTTCTTCACCCGGACCAGGACCGGAGAGGTCCAGTCGCGCATCGCCAACGACATCGGCGGTATGCAGGCGACGGTGACCTCCACCGCGACCTCGCTGGTCTCCAACCTCACGGCCGTGATCGCCTCGGTCGTCGCGATGCTCGCCCTGGACTGGCGGCTCACCGCCGTCTCGATGGTGCTGCTCCCCGTCTTCGTCTGGATCAGCCGCAAGGTCGGCCGCGAGCGCAAGAGGATCACCACCGAGCGCCAGCGGCAGATGGCCACCATGGCCGCGACCGTCACCGAATCGCTCTCCGTGAGCGGCATACTTCTCGGCCGCACGATGGGCCGCGCCGACTCGCTCACGCGCTCCTTCTCCGACGAGTCCGAGCGTCTGGTCGATCTGGAGGTCCGCTCCAACATGGCGGGCCGCTGGCGGATGTCGACCATCGGCATCGTCATGGCCGCCATGCCCGCCGTCATCTACTGGGCCGCGGGCATCGCGCTCGGCGCGGGCGGCACCCCCGTCTCCATCGGGACGCTCGTCGCCTTCGTCTCGCTCCAGCAGGGGCTCTTCCGGCCCGCCGTGAGCCTGCTCTCCACCGGCGTGGACATGCAGACCTCCCTCGCGCTCTTCCAGCGCATCTTCGAGTACCTGGACCTCCCCGTCGACATCACCGAGCCCGAGCGGCCGGTCAGGCTGGAGCGGATCCGCGGCGAAGTCCGCTTCGACGGCGTCGACTTCAGCTACGACGACAAGGACAGGCAGACCCTCAGCGGGATCGATCTGACGGTCCCGTCCGGCGGCAGCCTCGCCGTCGTCGGCCCCACGGGCTCCGGCAAGTCGACCCTCAGCTATCTCGTCCCCCGGCTGTACGACGTGACGGGCGGCCGGGTCCTCCTCGACGGGGTCGACGTCCGCGATCTGGACTTCGACACCCTCGCCCGGGCCGTCGGCGTCGTCTCCCAGGAGACCTATCTCTTCCACGCCTCGGTCGCCGACAACCTGCGCTTCGCCAAGCCGGACGCCACGGACGAGGAGATGCGGACGGCAGCGGAAGCCGCCCAGATCCACGACCACATCGCCTCGCTGCCCGACGGCTACGACACCCTGGTCGGCGAGCGCGGATACCGCTTCTCCGGCGGCGAGAAACAGCGCCTCGCGATCGCCAGGACCATCCTGCGCGACCCGCCCGTCCTCATCCTGGACGAGGCGACCAGCGCGCTGGACACTCGTACGGAACACGCGGTGCAGCAGGCGATCGACGCGCTCTCCGAAGGCCGTACGACCATCACCATCGCGCACCGGCTCTCCACGGTCAGGGACGCGGACCAGATCGTCGTCCTCCACGCGGGCGCCATCGCCGAACGGGGTACGCACGAGGAACTGCTCCGGCGGGACGGCCGCTACGCCGCACTCGTCCGCAGGGACGAGCGCCCCGCGCACGCGGACGAGCCCGCTGCCGACGATCTCGCACCGGCACCGGCACCGGCACCGGCACCGGCACCGGTGGCTCTCGACGTCCGGTGAACACGGCAGTGCCGCCGCTCCCTGGGACGGGAAGCGACGGCACCGCGTTCGGTGAAGGTGTGTCAGACGAGCCAACCCACGAAGTGGACGATGCCGGCGAGCAGGTTGGTGATGACGTTCATCGAGATGGTTCTCCTTGTACGTGACGCAACTGCGGGACAGCGCGCTTCACGGTCTGCAGCCCGTCGAACGCGCACCGTAAGCATCACCTGTCACATGGTCACACCGTACGGAAATCCGGTGCGATCACACGTTCCGGCGAGCGTTCGATCCTGTGTTCGTGCGTTCCTTCGGTGATGTCCGCCGACCGGGCGTCCGGCCGAACGCGTGCCATCCGTGTCGTCCTGCCCGAGATGCCGGAATCGTTGATCACTCCGGGTTAGCGTGCCCATATGATGAACGAGCCTCCGGTGGCACGCCCCGGGCGCGGCACCCGCCTGACCCGCCGTGGCCGGCTGGTGCTGATCGTCGGCGCCGCCCTGGTGGCCACGGCCGCGGTACTGGTACCGATGGCCCTGCTGAGCGGCGAGGACGAGACCACCCGGCGCGCGACCTCCCTGGTCGTCCCCGAAGGGCGGCGCGCGACCCAGATCTACGCGTCGGTCGACCGCGCGCTACATGTGCCCGAGGGCACCACCGGGAAGGCGGTCGCCGGTGCCCGGCTCCAACTGCCCGAGGCCGCCCGGTCCAACCCGGAGGGCTATCTCTTCCCGGCGACGTACCCGATCGTCCCCTCGACCACTCCGGCCGGACTGCTCGACTACATGGTCAGGACCGCGAACCAGCGGTTCGGCGGTGACCGGACCACCGCCGGCGCCCGCGCCCACGGGGTGTCGGCCTATCAGACGGTCACCATCGCCAGCATCGTCCAGGCGGAGGCGGCCACGACGGCGGACATGGCCCGGGTCGCCAGGGTCGTGCACAACCGGCTCGCCCTCGGCATGCCGCTCCAGATGGACTCGACGCTCAACTACGCGCTGAACCGCTCCACACTGGACACCACCCACGCCGACACCAGGGCGAAGAGCCCGTACAACACCTACGCACACAAGGGACTGCCGCCCACGCCGATCGGGAACCCGGGGGAGGAGGCGGTGCGCGCGGCGGTCAGCCCCGCGCCCGGGGACTGGCTGTACTTCGTCACGGTGAAGCCCGGCGACACCCGCTTCACGAACCGGTACGCCGAACACCGCGAGAACGTCGAGGAGTTCAACAGGCACCGCGCGAGCGCCTCGTAGGAAGAGCGGCCAGCCCTTCTCACGCGCGCACGGCCGCCGCCGGCTCGTCCCCCGCCACTGCCTCGCCCGCCGCCGTCCCCGCGCCGGGTGTACGCGCCAGCAGCCGCCCGATCTCCCGTACGGCCGCGCGACCGGCGCGATTGGCGCCGATCGTGGAGGCGGAGGGCCCGTACCCGACGAGATGGACCCGTTCGTCCCGGACGGCGCGCGTCCCCTCGATCCGGACCCCGCCGCCCCGCTCCCGCAGCCCCAGTGGCGCGAGATGGTCGATCGCGGGCCGGAACCCGGTCGCCCAGAGGATCACATCGGCGTCCACCGTCCGGCCGTCGTCCCAGGCCACGCCGGTCGGGGTGATCCGGTCGAACATCGGCAGCCGGTCCAGCACCCCCTCCGCGCGCGCCCGCGCCACGGCCTCGGTCACCGGCAGCCCGGTGACCGAGACCACGCTCCGCGGCGGCAGCCCCTGGCGCACCCGCTCCTCGACCAGTGCCACCGCCTCCCGTCCCCACTCCTCGGTGAACGGGCCCTCGCGGAAGACCGGCGGGCGGCGCGTCACCCAGGTCGTCCCCGCCGCGACCCGCGCGATCTCCATCAGATGCTGGGTGCCGGAGGCCCCGCCGCCGACCACGACCACCCGCAGCCCCGCGAACTCCTCGGGCCCCGGATAGTTCGCCGTGTGCAACTGGCGCCCCCGGAAGGTCTCCTGGCCCCGGTAGCGCGGCCAGAACGGGCGGTCCCAGGTGCCGGTGGCGTTGATCAGCGCCCGGGCCGACCAGGTCCCCTCCGAGGTCTCCACCCGCAGCCGCCCGCCGGCGCCCTCCCGTACCGCGTGGACATCGACCGGCCGGTGGACCCGCAGGCCGAAGCGCCGCTCGTACGCCGTGAAGTAGCCGCCGATCACCTCGGACGACGGCCGGCCGTCGTCGTCAGGACCGGTGACCAACTCCATACCGGGCAGCGCGTGCATGCCGTGGACCTTGCCGTACGTGAGCGACGGCCAGCGGAACTGCCAGGCGCCGCCGGGGCGCGGGGCATGGTCCAGGACGACGAACCCGCGGTCCGGTTCCAGCCCCGAGCGCCGCAGATGGTAGGCGCCGGACAGGCCCGCCTGTCCGGCGCCTACGACCACCACGTCGATGTCATGTACCCCGAAGTCGTTCACGGTTCTACCAACAGTCGGGGTGCCGGCAATCTTCCCGCGCGCGAGGGCCCCGTGCGCCCGCGCCCTCGCGTCCGCGAGGGTTCAGCGGCCCCCGGCCAGCAGCAGCGGCGCACCGCCCCCGCCCCCGGGCGCCTGTGTGCCGCCCGCCCCCGCCACCCCGAGCCGCGGGGACGCCGGAACCCGCGCGAGCAGCCCGCGCTCCGCCAGCACCGGCGTCACGCCCTCCCCGAACCAGTACGCCTCCTCCAGATGCGGGTAACCCGAGAGCACGAAGTGCTCGATGCCCAGCTCGTGGTACTCCTCGATCCGGTCCGCGACCTCGGCATGGCTGCCCACCAGCGCGGTGCCCGCCCCGCCCCGTACCAGACCCACCCCCGCCCACAGGTTGGGCGAGATCTCCAGATCGTCGCGGGAGCCGCCGTGCAGGGCGAGCATCCGCTGCTGGCCCACCGACTCGCTCCGGCCCAGCGCCCGCTGGGCCGCGGCCACCGTCCCGGGGTCGAGATCGTCCAGCAGCCGGCCGGCCGTGGCCCAGGCGTCATGCGCGGAGTCCCGCGAGATGGTGTGCATCCGGATACCGAACCGGACCGTACGGCCGCGCTCCTCGGCGAGCGAACGGATCCAGTCGATCTTCTCCTTCACCTGGGCCGGCGGCTCGCCCCAGGTCAGATAGACATCCGCGTGCTCCGCCGCGACCGGTCCCGCCGCCGCCGACGAACCTCCGAAGAAGATCTCCGGCAGCGGGTCCGGCGGCAGGGCGGTCAGCCCGCCCTCCACCTGGAAGTGCTCCCCGTCGAAGTCGTACGGACGGCCCTGCCACGCGCCCCGCACCACCGACAGGAACTCCGCCGTCCGCGCATACCGCCGGTCGTGGTCGAGATGGTCACCGAAACGCCGCTGCTCCGTGGCGTCGCCGCCGGTCACCACGTTGAGCAGCAGCCTGCCCCGGGTGATGCGCTGGTACGTCGCCGCCATCTGCGCCGCCAGCACCGGCGAGATCAGCCCCGGCCGGAAGGCGACCAGGAACTTCAGCCGCTCCGTCTGCTGCGCGAGCGCCATCGTCGTCAGCCAGGCGTCCTCGCACCAGGTGCCGGTCGGTGTCAGTACCGCCTCGAAGCCGAGATGCTCGGCGGCCTTGGCGATCTGCCCCAGATACTCGATGTCGGGCGCCCTGACCCCGCTCACCGGGGTGATCCTCGACCGCTTGATGCCGCCGTCGGTGTACGCGTGACGGTCCACCAGGGTGCGCCCGTCGCCGCCGGTCGGCAGGAACCAGTGCAGATGAACACTCATCGGGAAGAAACCTTTCCGTAGCTGTGTGCGGGCGAGGTCGACGGCGGCAGATCCTTGTTGAAGCGGTCGTCCACGTAGTCGGCGAAGTCGAAGCGGCGGGGGATGAGCTCCAGTTCGGCGAAGGTGTCGGCGATCTTCTGCTCGGAGGCGATCGCGGCCGCGTCCAGCGCCACCGGGACCCGCGTCCCCCAGGTCAGCTTCACCGCGTCCAGGGCCACGTCGTACGGCAGCCCGGTGTCCTTCGCCCAGACCTTCGCCCACGTCTCCGGATGGTGATGGACCCAGTCCTGGGCCCGGCGAAGCCGGTCGATGAAGTCACCGAGCGCCGCCGACTTCGCCTTGTCCTTGAGCGCGGCGTCCGAGGCGACCTGGAAGTTGAGCCCGTTGACCACCCCCTGACCATGCGTCAGCACCCGTCCCTGTCCGGCACGGAGCACCTGTGAGGTGTACGGGTCCCATACGGCCCAGGCGTCGACCCTGCCCCCGGCGAACGCGGCCAGCGCGTCGGCCGGCTGCAACAGGGTGACCTTGATGTCCTTGAGGGTGAGGCCGGCGCGCCGGAGCGAGGCGATCAACTGGTAGTGCGCCGAGCTGCCCTGGGCGACCGCCACCGTCTTTCCTCGCAGCTCCGCCGTCTTCCGCAGCTTCGAGTCCTTCGGTACGAGAATGGCCTCGCCCCGGGAGTCACCATGTGTGGCGCCCACCACCGTGATCTTCGACTTGGCACCGGCGGCGAACACCGGCGGGGTGTTGCCGACCGAACCGGTGTCCACGGCGCCGGCGTTGACCGCTTCGAGCATCGGCGGCCCGGAGGTGAACGTCGACCACTTCACCTGGTAGGGGAGGTCGTCGAGTTCACCGGCGGCCCGCAGAACGGCCTCGGCGCCGCCCTTCTGATCACCGACGCGGAGGGTCACCGGTCCCTTCCCGTCGGTGGAGCCGCCCGCCCCGCCGGAGTCGTCGGCGGACGAAGCGCCGGAGCAGGCGGTGAACAGCAGAGCCAGGGGCAACAGGACGGCGGGCAGAAGACGTTTCATGAGAGGTCTCTCAACGTGGGTGGAGCGGAGAGGAGTTACGGTCGCGACGCAGCCGGGGCAAGGACGCCGGCGGGTCGCCGGCGTCATCGATGCCCCACGTCATCGACCCCCAACTCGGCCAGCAGCCGGGCGCGGAGAGCCGCGAAGCCGGGATCGCCCACGGAACGCGGCCGGTCCAGCGCGACCGGTGTCTCGTAGGCGATGGCACCGTCCCGCATCACCAGCGCCCGGTCCGCGAGCAGCAGAGCCTCCTCCACATCGTGGGTGACGAGCAGCACCGCGCAGCCGCGCCGCTGCCACAACTCGGCGACCAGCCGCTGCGCCGTGAGCCGGGTCAGCGCGTCCAGCGCCCCGAACGGCTCGTCGAGCAGCAGCAGATCGGGTTCCCGTACCAGCGCCCTGGCGAGCGAGGCGCGCTGGGCCTCGCCGCCCGAGAGCGTCTTCGGCCAGGCGCCCGACCGGTGGCCCAGCCCGACCTCCGCCAACGCGCTCTCGGCCACGGCCCGTTCGGGCTTGCCGTCCAGACCGAGCAGCACATTGCGCCAGACCCGCTTCCACGGCATCAGCCGCGGCGCCTGGAACGCGACGGCCCGCCGCTTCGGTACGAGCACGGTGCCCTCGATCTCCCGGTCGAGCCCGGCCAGGACCCGCAGCAAGGTCGACTTGCCGCAGCCGCTGCGGCCCAGCAGCGCGGTGAACTCCCCTGGCCGCAGGGTCAGATCGAGCCGGTCGATCACCGGACGCCCGCCGAAGGACCGGGTCAGCCCCTCGACCCGTACCGCCGCCGCGCCGTCGAGTTCCGGCGCGCTTCTCACTGGCCCGTGAAGTTCGGTCGCCATTGCAGCAGCAGCCTTTCGAGAGTACGGACGACGGCATCGGCGACCAGCCCGAGCAGCGCGTAGACGACCAGGCAGACCACGATGACGTCGGTACGGAAGAAGTCCCTGGCCTGGTTCATCAGGAAGCCGATACCGGCGTCCGCGTTGATCGATTCCCCGAAGACCAGGGCGAGCCAGGCGGTGGCGAGTGAGTACCGCAGACCGGTCATCGCGCCGGGCAGCGCCCCCGGCAGGACCACATGCCGGATCAGCCCCCAGTGGCCCAGCCCCAACGACCGGCCCGCTTCGACGAGTTGTTCGTCGACGCCACGGATCCCGGCGTACACGTTGAGATAGAGATGGAAGGCGACCCCGAGCGAGATGAGCGCGATCTTGGGCGCCTCGCCGATGCCGAGCCAGATGATGAACAGCGGGATCAGCCCGACCCAGGGGACGGTGCGCAGCATCTGCACCGTCGCGTCGACCAGATCCTCACCGAGCCGGGAGAGCCCCGACACCAGGGCGAGGCAGACGCCTATCACCCCGCCGAGCAGCAGCCCGGCGGCGACACGCTGGAGCGAGACCCCCATGGCGGCGGGCAGGGTGCCGTCGGCGATCAGATCACCGGCGGCCCGGGCGATGGTGCCCGGCGAGGCGAGGATGTCACGGTGCAGCACCCCCGCCGCGCTGAGCGCCTGCCAGCAGACCAGAAGCAGCACAGGGCCGACCGTGCGGCGCAGCCACCGAGGGGCGGCGCGCAGCCGTGAGCCGCGCGCGGAGACCGGTGTCACGGCCTCCAGAACAGGGGAGGGGTGGGTGGATTCAGGGGATATGTCGGGCGGGGCGTGGCCGAGTGTCATGGAGGCTCCACGGACAGCGACAGAGTACGGGAGGGGGGAGGCGTCAGGACCCCGCCCCGGCGTCCGCGCACGGTGGTGCTACGGCACGGTCAGCCGGGTACAACGGGGTGGTGGGGAGACGCGGGGCCCGGGAAAGGCGGGCGCCGTAAGCCGGAAAGTGCTCAGCGGCCGCGACAACACGCGGCGGAGGCCACCCGCAGCAGGTCGATGTGACCGCGCGTGGTGAGCAGAGCTGATCGCGTCATGGCCCAGAACGTAGCGAGACTTTCCGGACCCGGTCAATGCCGTCTCGCCACACGGATGCGCGTTCTCGCCCGGCGGTCGGCAGGATGGGGGTATGGCTCACGCGTTCACCACCAAGGTCCTGCGTCTCACCACCGGTACCGAGGAGACGGTCACCGACCTGACCCACGCCTGCGCGGAATTCCTCCGGGAGACGGCGGCGGGCAGGGACGGCCTCCTGAACATCTTCGTGCCGCACGCCACCGCGGGGGTGGCGGTCATCGAGACAGGCGCGGGCAGCGACGACGACCTGCTCGCGTCCCTGCGCACCCTGCTCCCCGCCGACGACCGCTGGCACCACCGCCACGGCACCCCGGGCCACGGCAGGGACCATGTCCTCCCCGCCCTCGTACCGCCCCACGCGACGCTGCCGGTGGTCGCGGGCCGGCTGGAACTGGGTACCTGGCAGTCGGTCTGCCTGGTCGACACGAACAGGGACAACCCCGGCCGTCAGGTACGTCTGAGCTTCCTCGGGTAGCGCGTTGCCCCGGTAGGAGTGTGCGGGGGGAGTCCGGCCGCGCCGAATGAGCGGCGCGCGTGGATGCGGCGCGGCGCTGCTTCGTCGTCTGCGGCACGGGAGAAGCCCCGGGCCCCCTGTTCGTCACCCTCTTTGCTCCGCCGTACCGCCTTGCGGCTAGTTTGGGTGCAGGACAGGTACGCAGGCCCGTGGCGACAGAGGTGCACGGGGAACGAGAGGTCGGGAAGAGTGTCGCTGCGCGGAGGTGATCCCACCGAGATCGGCGGTTACCCGCTGGAGGCGCGGCTCGGCTCGGGGGGAATGGGCACGGTTTTTCTGGCCCGCACGAGCTCGGGGCGGCCTGTCGCGATCAAACTCATCCACCAGCAGTTCGCGGGGGACGACGAGTTCCGCATCCGTTTCCGGCAGGAGGTGGCGGCGGCGCGGCGCGTGAGCGGAGCGTTCACCGCCGCCGTGGTCGATGCCGCCCCCGAGGCGGAGCAGCCGTGGATGGCGACGACCTATATCGAGGGGCAGACGCTCGCCCAGCGCATCGCGACGCAAGGCCCGCTGGACGGAGCGGAGCTGAAGATGCTCGCCATCGGGCTGGCGGAGGCGCTGCGCGACATCCACCGGGTGGGGGTCGTCCACCGTGACCTGAAGCCCTCGAACGTCGTGCTCTCGCCCGAGGGCCCGCGCGTCATCGACTTCGGCATTTCGCGCGCCGTGGATCAGCAGACGCTGACGATGACGGGGCGGGTCATCGGTACGCCGCCCTTCATGTCGCCGGAGCAGTTGCAGGCGCCGCGTGGTGTGGGGCCGCGGTCCGATGTCTTCTCGCTGGGGACGCTGCTGGTGTACGCGGCGACGGGCCACGGGCCCTTCGACGCGGACAGCCCCTACCTGACGGCGTATCAGGTGGTGCACGAGGAGCCTTCGCTGGATGCCGTGCCGGAGGCGTTGCGCACGGTCGTCGAGTCGTGCCTGGCCAAGGAGCCGGAGGGGCGCCCCTCGGCGGACGAACTCCTCGTACTGCTGCGGGACCTGCCGACCGACCTCGGCGGGACCGACGGGCATGGGCAGGGCGCGGGCCGCACCCGCGACATGGACACCCAGCATCACTTCGCGGCGCGGGCCACCCCGGCGCCGACCGCCCCGGCCGGCGCCGATACAAGGAGTACCGATACAAGGAGTACCGATACAGGGAGTACCGGCACAGGGAGTACCGGCGCTCCCCTCGGCCGTCGTCTGCGTCGCCGATGGCGTCCCGTGCTCGCGACCGCGCTCGCGGTGGCCGCGATCGGCGGGGGAGTCGCCGCGCTGACGACAGGCGGATTCGGGACGGACAGCGGCGGACGCGAGAACAACAGCGTCGCGGCGCCGAGTGCCCCGCTTCAGGACGGCTTCGGGCCGTGGCTCAAGACGGTGCGGGGCGGTCGCGAGGACATCCCCGACGAGCTGCGTTGCGTCGCGCGCGGCGACGCGCTGTTCTGCGGGGGCGGCGGTGTTGTCGCGACCCGTATCAGGGTCCTGGACGGCTCGCGGGTGTGGACGGCGAAGAGTCCGGGCGTCCCCGTCCAGGGCATGCACCTGGTCGGCGCCACCGACGACACGGTGCTCGGTTACCGCTTCGCCGCCCAGGACGCCCCGCAGGACCCTTCCAGCGAGGTGGTGGCCATCGACGCGAGCAGTGGCCGGGAGCTGTGGTCCGTGCCGTCCGGCGCCCAGTCGAAGGCCGTCACGGGGCGGAGCCAGGACGCCGTTGTGGTCGGCTCCACCGTGGTGACGGTCGACGCCTCCAACTCCCGCTTCGAGGCCCGGGACGCGCACAGCGGTACGATCGCCTGGAGGACGGGGTTCCCGGCAGGCAGGCAGTGCGCTCCCGTCCCGGTGGGCCCGCGGCTCCTCGCGATGTGCGCGACGAATGCGGAGGTGGACGCCTCAGAGGTGCGCCACCCCACCCTGTACACGGTTGACCGTGCCTCGGGGACACTGGGCAGGCCCATCGCGGTTGACGGCCCCGCCGTGGCGATGGGCGTCGCCAACGGCAGGCTCGTACTCTTCCAGGCGCGCATGGAGGGAACGGCGCTCGCCGGCTACGACGGGGTGGCGCGGGTCGACCCGGCCTCGCGGAAGGTCACGTACTCCCGGCTGGCCAAGACATACCCGGGGACGCCCGGCATGGCGGACGGCGCCCTCTACGTGAGCCGGCAGACCGGTCTCGTCACAGCCATCGACCCGGCGACAGGCCGGGAGAAGTGGTCCCGGCAGACGGGCGTGGAAGGCGCGTCCGGTCCCGTGGCGGGAGCCGGCGCACTGTATTTCAGCTCGGCCACCGGCCGGGTGGTCGCGCTGTCGCCGTACGACGGCACATCCCTGTGGACAACGGATCCGCAGGCCGATGGTTTGACGGGCGAGCAGGGCGCGAGCCCGCGCGTGACCGTCGCGGGGCGTGCGGTGATCGTGGCCGCGGCCAAGAACACACTCTTCGCCTTCGACACGCAGAACCCGCCGAAGTCGGGCTGACCCTGGGGAGTGTGCCGCGCTCGGCCCGCACCCGGAGTCCGGGCAACAGGCCCTGGCCGAGGCTGCTTTCGCCCTCCTGATGGAATCCGCCACAACGCGTTCCGCGCCGTGCGTGAAGAATTTCCCCGCCGGACCCCTTCTGTTGGTCGTGCCTGGTTACTTTCAACCTCGCTGGTCTGGCGCAGGAGAGGTACGTCCATGAGCACCCCGGTGTACCGCACCTCAACTCGGCAGACCATGGCTGCCCTGAGTCCGACACGGCAGAGCCGGGAGGGTAGCCGGGCCGGGAGTCCGTCCGAAAACTCGGCGGAGCGCGCCTTCCTCGACATGCAGTCCGGCGCCGGCAACCGGGCCACGACCGCGGCGGTCCAGCGCGCCAGGGGCACGGCGAAGGGGAAGGCACCCGAGAACGGCAAGGCGTCCACCGGGTCGAAGAGTTATCGCGACCGGATCGCCGGGGTCCTCGACAAGCTCAAGAAGAATCTCGAATTCATCGACACCTTCGTCAAGGGCGTCCATGTCCCCGCCAACGCGGGCTTCTCCCAGCAAGCCTCCGCCACGGCCGATGACGCTCTCAAACACTCCGCCGCCTCCTCGGGGACCGCCGCCGCGTCGGAGAACCTCGTCACGGAGACCACCGGCGCCATGCTCAGTGGCATGGAGGCGGCCAAAGCCAAGAAGGACGCCAAGAAGCACCAGAGCGGGGCCGCCTTCCACGGAGCGGACAAGAAGGCCAACACCAAAACCGCCGACGCGGTCATCGGCGCCGCCGGCGCGGGAAGCTACGCCCTCGGTATCGCCAAGGAGCTGACGAAAGCGCAGAAGGCGGCGTACGCCATGACAGCGTCCGAGGCGAGCGGTATCGGCTCCAGTGCCGTCGGCGCGGTGAAGGGCGCCCGTGCGGCGGGCCGCTTCGGTCTGACGGCCCGCAAGTACCGTGCCCTGAAAGGGCTCGGGAAGACCGACCGTGTCGAAGAGGAGGCACTGGCCCGGCTGGACCAGGCGCGGCAGGACGCGGAATGGGCCGCGGCCGAAGCGTACGTCGCGCTGGATGCCCACTGGGGCCACGACGGCGAGGACCGGCTGGAGCGTGTTTCCGAGGCCATCGACGCGGCCTGGGCAGCGATGGGTGACGCCCGTGACGCGGCCAGAGACGTCCGGCGCGCCGAAGACGTGAACACGATGGACACGGTGCACACGTACGCGCTCGGCAAGCAGCGCAACAAGATGGGCAAGCAGGCGCTCACGGCCGTGGGCGAGTCCACCAAGGCCGCGGGCGGCATCGTGACGGCGGTCGCCGCCACAGCGGGAGGGGCCGGACTGGCGAGCAACCCGGTCGGCTGGGGCCTCGCCGCCGGTGCGGCCGGCCTCATCCTCGGCGTCACCGCCTACAAGGCGGGCCGCGCGGGGAAGAAGCGCTACGACGGGGCCCGCCACCCCGAACGCTGGGCGGAGGACGAGACCCGGGCGGAGCCCGCCTCCCGCGAGGACGCGCTGAAGGAGGCCCTGAAGTTCTGGAAGAAGGTGGAGAACGGCGAACGCCAGGCCATGGCCCGTAAACTCTACGGACTGGCGGCGGGCGCGGACATCAGCGGGAGCGGCAGCACATCGGCCGAAATGCGCAACTCGGCCAGAGCACTTCTCACCGCTCTCAAATCAGGCCCCGCCAGCCACCGACTGTCCCCGGAGGAGTGGGCGGACTCCCTCAACGACCCGGCAAAGAGCGCCGCTTGGGTCAAGGAGATAGCAGAACAGTTGTCCTCGGCCTGACCGGGAGGCACTACGGCGTCGCGTCACGTCGCGCTGCCTGTCACGTCAAGGGGGACGCGTGCGTTTCTACGAGGCGGAGAGTGTGGTGCGGGTGCCGCGGCGCCACACGTCACGCAGGTTGAGGGTGTCGCCGATCGCGGTGGTGGGGTCGCCGTCCACGAGCAGCAGGTCGGCCCGCAGGCCCTCGGCGATGCGGCCGCGGTCCTCCAGGCCGAAGCGGCGTGCCGGGGTGAGGGTCGCCGCGCGCAGGGCCTGGACCGGGGTGAGGCCGGCCTGGACGAGATACCGGAGTTCCTGGTGGACGCTGGCCCCGTGGACCATACCGCCCAGGAACGGGAGGGGAAGGGGGGCCGCGTCGGTGCCCGCCATCAGGTCGACACCGGCGTCGTGCAGGGCCTTGACCGAGGCCAGGACATCGTCCAGTTTGCCTTCCGGGTAACGGTTGTAGCTGCTGTTCAGGGTGTTCGTCCATGCCTCGTCGAGGCGTGAACCGACGCGTGGGTCCTCGGCGAGGGACGAGCCCGTGATGCCCGTCATGGAGGCGTTCAGGACGACGCAGGGGATGACGAACGCGCCGGATCCGGCGATGAGGTCGATGATCTCGGCGGTGTGCGGCTGATCCATGAACAGGTGGGCGAAGCCGTCGATGCCGGCCTCGATCGCCATCCGTGTCGCGTCGACGGTCAGGGTGTGGGCGACGGTGAGCATCCCGTGGCGGTGGGCCTCGGCCACACCGGCGGTCAGGGTCGCCTGGTCGAGCATGGGCAGACCGGGGTGGCCCTCGACGGTGCCGTCGTCGACCATGAACTTGATGTAGTCCGAGCCCGCCGCGACGAGTTGGGGGATGAAGGCGACCGCTTCCTCCGGGGTGGTGGAGAACGGCATCAGAGGCATCTCCCGCCGACCGGGGCGATCGTCCTGGTCGTCCGGTCCGCCATGGCCCCCCGGGCTGAAATCCTTGGGCATGAGTTCGCTGGGGTGGCCCCCGGGAGGAGTGATGCCGAACCCGGCGGAGCGGACGTCCGCGAGGGAGTCGTTCTCGGTGATGTGCGCGCGGCCGGGCCTGGTGTTCATGCCCTGCATCTCCAGTTCGGTGGTGATCCCGAACCGCAGCGCCAGTGCGAGCGCCTCGTCGGAGGTGTGCACATGGGCGTCGAACAGACCGGGCAGCAGCGTTCCGCCCCTGGCGTCGACGAGGGTGGCCCCGGCGGGCGGTTCACCTCCGACGGCCGCGATCCGCGTGCCGTTCAGCACGACGGTGGTGTCCCGCAGTACGTGCTCACCGTCGAACACACGGCCGTTGATGATGGCTGTGATCATGACTCTCTCTTCTCCGGGCGGGCCTGTCGCTCCGCTGGTGCCGAGTTCTCCCCACCGCGATCGCCACATTAATGCAACTTGCAATTCCATGCACATCGACATACATCTGTGGTCTGCAGATGTATGCGATAAGCTGCGAGGGTGACCAACTCGGACGCCTCGATGCCACAGGGCCAGGCCCTCCTGGACGCTGTCGGTACGGCATTCGCCCGGCTGAGACGCCGCACCATGCAGGCCCCGGTCGACCCTCCGGTGGGGCCCAAGGACCTCAAGCGCAACCTGGTCCTCAACATCGTCGACGAGGCGGCCGAGGCGGACACGGAGATGACGGTCGGCGGACTCGCCGACCACCTCCTGGTGGACCCGTCGGTGGCCAGCCGTATGGTGAGCGACTGCATTTCCCATGGTTACCTGGTCCGCGCCGCCTCGCAGCGGGACGGCCGCCGTACCGTGCTCCACCTCACCGAAGAAGGCACGGCGCTCCTCCACCGCTTCCGCCACCAGCAGCGGCAGGCGTTCGAGTACATCACCCGCGACTGGCCCGACGCCGAGCGACTCGAATTCGCGCGTCTCCTCCTCAAGTACGCGGACTCCACCGCCCGGCTGCCGGCCCCGGGCACCGTCAACGGCCCCCCGCCGCGCGACCTCTAAGGACGTCGCGCGACCGGGCCCGCGGCCGTACGGGGGTCAGCCTCGGCGGCCGGGGAGCATGGCCAGCGCCTGGGAGCGCTGTGCCACGAGGTCGTCGTACGTGCCGTCCCGCTCGGCCCAGCGGTGCATGAGGACCCGCTCGACCAGGATCTCGTCAGGGGTGGGGTTCTGGGAGAGCAACCCCATGACCTCGGTGGCGAAGTCGTCGAGCGGCAGCGCGTGCGGGTTCACCTTCTCCTGCCCTGCCGTGGCGACGGCCGGCGGAACGAGTTCGACGACACCGACGCCGGTGCCGGCGAGCTGCGCCCGCAGCGCCTCGGAGTAGGCGTGCACCGCGGCTTTCGAGGCGGCGTAGGTGGGCATGGGCGGGAACGGCAGGAAGGCGATACCCGAGGTGACGGTGACGAAAGTGCCGGCGCCGCGCCGGACCAGGTGTGGGGTGAAGGCGTCGATGACCCGGATGGTGCCGACCAGATTGGTGTCGATCGTCGTCCGCGCCGCCTCGAAGTGCCCCGCGGGGTCGCGCAGGTCCTCCAGGAGCATGACACCCGACATGGTCACCACGGTGTCCAGCCCGGGGTACCGGGCGAGTACGGCGTCGCGGGCACGTGTGACGGAGGCGCCGTCGGTGACATCGATGCCGAATGTGCCGATGCCTTCGTCGGAGAGTTCGGAGAGTTCGGAGAGTTCGGAGGGGTCGGAGGGGTCGGCGAGCGCCTGTGCGCTGCGACCTCCGACGGCCACGGTGCTGCCCGCCGCGGCGAACCGCCGGGCCAGTTCCCGGCCGATGCCGGACGTTCCACCGACGATGAGAACGGTGCGGTTGGAGAGATCCATGAGGTCTTCCCTTCAGCTCGGGGCGCCGACGGCGTTCAGCCCGTGGCGCCGGTCAACGATGATCTCTGTCCTTCTCGAACAGCGATGCCACGAACAGCGATGCCACAAGTCTTGACGGAAACTGCCGGGTGTGGCAGGGCCCCCGTCTTCCCTGGTCCTGACAGGGCCCCCGCTGAGCGGGGCGTACCGCATTACCGTGGCGGTATGAAGGACGAGGAATCCGACCACCGGCTCGGCGGCTACCTCCGCGCCCGGCGTGAGCTGGTCTCCCCGGAGCAGGCGGGGCTCCCGCCCGGCGCCAACCGCCGCGTACCCGGCCTGCGCCGTGAGGAGGTCGCCCTGCTCGCCGGCATCAGCGCCGATTACTACCTGCGCCTGGAGCGGGGCCGCGACAAGAACCCTTCGCCGCAGGTCCTCGAATCACTCGCGCGTGTCCTGCGCCTCGACGACGTCGAGCGGACGTATCTGCTCGGCCTCGCGGCGGCACGCCCCAGGGCACCGCGCCGCAAGCGCCCCGAACACGTACCGGCACGGGTGCACCAGCTCCTCGCCCATCTGGGGATTCCCGCGTTCGTCGAGGGCCGCGCCTTCGACGTCCTCGCCTCCAACGCCATGGCCGTCGCGCTCTCCCCGCGCTTGCGGCCCGGCCAGAACCGGCTCCGTTCCTTCTTCCTCGACCCCGAGGAACAAGCCTTCCACGAGGACTGGGCGAAAGGCGCCGCCGGCTTCATCGCCACACTGCGCACCACCATCGGGGACGACACCGACAACCTCCGGT
This sequence comes from Streptomyces sp. NPDC096310, assembly GCF_044763125.1. Classification (NCBI taxonomy): domain Bacteria; kingdom Bacillati; phylum Actinomycetota; class Actinomycetes; order Kitasatosporales; family Streptomycetaceae; genus Streptomyces; species Streptomyces sp. NPDC096310. Next base: position 262,237 of record NZ_JBIWFO010000005.1, on the reverse strand, counting down.
TCGTCGAACTCGTCGGAGAGCTCGCGCTGTCCAGCCAGCGGTTCCGTACCCTGTGGGCCCGGCACGACGTGCGCGGCCTCGAAGGAGGCACCACCACCGTCCACCACCCCGTGGTCGGTGAACTGCGTCTCCACCGGGACAAACTCCCCGTCGACGACGTCATCCTGGTCGTCTACTACCCCGACAAGGGCAGCGACAGCGACGAGAAGCTGCAACTCCTCGCCGCGCTCTCGCAGACCGAACCCACCGACACGGCACACGGCAGACCGGCCGATACCCCGCATCCGAAGACTCCCTGACGAACACCGTCCGAGGGGCGGGGGCGGTTATGGTGGGGCCGGGCGGGTTGTGCGGCCGTCCTTCCCCGAGCCGCACCTTCCCCGAGCCGCACCTCCCCGTGCGGTCGCGGCCGTCGCCGGGAGCGGGGCGGCGAGGGCGAGGGCCGTACCGACCACTGCGAGTCCCACGGCCCGGTCACGAAGGCGCCGGATCGGGGGAGCGGCTGTCTCGGACATATGAAGATGTCTCCTCGGCTGGAGCACGCGGTGGACGGGGTGTCAGTTCGACCCACAAGAGCGGGGAACCCGTCTGTTCGGTTGCCTTGTCGATGATCTGTGACACCAGTGTGCGGATCCGCGATGTCCGTGACCGCCCGCGCCTGGACGCCCCCGCGCATTCCGACGCCGACCGTGCCTCAGGGGGCGGAGCGCTCGGTTTCCCGGGCGGGCAGGCGGGGCCAGGGCCTGCCGGTGAGTCGTTCGATGTCCGTGTTGAACTGCTGGAGGTCGTCGAGGAAGCGGCTGAGGCGTTCGGAGGGCCAGTCCGTGACCACGTCGGCCAGTCCCTTGACGACGCGGTCCCGGTCGGCGGCGACACGGTCCCTGCCGTGCTCGGTGATACGGAACTTACGGGCCACACCTCCGGCGGGGTCCAGCATGCGTTCGACCAGTCCGTCCTTGAGCAGGGCGGCGGTCTGCCGGGTGAAGGTGGAGGCGGCCAGTCCGAAGGCGTCGACGAAGTCGGCGACGGACATGGGGCCCTGCGTTTCGAGCCGGTTCAGCAGCACGTAGGCGCTGCGGTCGAGGGCGTCGCCGCCGTGCAGACGGCGGGGCGCCGTCATCTCGCGGTGCCGCGTGAGGATCAGCAGCTCCCGTTCGAGGCGCTCCCCGGCCTGTTCGGCATCCATGTCAACCGCCTTCGACTTCCGTAGGGACGCGTCCACAATACGCCACGAAGTGCACCATGCATTCCGCATGCATGCTGCACTTGTTGTGCATTATGCATTGCATGTGTAGCGTGCATTTTTATGAAGGCTTCCGCACCCGCGGCGCGCTCCGGCGCGGTCGTCGCCACCCTGGCCGCGGCGGGCATCGTGGCGTCCCTGATGGGGACGCTGATGATCCCGCTGATCGGTGAACTCCCGGGGCTGCTGCACACGTCCGCCTCCAGCGCCTCGTGGGTGATCACGGCGCCCCTGCTCACGGGGGCCGTCGCGACCCCGGTCTTCGGGCGCCTGGGCGACCTCTACGGCAAGCGCCGTCTGCTGCTGATCTGTGTGGCCCTGCTCGTCGCCGGGTCCCTGGTCTGTGCCCTGACCAGCTCCCTGATCCCCATGGTGGCGGGGCGGGCCGTGCAGGGCATCGGCATGGGCATCGTCCCGCTCGGGATCAGCACCATGCGCGATGTCGTGGCGCCCGAGCGGGTGGGCACGGCGGTGGCGCTCATGAGCGCGTCTCTGGGGATCGGCGGCGCGCTCGGACTGCCCCTGTCGGCGGCTGTCGCCCAGAACTTCGACTGGCACGCGCTGTTCTGGGGGTCGGCCGCCGTCAGCGCCCTGACCGGCCTCGCCGTCGCACGCCAGGTGCCGTACGTACCACCGGCCGCGCGCGGCCGTTTCGACATGCCGGGCGCACTCGGGCTCGCCGTCGGCCTCGTCTGCCTGCTGCTCGCCGTGTCCAAGGGCGCCACATGGGGCTGGACCAGTGCGACGACCGGGGGTTTGTTCGCGGCGGCCGTCGTCGTCCTCCTCGGCTGGGGACGGTTCGAACTGCGTACCGCCGACCCGCTGGTCGACCTGCGGGCCACGGCCCGTCGCCGAGTCCTGCTGACCAACCTGGCCTCGATCATGATCGGCTTCGCGATGTTCGCGCAGTCCCTCGTCGCGCCCCAGCTTCTGCAACTGCCCACGTCGCTCGGTTACGGCCTGGGCCGGTCCATGCTCGCGGCCGGACTGTGGATGATGCCCACCGGGCTTGTCATGATGGCCTTCTCCCCGCTCGGCGCCAAGCTGTCCGCCCGCTCGGGACCGCGGACCTCGCTGCTGACCGGGGCCCTGGTCGTCGCCTTCGGTTACGCCCTCGCGCCGCCCCTGATGGGCTCGGTCCCCGGCGTCGTGATCTTCGGTTGCGTCGTCAGTGTCGGTGTGGCCTTCGCATACGGTGCGATGCCCGCGCTCATCATGGCGAGCGTGCCCCGCTCCGAGACCGCGGCGGCCAACGGTTTCAACGCCCTGATGCGTTCCGTCGGGCTCTCGGTGTCCAGTGCCGTCACCGGTGTCGTCCTGGCCCGGATGAGCCATGACGTCGGCGGCCACGCCGTGCCCACGCAGGACGGCTTCCGTGCCGCCGTCCTCATCGGCGGCGGTGTCGCCCTGGCCGCGGCCCTCCTGACGCTCGCCATACCCCGCGACGCCCCGACTCCCGCCGGTCCGCCGCCTGCGGAGCCCGGCGCGAGCGGCCCCGTACACCCGCCCGGTCACGCCGACCGTGCGAGCGGAAAGGAGGGACCACCCGCAGGACCGAGCCGGACGACGGCATAGGCCGTCCGGCGGCGAGAACACCACCGTTGACGAGGGAGCTCCCCCATGAGCCAGAGCCAGAGCGAACCGACCGTGCGCTACCCCCTGCCCGTCGACGGAGCGCTGGAGGCGCCCGCCGACTGGGACCGTCTGCGCCGGCAATGCCCGGTCGCCGGCGTCGAGTTGCCCAGCGGCGACAGCGCGACGCTCCTCACCCGGCATCAGGATGTCAAAGCCCTGCTGGCCGACGCCCGCTTCGTCCGCCCCACCGCCGCCGACAACGCGGCCCGTCTCTCCTCCGAGGGAGGAGGCGGGGCCGCGGTCACCAACGGCGACAGCGCCCTCTCCCTGCCCACCAAGGGCGAACCGCACCAGCGGTGGCGGCGCCGGGTCAGCAAGTGGTTCACCGCCAAGCGCATGACAGCGCTGCGGCCCGGGATGACCGCCACGGCCGACCAGCTCATCGACGACATGGTCGCGCACGGCCACCCCGCCGACCTCAAGGCACACGTGGGTTTCCTCCTGCCCGTGTACGTCATCTGCGACATGCTCGGTGTGCCCGCCGCCGACCGGGACCGCTTCTCCCACTGGTCCGACGCGATGCTCAGCATCACCCGCTTCTCCCAGGCGGAGATCGAGACCGCGCACACCGAATTCGTCCGGTACATGTCCGAGCACATCACCGCCAAGCGGCAGAGCCCGGCCGACGATCTGCTCAGCATGATGATCAAGGAGAGCGAGGGGGAGGGAGAGGGGCTCTCCGACTCCGAACTCGTGGCCACCGGCATGGGCCTGCTGGTCGCCGGACACGAGACCACCGCCAACATGATCGGCAAAATGCTGGCCATGCTGCTGGCGGACCGCAGCCGCTGGGAACAACTCCTGGCCGACCCCGCGCTCGTACGTACCGCCGTCGAAGAAGCGCTCCGCTTCGACACCAACCTCGGCTTCGGCCTCCGGCGTTACCTCAGCGAGGACTACGAGGTCGGCGGAGAGACGGTCCCGCGGGGCACCACCGTGATCTGCAGCATGCCGGCGGCCAACCGGGACGCGGACGTCTTCGACGACGCCGAGGAGATGAACCTCGCCCGCACCCCCAACCCCCACCTGATCTTCGGCGCCGGCCCGCACTCCTGTCTCGGGCAGGCGCTGGCCCGTACCGAACTCCAGGTCGTCCTGGAGGCGCTGCTGCGCAAACTGCCCACCCTCGAACTGGCAGTGCCCACCGAGGAGTTGGAGCGGGTGGAGGGGCTCCTGGTGGGCGGGCTGCGCCAGGTGCCCGTCCGCTGGTGACCCACCGGCCCACCACCACCGTCGAAGAAAAAGGGAGCCCTCGTGAAGATCACCGTCGATGAGGACAAGTGCTGCGGCGCCGGACAGTGTGTGCTCGTCGCCCCGGAGGTGTTCGACCAGCGGGACGACGACGGAGTCGTCATCCTCCTCACCCCCGAACCCGACCCGGTGGAGCACGCCGCGGTCCGCGAAGCCGCCGCCGTATGCCCGGCCGCCGCGATCGCCGTCAGCGACGGGACGTGAGCACCGCACCCTCCGTCGGGCGGAATACTCCGGTGGTATGAGCGAACGAGGAATGCAGGAGCTGGCGCTGCTGCTGCTGACGGCGCTGGCGAACGCCCCTCGGCACGGGTACGCCGCGGCCCAGGAGGTCAAGGCCATCACCGACGGGCGGGTGACACCGCGCACCGGGGCCCTCTACGGGGCACTGGACCGACTGCTGGCGGAGGGTCTGATCCAGGTGGAGCGTGAGGAGGTGGTGGACGGCCGGGCCCGTCGTGTCTTCGCCCTCGCCCCCGCCGGACGCGAGCGGCTGGAGGCGGAGGCGGAGCGGCTGGCCGCCACCGCCCGGGAGGTCAGGCGGCGGCTGGCGGACGGCGCGGCGGCGCCGGCGTGAGCAAGGCCCTCGTCCGGCTGTATCCGGCCGCGTACCGGGCCGCCCACGGGCGGGAAATCCTCGCTGTGCACCGGGAGATGACGGCGGACCTGTCGCGTCAGGCCCGGCTGCGCGCGGACGCCGACCTGGCCGCGCACGCCCTGCGGGTTCGGCTGGGTCTCGACCCGGCGTCGCCCGCGGGGCGCTTCTTCGCCCTGGCCGCGCCGTTCGCGCTGGCGGCCGCCGCGGTGGACAGCGGTCTGTCTCTGACACGCTGGTACGCCGGGCTCGTGCTCTCACCGGCCCCGGTACGGATCCAGCTCGCCACCATGCACGGTCCGTGGATCTGCCGTTCATCCTGTCCCACCCCGCGGCGGTGCTGCCGCTGATGCGCCGTCCCTTCGTACCGGCGGCTCTGGTCGCGGGCGCCATGGCGCCCGACGTTCCGTACTTCCTGGCCGCCCTCGGCGTCGCCGAGACCAGCGCCCAGGACTGGTACGGGCCCCTCCTCAACGCCACGCGGAGCCACACGCCCGGCGCGGGCACACTGGTCGCCCTGGCCTGGGCCCTCGGTCTGGTCGCCGCCGGCCGGCTGCTGCGCGCGCCGCTCGCCGCCCTGCTCCCGGCCGGCCTCCGCCTGGCGGAGGCCGAGCGGACGAACGGCGCGCGGGCCAGGGCCCGGTACACCCTGTGGCTGCTGGTCTCCGCCCTGATCGGAATCGCCTCCCACGTGGCGTGGGACTCCTTCACCCATGGCGACGGCCTCCTGGTCACCCATGTGCCGGCGCTGCGCGCCCCGGTCGTGGGCGGACTGACCGCCGCCCGGCTGCTCCAGTACGCGAGCACCGCCTTCGGGCTGGCGGCCCTCGGCCGGCACCTCTGGCGGCGCCGGGGTCGTCCGCGGGCCCACGGCGACGACAACGGCGCCGTAGCCCGCCCGCGTTCCGTCGTGTGATGGGGTGTGGTGTCTCTGCTGATCGCGGCGCCCCTGCTGAGCGGCGCCGTCCACGCCCGTGAGGACTTCCACGCCCACCGTCAGGTGACCGAGGTGGACTACAGCCGGCCGGCCACCGTCGACCTGGGTGACGGCGCGAGCGAGACCAGCTATCCCTCCAGGACGGTCCCGGCTCCGTGGGGGACCCTCGCCGAAGGCGTGCTCACCGGTGCCGCCAAGAGAGCGGGTGCCTCGTTCGCGGTCGTCCTGCTCGTGCACTCCGTCCTGTGGCAGATCGGCGCCGTCCCGCGCCGACCGACGACGGGGCCGGCCGGTGTTTCATTCCCCGAGGAGCGGAAAGCCGACGCGGACACCCTTCCCACGAAAGGAGACACGCGATGAGCACGATCACCGAATCCGTGGACGTCGAGGTCCCGGTCCGTACCGCGTACAACCAGTGGACACAATTCGAGGAATTCCCGAGTTTCATGGAGGGGGTGGAGCAGGTCACCCAGCTCGACGGCCGCCACAATCACTGGGTCATGAGTGTCTCGGGTGCCCGCAGGGAGTTCGACACGGAAATCGTCGATCAACTCCCGGACGAGCGCGTCGCCTGGCGCACCGTCTCCGGAGAGGTGAAGCAGGAGGGCGTCGTCACCTTCGAGGAGTTGGACGACACCCGCACGCGGGTCCATCTCGCAATGATCGTCGAGCCCTCCGGCCTCGCGGAGAAGGCCGCCGACGCGGTCGGCATCATCGACCGCCGGGCCAAGGGCGACCTGCGGCGCTTCAAGCATTTCATCGAGGGGCGCGGCGGCGAGAGCGGTGCCTGGCGTGGCCATATCCCTCCGGTATGACCGGACCCCACGGTCCTGATCCGGCAGGGGAGACCCCGGCCGTGTAGGGCCGGGAATGCGGGGAACCCGAATATCAGGAGGTACTGATATGGTCCCGCTGCTTTTGGTTTTGCTTCTCGCTCTGGTTCTTTTCGGGGCGGGGTTCGCGGTGAAGGTTCTCTGGTGGATCGCCCTGATCGTACTGGTCCTGTGGCTGCTCGGATTTGTCGCACGCGGCGCCGGACCCGCCGGGGGCAGGTCACGCTGGTACCGGTGGTAGCCGTATCACCGGAGGAAGACACAGAACATTCGGAACCACACGGAACACTGAAGACGGCGAAGGGGCGGCGGAGACTCTCCGCCGCCCCTTCGCCGTTCCGGCACCTCCGGTCGTGAGGGCCCGCGCCTCGCACGGACCTGGAGGGGGGCGGGCGCCGGGAGGCCGACGCCGGGAACAACCTCCCGGAGTACGGACGGGGAAGCGGGGTACTCGCCCCTCGGCCGTACCTGCCTCCGGCCCACGACGAAGGGATTCCGTCTCATGCTCATGGCCCACCCCGCGGTGTTGCGCGACCTCATCGAGCAGTACGAGGCGTTGACGGTGCTGCAGGCAGAACAGGGCGGCGCGGAGGCTCGCCTGCGGATGGAGAACGTCGCCTACACGCTGTGCGTGGCGACGGGAACACGGGACGTGGACGCCGCGCTGATCGCGGCCCGGTTCCGGCTGCCGGGAGCGCGCGTGGAGGACGATTCCGTCCTCACTCCCTGACCGCGAAACGCGCTGAGTCCCGGGCCATGTCGTCGTACTCGCCGGGGGCGGGGGTAGAGGGCCGGTGGAACGCCCTTCCGAAGGACGTCATTTGGCAATTTCGGGGTTTGCCGACGCTCGGCTTATGATCTTGGTCATGACTTCGCAAACCGCCGAGAAGAGCCCGTCCCGTAAGCAGAAGCTCCAGGAGAAGCAGCGTCGCCAGCTAGCGGTGGTGGACACCGTCGACAAGGCCGAGGCCAAACTGCGCAAGGCCGAGGCGGAGCTGGCCGAGGCCGTGGCGGAAGCAGTCGAGGTCTTCGGCGGCGAACTGGAGGCCTCCGACGAACTCGAACTGTCGGTCGAGGCGATCCGTCACTTCCTCGACATCGCCGAGGGCGGCGCGGACGGCGATGATTCCGAGGACGCCGGGGAGGGCGCCGAGAGCGCTTCGGCCGGCAACTCGGCCAGGGCCGGGGCGAAGAGCAAGGCGGAGCCGAAGGCCGACGCCTCGGCCGCCGCTCAGGAGGAGGAGCGGGAGCAGGAACCCGCGATCGCCTAGGCTTGTCGTTCGGGTCTTGCTGGGCTCAGCCGGATCCAAACGAAAAACCCTGGTCCCGAGCCCGCGATCCCTTGATCACGGACCCGGGGGCCGCCTGGAAACGGAGCCGGTCGACGTGCACCCGTCGGCCGGCTTTCCCGTGCCCGGGCCAGGAGCGTACCCGCGCCTACTCCGCCGCGACGCCGCTCACGACGACGTACCGGCCCCGCACCGTCGTCCCGTCCGGGAGGCTCCACCCCGCGGTGACATGCCCGAGGGGTTCGGGCGCGCCGGCGGGGGTGTCCTGGTCGGCCAGAAGCGTCCGGTTGACGCGGAGGGTCAGCAGCCGGCCCGGTTCGTCGCCGGAGGCCGCGTCCGGCGCACCGGCGGGAGCCGTCCGTACGAGGAGATCGGTGCCGTCCGGCCCGTCACTCGCCGTCAGGGACGCGAACGCTCCCGTACGGCCGGCCGCCGCGAAGTGGCTGACGACGGACGGGTCAGGGGTGTCGCTGAGGCTCTGGGCCTGCGGCTCCGCGGCGCCGTCGAGCAGGGCGAGGAGCTGCGCGACGAGCACCGGGTCATGGACCCCGTCGTAGATCCAGCGCCGTCCCAGCACCCCGTGTTCGCTGGTCCCGACGAGCGCGTCGTCGGCCCCGTCGAGCGGCGCTCCCCGGTAGCTGAGCGGCACGTGGTACGTGAGCGGCCGGTCGCCCGACACATCGGTGACCGCCATGAACTCCATCCCCACCTCCCCCCGCGGATCGTCGAGCCGGAACCCACCATCGCGGCTCAGCTCCGGGACGCGCTCCCCACCGCGGAACCAGGGCCGCGTGGGAAGCCAGGAGCCGAGCAGCTCCAGCTTGGTGGGGGTCAGTGTGGTGCGGTGGACAACTGCCATGCGTCTGGACACCTTTCGCGTGTGCCACGTTCCGTGCCGGGGGCCGTGGGCCGTGGCCCGGTCGGTGCCATCCTGTCACCGGACTGCCCGCCGCGCACCGCTCTGACGTGCGACAACACCCTTCCTCTTCTCTTCTTCGTTGCGCGGCCCCCGATGGATTGGTCCGGCCGAAATTTATTTTGAGGAGGTCCGATCCGGCTACGACCCAGCCCTGCCATGGCTTCTTGCCCTCAGTGGGCTCCCGGCGCCCCGAAGTGCCGTGAACGAGACCGAACAAGACCGGGATCGCGCACGTAAGCACGTACAGCAAGCCGGAACGGCCCTGATGACGGATGAAGGACGGACTCGATGACCGCAATCACCAGAAGCGGGCGTACGTGGCGAGGACGCGGGAGCGTCGCGCTGCTCGCCTGTGGTGCGCTGGCCGCCGGCGGGGTCACCGCCACCGGCGTGGCCGCGCTGGTGCCACAGACCGCACACGCCTCCAGCCACCGCGAAGCGCCCCTGATCTCCGGGCAGCCCCAGTTCGACAACACGGACCTCTACGCGTTCGTCAGCCCGGACCACCCCGACACGACGACCATCGTCGCCAACGTCCTCCCCTTCCAGGAACCGGCGGGCGGACCGAACTTCTTCACGTTCGCCACCGACGCCCGCTACGAGATCCACATCGACAGCAACGGGGACGCCCAGGACGACCTCCTCTACCGGTTCACGTTCAAGGACCACCGCAAGAACGAGAACACCTTCCTCTACAACACCGGTGTCGTGGGGAGCCTGGACTCCCCGGAGCTCAACTTCACGCAGACCTACGACATAGAACTGCTGCGACTGGAGCACAAGAAGGTCGTCTCCCACCACAAGGTCGCCGAGAACCTGCCGGTCGCCCCGTCGAACGTCGGCAAGGCGTCGATGCCCGACTACCAGAAGCTCCGCGACCAGGCGGTGACGAAGGTCGCCGGCGGGATCAAGGCCTTCGCCGGCCAGGCCGACGACCCGTTCTTCGCCGATCTGCGGGTCTTCGACCTGCTGTACGGCGGTGACCTGTCGGAGGTCGGCAACGACACCCTCAAGGGCTACAACGTCAACTCGATCGCTCTCCAGGTCCCGAACTCCTACCTCCGCGAGTCGGAGGAGCAGCCGATCGTCGGCATCTACTCGACCACCGAGCGCCAGAACGCCTCGGGGGAGTGGACCCGGGTGTCGCGGCTCGGCATGCCGCTGGTCAACGAGGTCGTCAACCCGGTCAAGGACAAGGACAAGTTCAACGCCTCCTCGCCGGAGGACGACGGCGACTTCCTGAAGAACGTCACCGAGCCGGAGCTGCCCAAGCTCATCGAGGCGATCTACGACATCAAGGCCCCGGCGGAGCCGCGCGACGACCTCGTCTCGGTCTTCCTCACCGGTGTGAAGGACCTCAACCAGCCGCCGAAGGTCACCCCCTCGGAGATGCTGCGCCTCAACACCTCGATCAAGCCGGTCGCGAAGCCGAAGCGGCTGGGTGTGCTGGACGGTGACAACGCGGGCTTCCCCAACGGGCGCCGGCTGACGGACGATGTGCTGGACATCGCGCTCCAGGTCGTCGAGGGCGAACTCGTCGGCGCGAAGAACGACTTGGGTGACGCGGTCGACGCCAACGACAAGGAGTTCGACAAGAACTTCCCGTACGTCGGGCTCCCCAAGGCCGGTTCCGACGTCGACGCCACCGACGTGGCCACCAAGGGCGCGGCGACCGGGCTGACCGGCGGTATGTCCTCGCTCACCGCGTCGTGGTCCACCACCACGGTGATGCTCGTCTCCGCCGGAGCGGGCGCCGTCGTCGCCCTGCTGATCGGCCTCGGCGCGACATGGATACGGGCTCGCCGCTCACGCCCGTCCTGGGTCGGCTGACGCCGGCTCCGGTACGGAGAGCGGGGCTTGACCGGCCCCTGTGACCGGCCCGGCGGCGTCATCCGTCCCCCACGGGTTCCGCCGGGCCACCACCACCGTGAACCACTGCCACCGCGACCCACCACCACCGCGACCCACCACCACTACCACCGTGAACCACCGCCACCGCGACCCACCACCACCGCGACCCACCCACCACCCCCACCGAGAGATCCGAGGAAGGCGAGAGCGATGCTCGTACGGAAGCCGCAGTTCGCGCGACGGCGTGCGCGCGAGGGCGAGGTCGGGGCCGAGGGGGAGCGGACGACCACGGACACGGGACGCCGACGCCACATCCTCACCGTCACGGCCGCCGCCCTGGTGCTCACCGCGACCTCGGTGGCGTTCGGCGCGGTCGGCGAGGAGGACCGGAGCGTACGGAGCGCCCCCGCACTCGCGGCGAGCGCCCCCGTCGAACGGCTCACCTCGGGGGACCTCGCCCAGGGCATCGACTCCCTCCAGAAACACCTCAAGGCGCAGCCCAAGGACGCCACCGGCTGGGCGACCCTGGGCGCGGCCTATGTCGAACAGGCCAGGACCAGCGGCGATCCCACGCGCTACCCGCAGGCGGAGAAGGCGTTCGGACGCTCCCTCGCGCTGCGCCCCGCCGACGAGAACGACGCCGCACTCGCCGGGCGTTCGGCGCTGGCCGCCGCACGGCACGACTTCCCCGCCGCGCTGAACCAGGCGGACCGGGCGCTGCGCGTCAACCCGTACAGCGAACGCGCGCTCTCCACCCGGGTCGACGCGCTGGTCGAACTCGGCCGCTACGACGAGGCGTCGAAGGCCGTGGAACTCGCCGACCGACGCCGTCCCGGCCTCCCCGTCTTCACCCGGTACGCGTACGTACGGGAACTGCGCGGCGACGTCAAGGGCGCGCGCGAGGTGCTGCTGCGGGCGCTGAACTCGGCCTCCAGCACCGCCGACGTCGCGTACGTCGCCACCACGCTCGGCCAACTCGCCTGGAGCCAGGGGCAGTACGCCGACGCGCTGGACCACTACGCGACCGCGCTGCGCGCCGACCCGCGGTATGTGCCCGCGCTGGAGGGGCGCGGCCGGACCCGTGCCGCGCAGGGCAGGACCGAGGAGGCGCGCAGCGATCTCGAAGAGGTCGTACGCCGCTACCCCCTGCCGGGCCAGCTCGCCGCGCTCGGCGAGCTGTACGAGGCGTCCGGGCAGCGTGAGAAGGCCGAGGAACAGTACGAACTCATCGGCACCTGGACCAGGTTGGCCCGCGCCAACGGGGTCGCCACCGACCTGGAGTCCGCGCTCGTCGAGGCCGACCACGGCGACGCCGGACAGGCGCTCGAAGCGGCGCGCGCCGAGTGGTCCCGCCGCGAGAGCGTCCACACCGCGGACGCGCTCGCCTGGGCGCTCCACGCGGACGGCAAGGACCGCGAGGCGCTGACGTACGCGAAGAAGGCGACCGCCGCGTCGCCCGGCTACCGCAACGCCTCGTTCCTCCACCACCGCGGCATGATCGAGCGGGCCCTCGGTGACGACAAGGCCGCGCGCCGCTCCCTGACCGCCGCGCTCGACCTGAACCCGGGCTTCTCGCCCACCGGCGCGCGCGAGGCCACCGCCGCGCTGTCCGCGCTCACCGGATCCGGACCCCGGGAGGACTCATGACGGGACGGCGTACGAGCGGGCGGCGGGTACGGCGGCGTACCACCGCCACCGCGCTCGCCACCCTCGCGGCGGGCGCGGCGCTCGCGCTGCTGCCCGCCCAGGCCGCGCAGGCGCACCCGCTCGGGAACTTCACCGTCAGCCAGTACGACGGGCTGGTCGTCGCCCCGGGCACCCTGCGCGTGGACCATGTGGAGGACCTGGCGGAGATCCCGGCCGCGCAGGAACGCGGTCGCATCGACACCGACGGGAACGACGAGCTGGACACCGCCGAACTCGCCGCGTGGGCCGCGGAGCGGTGTGCCACGGCCGCCTCCGGCGCCCGGCTGCGGGTGGGGGAGGGCGGCGGAGCGCCCGCCCCCGTCACGGCGGGCGCCGCGAAGGCGCGGGAGCACCCGGGGCAGGCGGGGCTGCGGACGCTCCGTGTGACCTGCGCGCTGACGGCGCCGCTGCCGGACGACGCTCCGCAGCGGATCGCGTACCACCCGGCGGGCGTCGCGACCGGTGCCGGCTGGCGGGAGATCACCGCGCGGGGCGACCGGATGACGCTCACGGAGTCGGAGGACCTGCCGCGTGACTCCGTATCGCGGCGGCTGACCTCGTACCCGGGCGATCTGCTCTCCTCACCGCCCGATGACAGGTCGGCCGCTTTCACGGTCCGGGCGGGAGGCCCCGCGCTGTCCGGGGGCGAGGACGACAAGGGCGGTTCCCCGGTGGCCGGGGTGCTGCCGCGTGGGGCCGACCGCTGGGCGCAGGCGCTCACCGGGCTGGTGGCCCGGCATGAACTGACCGTCGGCTTCGCGGCGTTCGCGCTCGGGGTGTCCCTGCTGCTGGGCGCCATGCACGCACTGGCCCCGGGGCACGGGAAGACGATGATGGCCGCCGCGGCGACGGCGGGCGGACGCAGCTCCCTGCGCGATGTGCTGGCCCTCGGGTTCTCGGTGACCATGACGCACACGCTCGGTGTCTTCGCGCTGGGCGCGCTGATCGTGGCGGGTTCGGCGGCCGCGCCCACGGTGGTGTTCTGGCTCTCCCTCGCGAGCGGCGCGCTGGTCGCCGTCGCGGGCGCGCTGCTGCTGCGCAGGGCATGGCGACACCGGCGCGGCGAGCGGGGAGACCCGCACGGCCACAGCCACGGGCACTCCCACGGCCACACCCACGGGCACTCCCACCTCCACCCGCCGCACGGGACGGCACACGGGGCGGCCGACGAGGCGCGGGAGCCCGTACTCGCGTCGGGACACCGGCACGAGCACGCACCCGACCACACACACGGCCACGACCACGACCGGGCGCCGGCCACGGGCGGGGTGGCCACGCTCACGGCGGAGCGCAAGGACCACGCGCACGATCACGGACACACGCACGACCACGGACACAGCCACGGTCATGACGAGGCCGACGCCCACGCCGAGGCCCACGCGCTCGCCTACGCCCGCAGTCACCTCCCGCCCGCCCCCGGACTACGCGGGATCGTCCTCCTCGGCTTCGCGGGCGGACTGGTCCCGAGCCCGTCCGCCGTCGTCGTGCTGGTGGGCGCGGCGGCCCTCGGGCAGGCGTGGTTCGGGTTCCTGCTGGTGATCGCGTACGGGGCGGGGCTCGCCGTCACCCTCGCGGGGGCCGGGTTCGCGGTGGTACGGCTGCGCGAGACCACCACGCGCAGACTGGCCGCCCGCTCCCGGGGCCGCTTCCTGGCCCTGGCCCACCGGGCGGCCCCGTTCGCGTCGGCCGTCGTCGTTCTCGCCCTGGGCTGCGGGCTGCTGCTCCGGGGGATCCTGACCGGTCTGGGATGAGCCGCCGGGGGAGGCCGCTCAGGACCGGGCCCCGCTCAGGACCGGGCCCCGGCCAGGGACGGGGCCCGGTCGGGAACCGGCCCGGTCAGAAGAAGACTCCGCACCGCAGCAGCACATTCGCGTACGGCCGCGCCTCACCGGTCCGTACGATCAGCCGCGCGCCCGCCGACAGGGCCTTCAGCTCCTCGTGCGGGACGAATCCGAGATCCGGGAGCCGCGCCAGCAGCCTCGCCGCCTCCGGGTTCGCCTCCCGTACCTCGTGGGCGGCCGTCGCGCCCTCCACGACCAGCTCCTCCAGCAGCCCGTCCAGCACCTGGGCGAAGGACGGCACCCCGGCCACGAAGGCCAGGTCGACCACGCGGGGGCCGGCCGGGACCGGCATGCCCGCGTCGCAGATCAGCACGCCGTCGCCATGACCCAACTCCGCTGTGGCGCCCGCGAGATGACGGTTCAGGATGCCCGACTTCTTCACCGGGACACCTCCTGCGCCGATGACTCCCCGTCGTGCAGCGACGCCACCTCCGCCGCCGTCGGGAACGACACCTGGGCGCCCGCGCGGGTGACCGCCACGGCGCCCACCCGCGCGGCGTACGCGGCGGCCGCCGCCAGCTCCTCGCCCGCGCCGAGCCGCCACGCCAGCGCCGCGGTGAACGCGTCACCGGCGCCCGTGGTGTCCACGGCACGCACCCGCACGGACGGTACGAGCGTCGTCGTACGGTCGTCCGCGACCAGCGCGCCGCGCTCACCCAGGGTGATGACCACCGAGCGCGGTCCCAGCGCGAGCAACGCCCGTGCCCAGTCGGCCGGTTCGTCCGAGTCCCCGGCAGGGTCCGCCGAGGGCGCCTCCGCCGCGCCGAGCACGACCCGTGCCTCGTGCTCGTTGACGATCAGCGGGTCGCACGCCGCCAGGATCTCGGCGGGCAGTTCCACCGGAGGCGACGGGTTGAGGACGAAGCGGCTGCCCGGCGCCAGCCCCCGTACCACCTCGGTGACCGTCTCCAGCGGGATCTCCAACTGGGTGGAGACCACGCGCGAGGCGGCCAGCAGTGGCGCGGCGTCCCGTACGTCCTCGGGGGAGAGCCGGGCGTTGGCGCCCGGGGACACCACGATGCTGTTGTCCCCGGACGGGTCGACCGTGATCAGCGCGACCCCGGTGGGCGCCCCGCCGGACCGTACGCCCGCGGTGTCGACCCCGGCCGAGCGCTGCGAGTCGAGCAGCAGCCGGCCGTGCGCGTCGTCACCGACCCGCGCCAGCAGCGCCGTACGGGCGCCGAGGCGGGCGGCGGCGACGGCCTGGTTGGCGCCCTTGCCCCCCGGATGGACCGACAGGTCCGAACCGAGGACGGTCTCGCCGGGGCCGGGGCGCCGCTCGACGCCGATCACCAGGTCGGCGTTGGCCGACCCCACGACCAGCAGGTCGTAGTCGTACATCGCTGTCTCTCTCCGTTTCCTCGGGGTGCGGCGGTGCGGCGGTGCGGGGTGCGGGTCGCAGGGGTACGGGAACCACGCGGCGGTCAGGAGAAGTCGGCCACGTTCTCCGCCGTGACCACCTTCACCGGCACCTTCACCATCGCGTCGATCTTCTTGCCCGCCGCCGCCTCGATCGCGTTGCGTACGGCCAGTTTGCCCAGCTCGGCGGGTTGCTGCGCCACCGACGCGTACAGGGTGCCCGCCTTGACCGCCTTCAGTCCGTCGGGCGTGCCGTCGAAGCCGACCACCGGGACCGACGTGCCCGCCTTGCCGCCCAGCGCCTTGATCGCGCCGAGCGCCATCTCGTCGTTCTCGGCGAAGACACCGTTCACACCGGCGTGGGCCTGGAGCAGATTCGTCATCACGTCGAGGCCCTTGGTGCGGTCGAAGTCAGCGGGCTGTTTCGCGACGACCTTGATACCCGGGTATGCCTTGATGCCCTGGGCGAAGCCCGCGCCGCGCTCCCGGCTGGCCGAGGTGCCCGCCGTGCCCTGGAGGACCACGATGCGGCCCTTCCCGCCGAGCTTGTCGGCGAGGGTCCGCGCCGCCTGCTCGCCGCCCGCGACGTTGTCGGAGGCGACGAGTGTCGCGACATCCGCCTTGTTGACACCACGGTCGGCGGCGACCACCGGGATGTCCGCCTTGTTGGCGGCGCGCACCGAGGGGCCCGCCGCGTCCGAGTCGACCGGGTTGACGATCACCGAGGACATGCCCTCACTGGTGAAGTTCTGTATCTGGTTGGCCTGTTGGGAGGCGTCGTTCTGCGCGTCGGTGACGGTCAGGTCGACTCCCTTCGCCTTCGCCTCGGCCTGGGCGCCCGCCTTCAACTGCACGAAGAACGGGTTGTTGAGGGTGGAGACGGACAGGCCCAGCTTGGTCGTACCGCCGGAGGAGCCGTTGTTCCAGAAGGAGACACCGCCGATGACGGCGGCCACCAGCACCGCCGCGACCGTGTACTTCACGGCCTGCGCCTTTTTGCCCCCGGGCCCGCCCGCACCGGCCGCGCCGCCCGCGCCGCCCGTCACCGGGGTGGAACCGGCACGCCGGCGCACCGTGTCGAGCAGCACCGCGAGCGCGATGACGACACCGATGACGACCTGCTGCCAGAACGCCGACACCGACAGCAGATTGAGGCCGTTGCGCAGCACCGCGAGGATCAGCGCGCCGATCAGAGTGCCGGACGCCTTGCCGACCCCTCCCGACAGGCTGGCGCCGCCGATGACGACGGCGGCGATCGCGTCGAGTTCGTACCCCTGCGCGGCCTGCGGCTGCGCCGAGGCGAGCCGGGAGGCGAGGACGACGCCCGCGACGGCGGCGAACAGCCCGGACAGGGCGTAGACGGCGACCTTCTGACGCTTGACCCGCAGTCCGGAGAGGCGTGCCGCCTCCTCGTTGCCGCCGATCGCGTACATCGAGCGGCCGAGGTAGGTGCGGCCCAGGACCACCGCGGTGATCAGCCCCATCACGATCATCACCAGGACCGGCACGGGCAGCCAGCCGCCGAGGGTGTCACCCAGCCGCGAGACCGAGGAGGGGAAGGCGATCGGACTGCCCTGCGAGATCACCAGGGAGAGGCCGCGGCCCACCGAGAGCATCGCCAACGTGGCGATGAACGGCGGGAGTTTGCCGTACGAGACGAGCGCGCCGTTGACGAACCCGCAGGCTATGCCGGTGGCGACGGCGAGGATGACGGCCAGCCAGACCGGCACCCCCTCGGACGTCGCCGACCAGGCCAGGACGGTCGCGGAGAGTGCGGCCACCGAGCCGACCGACAGGTCGATGCCCGCCGTGACGATGACGAAGGTGACACCGAATGCGAGGATCGCGGTCACCGCGGCCTGCACACCGACGTTCAGCAGGTTCTGTGTGGTCAGGAAGTCGCCCGACAGCAGCGACATCGCCACCACCAGGACGACCAGGGCGCTCAGGGCGCCGTTGTCGAGGAGGAGACGGCGGAGCCCCGGGGCGCCACCGCCGCCTGTTGTGTTCTTCTCGCTCTGCAGCGTGTCAGTGGCCACGGGAGCCCTCCACTCCTTCTTCGTCGACTGTGGTGTCGGTTGTCGTGCTCGGTGTTGTGCTCGTGCTCGGTGTCGCACTCGCGGGCACGGTCACGGTGTCGGCCGCGGACGGCCCGGTGCTCACGGCGAGCGCCATCACCGCGTCCTGGGTGGCCTCGCCGGCGGTGAGTTCACCGGCGATCCGGCCCTGGGCCATGACCAGCACCCGGTCGCTCATGCCGAGCACCTCCGGCAGATCGCTGGAGATCATCAGCACGGCGTGGCCCGCGGCGGTGAGTTCGTTGATGAGCTGGTAGATCTCGACCTTCGCGCCGACGTCGATACCGCGCGTCGGCTCGTCCAGGATCAGCACCCGGACATCGGCCAGCAGCCACTTGCCGATGACGACCTTCTGCTGGTTCCCGCCCGACAGGGTGCCCACCCGCTGCTCAAGTCCCGCCATCCGTACGCCGAGTTGTCCGGCCATCCGGGCAGCGGCGATGTGCTGGGCCTTGCGGTCCACCAGCCCGCCACGGGTCGCGGAGCGCAGGGTGACCAGGCCCAGGTTCTCCGCCACCGAGGCGTCGAGCAGCAGGCCCTGGCCCTTGCGGTCCTCGGGCACGAGGCCGATCCCGGCGGCCATCGCCGCGCCGACGTCGTACCGAGGCAGGGGGACCCCGTCCACCCGCACGGTGCCGCTGTCGTAGTGATCGGCGCCGAAGACGGCCCGTACGACCTCGGTGCGGCCCGCGCCCACCAGCCCCGCGATGCCGACGACCTCGCCGGCCCGGACCTCGAACCCCACGTCGTGGAAGACGCCCTGGCGGGTCAGCCCGCTCACCCGGAGCAGCGCGGTGCCGGTCTCCGCGCGGCGGCGCGGGTACTGCTGCTCGATGCTGCGGCCGACCATGAGGCGTACGAGTTCGTCCTCGGGGGTCGAGGCGGGCACCTGGCCGACGCTGCGGCCGTCGCGCAGCACGGTGACCCGGTCGCCGAGCGCCGCGATCTCCTCCAGATGGTGGGTGATGAAGACGATGCCCACGCCCTCCTCGCGCAGGGTGCGCACGATCCGGAAGAGCTTCTCCACCTCCTCGGAGGTCAGCACGGCGGTCGGTTCGTCCATCACCAGCACCCGCGCGTCGAGGCTGAGGGCCTTGGCGATCTCGACCATCTGGAGCCGGGCGATGCCCAGTTCACGGACCTTGGTGTGGGGCGGAGTGGTGACACCGACGCGCTCCAGCAGGGCGGCGGCATCGTCCTCCATCCTCTTGCGGTCGATGAGGCCGAACCGGCGTGGCTGGCGCCCCAGGAAGATGTTCTCGGCCACCGTCAGATCGGGGACGAGGTTGAACTCCTGGTAGATGGTGGCGATGCCGAGCCGTTCCGCGTCCTGCGCGCCGTGGATACGTACCTCTTCCCCGCCGGCGAGGACCCTGCCGCTGTCGGGCCGGTACGCACCGGAGAGCATCTTGATGAGGGTGCTCTTGCCGGCGCCGTTCTCGCCGAGGAGGACATGCACCTCGCCGCGGCGCAGATCGAAGTCGACGCTGTCGAGCGCCACCACGCCGGGGAAGGTCTTGCGTATCCCTTCGACACGCAGCAACTCGTCCGGGTGACTCACGGGTCGCTCCTTTGCGATCGTGCTGATGGGGTTCGTTCCGGTGGGAGGGGGGCCCGCGGTTCCGGCGGTACGGGATCCGGCCGTTCCGGTGGGAGGGGGTCCGGCCGTTCCGGCGGGAAGGCCGCGCCGCACGAGCGGCGTACGACCAGCCGGGCGGGCAGCGTCACGGACGGCGGCTCGCGGCCCGCGATCCGATCCGCCAGCGCCCGAACGGCGGCCCGCCCCAGCTCGTCCGTGGGCTGCGCGATCGCGGTGATCGGCGGGTCCGTGTGCACGAACCAGGGGATGTCGTCGAAGGCGGCGAGCGCGATGTCCTCGGGGACCCGCAGCCCCCGGGCGCGGAACGCGTCGAGCGCGCCGAGCGCCATCAGGTTGTCCGCGGCGAACACCGCGTCCGGTGGCTCGGGCAGGGCGAGGAAACGCTCGGCGGCCCGGCGCCCGCTCTCGGCCTGGAAGTCGCCCTGGCCGATGTACGCGTCCGGCAGCGGCACCCCGTGCTCGGCGAGCGCCGCGCGGAACGCGTCGACACGCTCGCTGCCGGTGGTCGTGGCCGCCGGGCCCGCGATGATCGCCGGCCTGCGGTGGCCGAGCGCCAGCAGATGCCCGACCAGGTCCCGTACGGCGGCGCGCCCGTCCGCCCGGACGACCGGCACGTCCACCCCAGGGATCCACCGGTCCACGAAGACGACCGGCGTATCGGCGCGCAGCGCGTCGCCTATCAGCTTCGCCCCGCGGTCGGTGGGGGACAGCAGCAGTCCGTCGATCCGGCGGTCCAGCAGCGTACGGATGTGGTGGTCCTGCAGTTCGGGCCGCTCGTCCGCGTTCCCGATGATCACGCTGTAGCCGAGGGCCCGCGCCTCCTCCTCGACGGCCCGCGCCAGGGAGGTGAAGTACGGGTTGAGCACATCGCTGATGACCAGGCCGAGGGTGCGGGTCTCGTCGGTGCGCAGCGAGCGGGCCACGGCGTTGGGCCGGTACCCCAACGCGGCGACGGCGGCGAGCACCCGGGCGCGGGAGGCCGGGCTGACCGACGGATGGTCGTTGAGCACGCGGGAAACCGTGGCGGCGGAGACACCTGCCTGCGCCGCGACGTCCTTGATGGCCGCCATCGTCGGTCCACCTCCTTGTGGAATCGATTACACGGAGGATTGGAATCGATTTCACAGGGAGAAAGCAAGAGTCCGAGGGTGTCCTGAAACCGGATCGTGATGAAACCTGGCCGTTCACGCCCTGGGGAAGGGGCCAGGGCCCCTTCCCCAGGACACCGGCCCCGCTCAGCCGCGCAGGCCCGGCGCCTCCTCGACGAAGGTGTCCAGGACCCCGTCCGCCACCTTGATCGTGCCCTGCGGCCGGGTCGTCCCCGGGATCGTCCGGACAGCGGCGGCCTGCCGGGCCAGCGCGGCCGCCTCGGCGAAGGACCGTTCACCGCTGCCGCCGCCGAGTTGCTGCCGCAGCCCGTCCAGCGTGGCGTCCAGGGAGCCGCCCCACAGGTCGAGCGCGGTCAGCCACGGCGCCGTCTCCCGGAGGAAACCCTGGTCCGCCACCCCGTTTCGGATCAGCTCCGGCGCGTCGGCGAGCAGAGCGGCGTAGGCGGACAGCTCACGCAGCGCGGACCGCCGCTCGCGGTCGGAGCCGGTGGACCATACGGCGCGGAAGTCGCCCAGCGCCGCGCCCAGCACGGGCGCCTGCGGCTGCCAGTTCTCCGGGCCGAACGTCGGCGCGAGATGCTGGGTGTCGAAGAAGGCCAGCAGCGCCCGGGTGGTCATGGGGTCACCGTCCGCCAGATGGCCGGCCGCCGCGCGCCAGGTGCGTCCGGCGTCGTAACCCCGGTCGTTCCAGGCGAAGGACGCCCCGCCGAAGAGCGCGACCTTGCTCGCGGCCGCCTGGTTCATGGGGTTGAGGACGATACCGCTCAACTCCTCGTGCAGCCCGGCCTCGCGCCGGTCGTACGGCGCCATCAGCAGCCGGCCCGTGGTCTGCCCGTAGTCGTTGACCGGGTAGTTGTCCCAGAGGAACACCTTGCGTCCCCAGACCGCCGAGGCCGCGCGGGCGTCGGTCACACTGATCGAGGGCGGGACGACGTCGTTGCCCGTCCACTGCACGACCACCCGGGGATCGAGCTGCTCACGCAGGACCTTCTTGTACGGGGAGTCGGCCATGTCGGAGTACTCGGTGGGCACCATCTGGAGCGGCCGGGCGCCGTCGTGCGTGTCGATGAAGCCGCGCTGCACCGCGTTGAGCAGATCGGCCTGTGCCCGCCCGGCGGCGGCGCGACCCGGAGCGCCGTACGCCGCCTGGTCGGCGGGGCAGTTCCAGCTCGTGTAACTGATGTCGTCCAGCGCCACGTAGAAGCTGCGCGCCCCCTGCGCGTAGAGGCTTTCGAGTTTGTTCTCCAGGGCGCTCACGTCGTTCGGGTCGCTGTAACAGACCGACAGGCCGGGGGAGATGGCGTAGGTGAAGTCGACGTGGTGCGTGGTGGCACGGTCGATCAGCTCGCGCAGCTCCGCGAGCCGGTCGGCGGGGTACGCGTCGCGCCAGCTCTCCCGCAGGTACACGTCGTCCTTGGGGGCATAGATGTACGTGTTGGCCTTGACGGCGCCGTAGAAGGCGAGTTGGTCGAGCCGGTCGGCGTGCGACCAGGGCGCGCCGTAGAAGCCCTCGATACTGCCGCGCAGAGACATCAGGGGGTGGTCGGTGATCGACACGGCTGCGAGGGTTCCGCGTGCGGGGGTCACCAACTGCCGGAAGGTCTGTGCCGCGTAGTAGACGCCGTCCGCGTCGTTGCCCGCGAGGACGGCCGTGGCGCCGGTACGGCGGTCGCCCGCGCCGGAGGCGAGTGCGTACCCCTCCGCGACGAGCGTGCCGGGGACGCTTCCGCCCGCCGTGCGCAGGGCGCGGGCCACCGCCCGGTCCGTGACCGATCCGACCACGACGGTGAGGCGCGGGTCGCGTGCACCGGAGGCCGGGGCCGGGGTGGCTCCCGTGCCGGCGATCGGTACCTGGTCGATCCTGCGGGCCCCGGCGGAGGCCAGCGCCTTTCTGATCACATCGAGACCGGCGGCGTCGGCCCCCGCGCCGACGGCCAGCCGTACCCGGTCCGGTACGCGCAGCGCGCGCCCCGTGGCGGTCATCCGCTGCGGGGCGGGAGTGATGACCGGCAGCTGGTCCGTGGGGGCGGACGCGTCGGCGGGCGTACCGGCGGACGTACCGGCGGGTGCGGCGGTGAAGGAGGCGGGCGGAGTGAGCGGGTCGAGTGGGGCGAGGGGAGTGAGTGGGGTGAGCGTCAGTGCCAGGGCGCCGAGAAGAGGGAGGCCGAGAAGGGAGTTTCCGGGGTGGTGCCTTCGGGACCGACGGAGCACGGCAACTCCAAGGGAGGGCGGGGCCCGGTCACCGGCCGGTGACCGATTGGTCTAAACCACCATCCGGGCGAGTGCATGTCAAGATGGCGTGGTCGGGGGATCGGGTCAGGAACAGGCGCCGCGGGCCGTCAGCTCCAGCGCGGCAGATCCGTGCCCCAGCGCGTCGGCGGACGCGACCAGGTGACCGGCGCGCCCTCGTAGTGCACCGGTGTGAGCGCGTGGCGCAGCGGACCGTAGGCCGAGGGGGTCTCGGTGAGCCAGGGCGCGGGATCGTACGGGCCGCCCTCCACCGGTGTGTGCCCGACACCGTGCAACAGCCAGGACGCGGTGCCCGCGAGCGAGAACCGCAGATGCCGGCCCCCGCCGAAGAGTTGACGGTCTGTCAGGGACCGCAGGATCCCGGCGGCGATGAGATACCCCGTAGCGTGGTCGAGCGCCTGGGCCGGCAGGGCGCCCGGACTGCCGTCGGCCGCCGCCTCGCTCGCGGCGATGCCACTGGCCGCCTGCACCAGGCTGTCGAATCCGCGCCGCGCGGCCCACGGCCCGGACCAGCCCCAGGCACAGAGCTGCGCGACGATCAGGCCGGGGTGCCGGGCCGACAGCGCGTCGGGGGACAGCCCGTGCCGGTCGAGCGCGCCCGGCCGGTAGCCGGTCACCACGACATCGGCCGTGTCCAGCAGCTCCTCGAAGACCCGCCGGTCGGACGTGGCGGAGAGATCCAGCAGGGCCGAACGCTTGCCCGCCCCCGTGTCGGTGTGGGCGTCGGGCCGCTCCGGCAGGCGGGGCGAGTCCACCCGCAGGACATCGGCGCCCAGCAGCGCCAGGGTACGGGTGGCGACGGGGCCCGAGATGACCCGGGTGAGGTCCAGCACCCGTACCCCCTCGGCCGGAAGCGCGGCCGGTGGCAGCGGCGGCCGGCCCTCCCCGGCCGTCCCGGCCTCGCCCGCCCTGGCCCCGCCGGCCTTGACCCGGGCTCTCCCTTCCCCGGCCTCGACGGTCCTGATCTCGGCGAGCGGCGGCGCGCCACTGCCCGCGGACATCGGGACGGTCGGTTCCGCCGGCGTGGACGCCACCGCCACGGCCAGGCCGCCCGCCGCGTACACGGTCTCCTGGATCTCCCGGGCCGGGCGTGTCGCCACCTCGACCGCGAGCCGCCGGGTGGTCGCCGGGCCGTCGCCCGCGTCCCTGATGTCAAGGGCGTCCAGCAACCGGGCGCGGTGGTGCGGGTAGTTGGCGTGCGTACGGACCCAGCCGTCGGCCGCGCGCCAGAACCCGGAGAGCGGCGCGAACCCCGTGAGGGCCCGCCCGTCGATCCGCAGATACCGCTCGCTGACGAACGCCGTGGCGACGGCCCCCTCCCGTACCCGTACCGCCGGTACGGGTACACCGCGGCGGAGCGCGAGCAGTTCCGCGGCGGCCAGCGAGCACACGCCCACGGTCGCCCGCGCCAGTTCCCGCACGGGCAGCCGGGCCGCCAGCACCTCGCCCGCGCCTTCGTACGTCACCGATTCCGCGCGTCCGGCCCGGCCGCCGAGTACCGCCCACGCGTGAGCGGTCGCCGCGTCGTTTCCTTGCGTCATGCGGCCATTGTCCCGCGTCGGCGGCGCCGTTCCGGTACCCCCGCTCCGAGATCTCCGCTTCGAACCGGGTGAGAATCAGGGCCCGCGTCACCGTCGCGGGCCCCGGCCCGGCCGACCGGTCAGGTCACCAGGCGACGGGCAGCTCGTACAGTCCGCTGAAGAACTCCTTCGACCGCCAGCGCAGT
This sequence comes from Streptomyces sp. NPDC096310, assembly GCF_044763125.1. Classification (NCBI taxonomy): domain Bacteria; kingdom Bacillati; phylum Actinomycetota; class Actinomycetes; order Kitasatosporales; family Streptomycetaceae; genus Streptomyces; species Streptomyces sp. NPDC096310. Next base: position 238,035 of record NZ_JBIWFO010000005.1, on the reverse strand, counting down.
TCGTCCACCCCGACGGCGAGCCGCAGCTCCGGCCAGCGGGTGACCACCTGCTCCAGGGTCACCTGGAGCTCCAGCCGGGCGAGGTGCGCGCCCAGGCAGTAGTGGGCACCGTGCCCGAAGCTGACATGGGGGTTGCCCGGACGGTCGAGGACGACCTCGTCCGGCTCGGGGAAGACCCCCGGGTCCCGGTTGGCGGCGGTCGGGGAGACGATGACGGGGTCGCCCGCGCGGATCAGCACACCGCCCAGCTCGATGTCCTCCATGGCGTAGCGCGGCAGGACCACTCCGTTGAGCAGAGGGACGAAGCGCAGCAGCTCCTCCACGGCCCTTGGGATGAGGCCGAGGTCGGCGCGGAGCCGGCTCAGCATGTCGTCGCCGTTCTCCTGGTGGAGCAGCATGAGCGAGAAGAAGTTGCCGATCTGGTTGGTGGTCGTGACAAATCCGCCGATGAGGAGTTCGCCGAGGATGTCGATCAGTTCGCCTTCGGTGATGAGCCCTTCCTCGTCACGGCCCCGGACCAGGATGGTGAGCAGATCATCGGCGGGCTCCCGGCGGCGCGCCTCCACCCAGCCCTCCATGCGGGCGTTGAAGAGCCCGGCTTCCTCCAGAATCGTCTCGGGCGGGGTGTTGCCCGAGCACACGACGTCCGCCCAGTGCCGTACATGAACGTGGTCGGCGTACGGGATGCCCACCAGTTCGCAGATGATCGTCATGGGTAGGGGGAAGGCATAGTCCTCGATCATGTCCGCGGGCGGACCGGTCTCCTCCATACGGTCGAGCAGCCCGTTGGCGGCCCGCCTGACCCGGTCCCGCAGGCGCTCGATCCGGCGCGCGGTGAACTCCTTGCTCAGCAGGGAGCGCATCCGGGAGTGGTCCTGGTCCGCGCTGGTGAGAAGGCCGCCGCTGATCCGGGGCATCCGCTCGATCCGTGGATGGTCGCGGTGGACCGCCTCGCCGATGCTGAACCGGGGATCGGAGAGGACGGCGCGGACGTCCTCGTGCCGGGTGGCCAGCCAGGAGTCCTCGCCGTAGGCCAGGCGCACCCGGGCCAGCGGCTGGTCCCACAGCCGCTGGTACCCGGGGTGCGGATCCAGACCGCCGAGGTTCCAGAAGGGGTAGGAGAGCGGTTCGGGGCGCTGCGTGGATTGCTGTTGCGGCTGGGGAGACATGGGTGTGTCCGCCTTTCCTGGCGCGGTCCTTGAGCGTTGTTTACGGGGTACGGGAGAGGCCCTGGGGGCCTACGGGCACGACGACGTGGGTGGGCGGTGGTGCGGTGTCGTCGACGGAGGCCGTGAAGTCGATGCCGTCGTCCCGGCAGATGAACTGCAGGACCTGCCGTCCGGCGGCGGCGGCCCTGATCAGGCCGCCCGTGGTGGCCCACACCCCGGAGAGGTAGAAGTTCTCCAGCCCTGGCAGGGCGGGCCCGTGCTTCTTGACCAGCTCCTCCATGGTCTCGCCGCTCTCGACGAAGGGCTGCCAGCCGAGGACGGTCCCGTTGTAACTGCCCGTGTACCGGATCTGGGTGAGCGGCGTGGAGGTGTCCCGTACGGCGATCGAGTCCCGCAGCCCCGGATACCGTTCCTCCAGGAAGTCGACGACGGTGTCCCGCACCCGGCGTTTGGCCGCCGAGTAGGAGCGGCCCCGCCGCACCGGCAGGGTGTGCAGCTCGCCGCCCCGGCGGAGCCGGCTGAACTGCTCGGGCCCCTCGCTCAGTTCACGCCAGGGCGCGACATCGGAGAAGTACGTGGCGTAGATGACGGTCGTGTTGTCCGGTGACAGCTCGGGATAGAACCGGCTGCGGAACTGCACGTTGATGCTCGGATGGCGGATACCGATGAGCTTGGAGGCCATCGTCTCGTCCAGGAGATGGGTGGTGGTGGGTTCCCCCTCGGGGAAGCCCGCCCGCAGCCCGAGGAACACACTGACATAGCCGGGGAAGACCATGCCCGGCTCCTCGATGGTCTTGGTGAACAGCCGCCGGTAGTCGTCGTCGAGATAGCGGCCTTCGAGGAGTTTCAGCAGGGTGGTGGGGCCGTCGCAGGCCGAGACGACGATGTCCGCGCGGTACTCCCGCCCGTCCACCATCCGTACCCCCACCGCGCGGTCGTTCTCGACGAGGATCCGCTCGACCTTGGCGTTGTACGTGATCTCGCCGCCCAGCCGCTGGTACCGGTCCGCGATGGAGCGGGCCAGCCCGAGCGAGCCGCCTTCCGGCACCCCGGCCGACCGGTTCGCCTGCGATGCCATCTGGAAGTAGAAGGGCAGCACGGGGAAGCCGGGGTGCTTCTCCAGCAGGATGTAGTTGAACGCCTCACGCAGCAGCGGGTCCTGGAACCGGGCCGAGTACTCCGTCATCAGGACGGACATCGACGTACGGAACAGATTGAGGTACGGGACGAAGCCGGCCAGCATCCGCCACCGCTCCCATCGGCTCATCAGCCCGACGGGCTTGAGGAACGGATAGGCGGGCAGCGCGGTACGGAACTTGCGCAGCCCGGCGCAGAACCCCCGGATGTGGCGGGCATCGGCGGGCGAGAGGGAGAGCAGATGGGCTTCGAGCCGGTCAGGGTCGGAGTAGAAGTACACGGCCCGGCCATCCTGGCCGCGCACGATGTTGAACACGTCGAAGTGGCGCATCTCCTTGCCCTGGAGGGCGCCCAGTTCGAGCCAGATCTGGTGCATCTCGTTGCCGGGCCCGTTGCCCAGCAGCCAGCTGATGCAGCAGTCGAAGGTGAAGTCGCCGCGGCCCCAGCCGGTGCAGCAGCCACCGGGGATCTCGTGCATCTCGAAGACCTGGCTGCTGTAGCCGTTCATCTGCGCGTAGCAGCCGGTGGACAGACCACCGAGTCCCCCGCCGACGACGATCATGGATTTTCTGCGGGGTCGGGCAGCCGGCATGCCGTGCGCTCCTCGGTGTTCTCGTCGGCTTTCGTGTGCGGGGTCCCGCCGGTGGGCCGCTGTGGCGCTCACCGCACCCCCCGCTGTTCGAGCTGCGGGAGTTTGCCCAGCTTTCCCGGGTGCCAGGGTTCCGTCCCGCCGCTCTCCCAGGCCTGGAACGTGAGCCCCAGCTCCTGGCAGAGGTACTGGGTGACGAACCGTCCGCTCGACGCGGCCTTGATCAGGCTCCCGCCGCCGAACCACTGCCCGGCCAGCGAGAAGCCGCGCAGCCCCGGCAGTCGCATCCGGTCCTTGTTGACCAGTGCCGTGACCACGTCGTCCGCGTCGGTGAACGACTTCCAGGCGAGGATGGAACCGCCCTGCACACCGGTGTACCGCTCGGTGGTCACCGGCGACGCCACATCGATGACCTCGATGGCCGGCCCGATACCCGGGTGGTGCCGCTCCAGGAAGGCACGGACGAAGTCGGCCACCTCCTGCTTACGCGCCCAGTACCCTTTGCGGTCCGTGCGCCGCAACTGCTTCCAGTACGCGTAGTCGCTGAAGTACGTGCAGTGGACGACGGACTTGCCGGGCGGCGCGAAGCCGTCCGAGTACCGCGACCGGAGCTGGACGACCAGGCTCTTCTGGCTCACGCTCGGCAGGGCGGCGCAGTCCTCCTCGGACAGCAGATAGGTGGTGCTGTGCCGCTCCCGCTCGCCGAACTCGCCCTTGAGGCCGACGAAGGCGGAGACGACCCCCGGGTAGAGCATCTCCGGGCGGTCCATCATCTCGCCGAAGAGGGTGTCGACCCTGGGGCTGGAGTACGCGCCGCCCAGCAGCTTGTTGATCGTGGTGTAGCCGTCGCAGGTGGCGACCACGTGGTCGGCGTAGTGCCGCTCCCCGCCGCGCAGCTCCACCCCGATCGCCCGGTCGTTCTCGATCAGGACGCGCTCCACCCGCGTCCGGTAGTCGACCCGCCCGCCCAGCGAGGTGTACCGCTCCTCCACCGAGCGCGCCAGCCCCAGCGAGCCGCCCTGCGGGAAGCCGGCGTTGCTGTGGTGGGCGCTGGCCATGTTGAACAGGTAGGGCAGGAGCGGGAAGACCTCGTGGTCCTGGAAGAAGATGAACGGGAACGCCCGGCGCAGCAGCGGATCCTGGAACCGCTCCGTGAACTGCTCCATCCGGGTCGCCGCGGTACGCCAGAACAGCAGGAAGTCCGGCAGGACGATCCGCAGCGTGGCGAGCTTCTCCCGGACCGACTGGAGCGGGGGCGGGGTGAGGAACGGATAGTGGTTGATGGCGATGAAACGCCGCAGGTCGCGGCAGAAGGCGCGGATGGGCCGGGCGTCCGCGGGCGAGATCTCCAGGAGGTGCGCCTCCAGCCGGTCCGGGTCGTTGTAGAACGTCACCGCCCGGCCGTCCACGTCGACGACGGTGTTGAACACGTCGAAGTTCGCGATGGTCTTGCCGTCGAGGGCGCCCAGCTCCCGCCACAACTGGTTGGCGTCGTTGTTCCGGCCGGTGCCGGTGAGCCATTCGATGCAGTAGTCGAAGACGTAGCCCTGCCGGGACCATGCCGTGCAGCACCCGCCTGGCAGGACGTGCCGCTCGAAGATCCGGGTCTCGGCGCCGCTCATCTCGGCGTAGCAGCCGGTGGACAGGCCGCCGATGCCGGCGCCGATGACGATGACGCGGGGGCGGTCGCCCGGCGCCCGCTCACGCGGCTGCCAGACGGGGCGGTTCTCACGCGACATGGGACTCATCTCCGGCGAGGTCGGTGACTCCGGTCATGACGGCGAGGGTGAGTTCGGCGTTCCGCGCCAGGTACTTCTCGTCGAGCATCTCGGCGTGCGTGCCGTGGCCGCGCAGCAGCTCCGTACGGCTGGTCGAACTGCCGTGCCAGGTACCGCGCTGTCCCGCCGCGTAGAACGCCGCCTTCCGTTCGTCGGAGATCACACTGACGGTCCCCGAGACCGTGCCGGTGTTGGGAGTGCGGCCGCAGAAGTCCAGGTACTCCCTGGCCTGGGCGAGGGTCGCGTCGGCGACGGTCGTGGAGCCGGTGTGGCGGTGGAGATGGCCGCGCAGCTCGTTCTCGAACGCCTCGATGTGCTCGTCGGCGAGCGCGTGGGCCTCCTGGATGCGGTACGAGTCCATGATCACCACATGGGGGACGGCGCGCCCGCGCCCTTCGAGTTCCTTGGCGACCTCGAAGGCGAGATTGCCGCCGAGGGAGTATCCGAAGACCGGGCAGGGACCGTCGGGGCGGAGCGATTCGATGAGGTCCGCGTAGCGGAGCACCTTGTCGTCGCCGTCGACATGGTTGAACGCGACGACTTCGTGATGAGGCAGGTGCTCGGCGAACTTCCGGTAGACGAGCCCGTGCCCGCCGGCCGGCGGGAAGCAGAACAGGGTCGGTCCCCGGCCGGTGTTGAAGGTCAGATACGGGCTGCCGCCGGAGATCTCGCCGGTGATGATGGACTCGACCGTCCGCGCCATGCCGTGCAGTGTGGTGACCTTGAAGAGCAGACTGACCGGCACGGTGATGTTGAACTCGGCCTGGAGCCGGTGGATCAGCTCGATCAGCTTGATGGAGCTGCCGCCCGACGCGAAGAAGTCGCTGCGCAGTCCGGCCTGTTCCAGGGAGAGCAGGGACCGCCAGTGCGCCGCCATCCGCTGCTCGTAGAGGGTGACCGGCGGCTCGTGGGTCTCCTCGCCGGACTCGGCCGGCGGCTCGGGCAGCGCGGCGACGTCGACCTTGCCGTTCGCGGTGAGCGGCAGGGCGTCCAGCGCGGTGAAGCGGGCCGGGATCAGATAGGTGGGCAGGCGGGTGGCGAGATGACGGCGCAGCTCGCCCGTGCCCGGCTCGGCCCCTGCCTCCGGCACGTAGTACGCGCACAGGACGGACTCGCCGCCCGCGTCGGCGCGGACCGTGACGACCGCCTGGCTCAGACCGGGCAGGGACATCAGCAAGGATTCGATCTCGCCCGGCTCGATGCGGTGGCCCCGCACCTTGAGCTGGGCGTCGGCGCGGCCGAGGAGATGGATCAGGCCCCGGGCGTCCCGCCGGGCGAGGTCACCCGTGCGGTAGAGCCGTTCGGGGGCCGCCCCCGGGCCGCGGCCCAGCGTCAGCTCCACGAAGCGCTCCGCGGTCTGCCCGGGGTCGCCCGCATAGCCGAGGGCGAGCCCCGCGCCGCCGACCCAGAGTTCGCCGGTGACACCGGGCGGTACGAGATCGCGGTTCGCGTCGAGGATGTGCAGGGAGCAGTTGGGCAGGGGCTTGCCGATCGGAACGAGCTGGTTGGGGGCGAGCCCGTCCGTCGGCCCCTCGAAGTACGCGCTGTCGACGGCCGCCTCCGTCAGGCCGTACGAGTTGATGACACGGGTCCCCGGGCCGCACAGGGCGCGCAGCCGTTCGTACTCCTCGACCTTCCAGGCGTCGGAGCCGACGATCATCAGTCGCATGAAGTCCAGCCGGTGGCCGCCGTGGGCGCAGTGCTCCATCAGGGCACGGGCCACCGCGGGCACGAACTCGGCGCAGTCGACGCCCTCGGCGGTCATCGTCCCGTACAGCCGGGCGGTGTTGAGCAGCAGATCGCGGCCGATCAGGACCAGCCGGCCGCCCGAGCACAGGGCCCGGACGAGATCCCCGGTGAACACGTCGAACGAGACGCCCGCCATCTGGAGATGGACGCCCGGCGCCGCGCCGAGACCGTACTCCTCGTGCCAGGCGGCACGGACGGCCGCGAGGGCCCGGTGGCTGACGCGTACCGCCTTGGGACGGCCCGTCGACCCCGAGGTGTGGATGACGTAGGCGGGCGCGTCCAGGTCGACGGGCGCCTCGTTCGTCTCCGGCACCGCGGCGTCCGCGGACCCGGCCGTCTCCCCGGGGACATCGGTGACCAGGGGGACGTCCAGCGCCGCGAACCGGTCCCGCTCCCCGGGGGCGGTGACCAGGAGTGCCGCCTCCGCGTTCTCCGCCATGAGGGCGAGCCGGTCGGTGGGATGGCCCGGGTCGAGCGGCAGATAGGCGGCGCCCGCCTTGAGGACCGCGAGCAGGGCGACGATCAGCTCGGGCGACTTGTCGAGGCAGACCGCGACGACGTCCCCGCGCCCGATGCCCCGCGCGCGCAGCCGGCCCGCCAGCAGCCGGGCCCCGTGCTCCAGCGCCCCGTAGGTGAGGTGCCGGGTCCCGCCCGACTCGGACGGTACGGTGACCGCCACGGCCTCCGGCGTCCGTGCCGCCGCCTCGGCGACCAGCCGGTGCACGGGCAGGTCGTGCGGGAGCGCCCGGCCCCGCGCGGCCGGCGCGTTGAGGATCCGGGACCGCTCCCGGGCCCCGAGCAGATCGAGGCGGGCCACCGGCTCGTCGGCGGGAACGCTGGTGAGGGCGTCCAGGACATGGACGTAGTGGGCGGCCATCCGCTCCACGGTCTCCGCCAGGAAGATGTCGGTGTTGTACTTCAGCACGCAGTGGAAGCGCTGCTCCGCCTCGTCCTCGTACGCCGACAGCGTCAGGTCGAACTGGCCTTCCTCCTCCGGCAGTTCGATGTATTCGAGCCGGTATCCGTACTGCTCGGCGGCGACCTTGTGGGCCAGCAGGATGAACATCGCCTGGAAGACCGCCGACCGGCTCGGGTCGTGCTGGAGCCCCAGCTCCTCGACGAGCAGGACGAACGGGTACTCCTGGTTGTCGAGCCCGCCGAGGACGACCTGACGGACCTGCGCGAGAAGGGCGGCGACCGATGGGTCGGCCGACAGATCCGCGTACAGCGGCAGTGGATTGACGAAGTAGCCGTAGACCGAGCCGAACTCCTCCTCCGTACGGCCGGTCACCGGCGAACCCACGATGATGTGGTCCTGGCCCGAGTAGCGGTGCAGCAGGACGTAGTAGGCGCTCAGCAGCACCATGTACACCGTGACGTCGTGCTCGCGCGCCAGGGCGTGGACACGGGCGCTGAGGTCGGTGTCGAGGACGAAGAACTCGGACGCGCCGTTGTGGGTCTGCACGGCGGGCCGCGGCCGGTCCGTGGGCAGGTCGAGCGCGGGCACCTCGGCGGGCAGAGCGGCCCGCCAGTGGTCCAGCATGCGCCGCGCCTCGGGCGAGGCCAGGAACCGGTTCTGCCAGTTGAGGAAGTCGAGGTACCGGGCGCGCACGGGCGGCAGCTCCACGGCGGCGCCCCGGCCCAGCCCTTCGTACAGGGCGAGCAGCTCCTCGATGAAGGTGAACGTGGAGATCGCGTCGGAGATGATGTGGTGCACGGCCTTCATCACGACCCAGCGGTCCGGCCCCCGCTTGAACAGCCGGAACCGCACCAGCGGATCGCACTCCAGGTCGTACGGACGGCGGTACTCGCGGACGATCATGTCGTGGATGTCGTCCCAGGCGCGGCCCTGCACGTCGAAGAAGGCCACATCCGGGTCGTTCCCCGCCGAGACGCGCTGGACGGGCTGCCCGTCCTCCATGGTGAAGTTGGCCCGCAGCATCGGATGCCGCTCCACCAGCGTGCGGAACGCCGTGAACATCCGCTCCGGCTCGATCCTGGTCCTGATCTCGACGGCTCCGCCGATGTTGTACGCGAAGCCCTCGGGGTTGAGCTGCTTGAGGAACCAGAGGGCCTTCTGGTTCTGCGTCAGCGGGTGGCGGGACTCGTCCTCATGGATCTCCACCGCGGCCACCGCGCCCGCCCCGTCCGCCGCCTCCGCGACCAGGACGGCAGCGGCCTGGTGCAACTGCTCGCTCAGTTCGCCGGCCGTTGCGCCGCTGAGCAGCGCCACCAGGGGCAGGGCCACACCGGTCTCGGCGTGGACCCGGGCGCGCAGCTCCATCGCCAGGAGCGAGTCGAGACCGAGGGCGGCGAGGCTGCTCGTCCCGTCGATCCGGTCGGAGGGCACCCGCAGCACCGTCGAGGCCACCGCCGAGAAGCGCTCGGCGACGAGTGCGGCGCGGCGCTCCTCGTCCGCCGTACGGAACAGGTCCAGGAAGCTGCTGTGTTCGGCGGCCTCCGCGCCGCCCGCCGCGTCCGCGGCGAGCTCCGTGACGAGCGGGGGCGGCGACGCGTACCAGGCGAGGAAGACCTTCCAGTCGACCACCGTCGCCACCAGCAACTGGGCCCGGTCCTGGCCGAGCACCCGCTCCAGAACGGCCATGCCCGCGTCGGGGGAGAGCGAACTCATGCCCCGGCTGGTGCGGTAGTGCCGTACCAGACCCAGCTCCTCGATCATCCCGGTCGCCCACGGGCCCCAGTCGACGGAGAGCGCGGGCAGCCCGCGGGAACGGCGGTGATGGGCCAGGGCGTCCAGGAAGGAGTTGCCCGCCGCGTAGTTGACCTGACCCGCCGTGGTGAGCAGCGAGGCGATGGAGGCGAACAGGACGAAGTGGTCCAGCGGCTCGTCGCGCAGATGACGGTGGAGCAGCCAGGCGCCGGCGGCCTTGGGGGCGAGGACGGAGTCGAAGGCGGTCCTGTCCATGGCGGGCACAAGGGTGTCCCTGACGTGCCCCGCGAGATGGAACACACCGCGTACGGGCGGGGCGTCCTGAGCGCGGTATGCGGTCAGCCACGCGGTCAGCGCCCGCTCGTCGGTGGTGTCCAGGCAGGCGTGGACCGGGTGCGCGCCCAGCGCCTCCAGCTCCTTGACGAAGCGGGCGCCCCGGCCCGCCGCGGAGGCGGGGTCCAGCGCGCGCCAGGTGGCGCGGTCGGGCAGCGGTGTACGGCCGACCAGGATGAGATGGCGGGCGCCGCGCCGGACGAGATAGCGGCACAGGAGCTGCCCCAGCGCACCGAACGCGCCGGTGACGAGATAGGCGCCGTCCGGGCGCAGCCGGGGCGCGAGGGGACGGGTCAGATCCTGGGGACGGGTGAGCCGGCAGATGAGACGGCGCTCCCCGCGCAGGGCGATCTCGTCGTCGTACGGGCCCTGTTGCGCGGCGGCGTGCAGGACCTCGTCCAGCACGGCCCGCGCCTCCCGCGCCCGGTCGTCCGTGCTCGTGCCGTCCTCTGTGTCCGTGACCTCCGGGGCCAGGTCGATCAGTGTGCCCCGGTGCGCGGTCAGCTCCTGATGGCGCAGCACCCGGCCGATGCCCCAGGCGGGAGCGCCCAGCGGCTCGACGGGCTCGTCGGCGTCGACGGGCTGGGTGCCGCGCGTGACGATGTGCAGGGCGGCGGGGGAGGCGAGCTGGCTCCCGTCCTCCTGGAGCGCCTGCGCGAGGGCCACCAGCGAGTACGCCCCGAGGGCGCTGTGCTCCTCCAGACGGTCCCGCCCGCTGTCGTCCAGGGCGGGCAGATCGAGATTCCATAAGTGGACGATCGCGTCGAGACCCGTGGCGTGCCCCGCATCGGAGGCCCGCCGATCCGCCGCGTCCTCGGCCAGATCGGCGAGAAGCCGGCGCAGATCGTCGGTGCGGCCGGGCACCACCGTCGAGGTGCCCGTGTCGGTCCGGGTGGCATACGCCCCGCCCGGGCGTACGAGATGGCAGTGGCCGCCGCGCGCGGTGACGAGCTCCGCCAGCGCGTCCGCCACCCCGCCGGGCGCGTCCGCGAAGAGCAGCCAGCGGCCCGGGGCCGCCGTGTCGAGCGGTCCGGTGTCGACGGGGCTCTCGGCCCAGGTGGGTTCGGCGAGCCAGTTGTCGATCGTGGTGAGCGCCACGCTGGTCGACGCCTTCTCGACATCGGCGGCCCGGAACCCGCCGATATGGCCGAGGGGCAGGCCTTCGTCCCCGTAGAGCGTGATGTCACCGACGAGTTCACCGGCCGGCCGCCGGGTGACGGTGGCGTGCACCCACAGCGGCCGGTCGCCGACCGGGCCGGTGTGCACCTCCTCGATGGAGAGCGGCAGCAGGATGCCCGTCGACCCGTCGGCGCCGTCGTCGGCCGCACCGTCCCCGAGCCCCGCGGTCAGCAGGGTCTGGAAGCAGGAGTCCAGCAGGACGGGGTGGAGGTGGTGGGTCGCGGCGTCGTCACCGATCGCCTCGGGCGGCCGGATCCGGGCCAGCGCCTCGCCGGGGCCGGTCCACACCTCCTCGATGCCCTGGAACGCGGGCCCGTAGTGGTAGCCGAGGCCGCTCAGTGCGGCGTAGCAGGCCGGGCCGTCGAGCCGGCGCTCGCCACGCGCCCTGACCCCGTCGAGGTCCAGCGGCGCGGACGGCGCGACGCGGTGCGCGGCCCGGACCACGCCGCTCGCGTGGACGGCCCGCTCCTCACCCGGGCCGGAGCCCGTCGCGACGGTGAAGGCGGCGCTCTCGGGTGCGTACGCGAGCTGTACGGTGCGGGACGCGTCGTCCGGGAGGAAGAGGGCCTTGCGGAACTCGACGGAGCCGAACGCGGCCTCCGTACCGCCCGTCAGCGCCCGTACCGCCTGGGCGGCCATTTCGAGATAGCCGGCGGCCGGGAACAGAGCTCGGCCCTGGATCCGGTGGTCGGCGAGATAGGGGGCGCGCTCCACATCGAGCTCCGCCTCCCACACGGGGTCCGTGGTGGCCAGCCGCCGGCCGAGCAGTGGATGGTCCACCCGCCCGAGCCTGACCTGCGCCACGGGGTGCGGCTCGGTCCAGTACCGGTCGCGCTTCCACGGGTAGCGCGGCAGCGGTACGGTCCTGCCCTCGGGCTGCAGCACGTCCCAGGCGATCTCGGTGCCCAGGTTGTGCAGTGCGGCGAGCGAGGCGGTGAACCGGGCCGGCTCGTCCTCCTCCCGGCGGATCGACGGGAGCGTCACCACCTCCGCGCCCGGCTCGGGCGGCCTGCTCTCCAGGCACTCCTTGATGGAGTGGGCGAGCACGGGGTGCGGGCCGATCTCCAGGAAGACGCGGTGGCCGTCGTCGGCCAGGCGCTCGATCGCGGGCCGGAAGCGGACGCTGTCACGGACGTTGCTCCACCAGTAGTCCGCGTCGAGTTCCGTCCCGTGCGCCCGGCCCTCACGCCCCGTCAGATGGAGCGGAACCTGGGCGGGGCGCGGCTCGATCCCGGCGAGGCAGTCCAGGAGTTCGTCCTTGATCTGCTCCATGAGGGCGCTGTGGTACGGCACCCGGACGGAGAGGAAGCGGGCGAAGACCTGGTCCGCGCGCAGCTCCTCGGCGAGCGCGGTCAGGGCCGTCTCGTCCCCCGCCAGGGTGAGGGAGGTGGGGCTGTTGACGGCGGCGACGGACACCTGGCCCTCGTACGGCAGGATTCGGCGCTCCGCCTCCTCCTCAGCGAGCCCCACGGCGAGCATCGTCCCCGTGCCCACCAGACGCTGCTGGAGGCGGCTGCGGTGCACGATGATCCGTACCGCGTCGCGCAGGCTGTAGACCCCGGCCTCGTAGAACGCGGCGGCCTCACCCGTGCTGTGGCCGACGATGGCGTCGGGCCGTACCCCGTGGGCGCGCCACAGCGCGGCGAGTCCGAGCTGCACGGCGAAGTTGGCGGGCTGGGCGAGCCAGGTCTCTGCCATCCGCGAGCTGCCCTCGTCCGCGTTCATCTCCTCGACCAGGGACCAGCCGGTGAGCGCGGCGATCTCGCGGTCGCACCGCTCGACGGCCTCGCGGTAGACGGGCTGGGTGGCGAACAACTCCCGGCCCATGCCCCACCACTGCGGCCCCATACCGGTGAACACCCAGGCCAGTCGCCGCTGATGGGGATCGCGCCGGTGGCCGGTGACCACCCGGGGGTGGGCCTCGCCCCGCATCTGCGCGGAGAGCGCTTCGGCCAGCTCCTCCCGTGAGGTGTAGACGACGGAGAGCCGGGCGTCGTGGTGCTGGCGGCGGTGCGCGAGGGTGTGCCCGAGGTCGGTGAGGGAGGTCAGGGGCGCGCCGCCCGGGGCGGTGGCCGTCAGCTCCCGGTGGATCTCCTCGGCCAGGACCGGCAGGGCGGAGGCGTCACGCGCGGTCAGCGGGAGGACGGTGCAGCGGGGGCGGTCCGCTGCGGGCCGCTCGTCCACGGGGGAGGCGGGCGGTGCCTCCTCCAGCAGGACATGCGCGTTCGTGCCGCCGAAGCCGAACGAGTTGACGCCGGCGCGCGCCGGACCTTCGTGCGCGGGCCACCGGGTGACCTGCGTCGGGATGGTGAACGGGGCGGCGGCGAGGTCGATGGCGGGGTTGATCCGCTCCAGGTTGATGTGCGGTGCGATCGTCCGGTGCTTGAGGCTGAGGGCGGTCTTGATGAGCCCGGCGATCCCGGCGGCCGACTCCGAGTGCCCGATGTTGGTCTTGACCGAACCGACGTAGCAGGCGGCATCCGGTTCCCGGCCGACGGCCAGCGCACGGGCGAGCGCGGCGGCCTCGATGGGGTCGCCGACCGGTGTGGAGGTGCCGTGGGCCTCCACGTACTGGAGGCTGCCGGGCGCGACCCCGGCCTCGGCGCAGACCCGCTCGATCAGGGAGACCTGGGCATCGGCGCTGGGCACGGTGATGCCGTTGGTACGGCCGTCCTGGTTGACACCACTGGCGGTGATCACGGCGTGTACGGGGTCGCCGTCGCGCACGGCGTCCGACAGGCGCTTCAGCGCGATGACACCGACCCCCTCGGCGCGTACGTAGCCGTCGGCGGCGGCGTCGAACGTGCGGGAGCGGCCCTCGGGGGAGAGGAATCCGCCCTTGGTCTCGGCGATCGTGTACTGGGGCGTGAGGTGCAGCAGGGTGCCGCCCGCCAGCGCGAGGGTGGACTCGCCGCGGCGCAGGCTCTCGCAGGCGAGGTGCACGGCGACCAGGGACGAGCTGCACGCGGTGTCGATGGAGAGACTGGGGCCGCGGAAGTCGAAGCAGTGCGAGATCCGGTTCGACACCATCGTCATCATCGTGCCGGTCGCCGTGTGGGCGGCCAGGGTGTCGAAGCGCAGGTCGGCGAATTGGACGATCTTGTAGTCCAGGGTGAACGCGCCGATGAACACACCGACATCGCTCCCCGCCAGCTCGGCCGGCTTCTGGCCGCCGTCCTCCAGCGCTTCCCAGGACACCTCCAGCAGCTTCCGCTGCTGTGGGTCCATGTGCTCCGCCTCGCGGGGGCTGATGCCGAAGAAGGCGGGGTCGAACTCGTCGAAGCCGTCGATGTAACCGCCCCTGCCGCCTACCAGACGGCCAGGCTTGGCCTTGTCCCGGCTGCCGAGCGTGGTCACGTCGTACCGGTCGCGTGGCGTCGGTCTGATGCAGTCCTTCCCGTCGAGCAGGTTCTGCCAGAAGGCGCGGTGGTCACAGGCGCCGCCGGGGAAGCGGCAGCCGATGCCGATGATCGCGATCTTCTCAGGAGGCGTGGTGCGGAGCGATTCAGCCATGTCGGCTCCTTGGGTCGTCAACACGCAACGTGCGCGAAGGGCAGGCGCGGGCTTCCATGCCTCCGCCGGTGGACCGGCGGGACCGGATGCGGTGCGCGTGAACGCGAAAGCGGATTGCGATATTGCGGGGAGGGATGGTGCGGGGAGAGGTGGTACGGGAAGGTCAGTCGGTGCCGCGGCCGGTCTTCGCCGTCCAGCGCACCGGGTGTACGAAGGTGGCGACGATCGCACCGGTCCCGGGGAAGGAACGCGGGTCCACCAGGCCGACCGCGGCCGGCTCGCGCCCCGGCCGCCAGGTGAAGCTGCCGAACGCCCGGTCCCAGATGGACAGGTCGGAGCCGTAGTGCCCGGCCTCGGCCAGATCCGTGCTGTGGTGCAGCCGGTGCTGCTCGGGCCCCACGAACACATGGTTGAGCCGACCGAGACCGACGGCGATGTTGGCGTGCACGAAGTACCCCTGGGCGACGACGAACAGGCCCGCGCCGAAGACGGTCGTCCCGGAGAACCCGACGATCGCCAGGGACATTTGGACGAACGCCTGGGAGACGAAGACATCGGCGATGTGATTGACACCGTTGTTGGCGACATTCACCTTGTCGGGGACGTGGTGCACACCGTGCAGCCGCCACAGCCACCGGTTGGTGTGCCCGAGCCGGTGCACCGTGTAGCCGGCCAGTGAGCCGAGCAGCACGGCGAGGGGTATCTCCGCCCATAGGGGGAGTACGGGGTCGGTCGTCGCGAGCTCGCCGGCCGCGACCACCACCATCGACTGCGCCAGGGTGCCGCCCACCGTCGTGAGGACGAAGTACACGCCGTACCAGCGCCACTCACGGCGGCTGGGGTGCCAGGCCCGCTCGTACGGGATCACCCGCTCCAACGCCGCGAGGTAGCAGATCAACGAGAGCTGGAAGGCGAACGTGACCCGGCCGGTGTCCCAGCCGTACCGCGTGGTCAGGGCGAAGACCACCCCGACCGAGAGCAGCAGAAGGGGGTGGCAGGTACGGGAGAGCAGCGCTCCCACCCCGGCGCGCGGGGCGATCCCGGGCCCTGGCAGGCCCGCGCCACTCACCGTTGAACCAGACATGTCGCACCCTTCGCTCATGGGGACGTGGGCAAGGACCAGACAGCACTTTCCCCTGGCATTTCACCGGCCAGGGGCCACGTAACAGCATGCGTTGGATCAACTACGGGCAGCAATATCGTCTGACCGGCGCGCGGGGGCTCATCGGCCCAGTACGCCGTCGGTGCGCGCCCCCGGCGCAACCCCGTCGAGGGTTACTTCCTGGCATGAACGCGTTTGCGGTGGGCCAGGCGGCCGGTCCGTGTTTACCCGTGGAGAGCGCTGTCACCCGGAAGAGCGGCCGCTCGCCCGTTACATGAGCGGTGTGGCGGGTAGGGGGCGGCGCCAACCCCCCGGCGCGTTCCGTCCCGGTGCCGCGTCTCAGCGCGGTGTGTCGGACGCGGCGCGGCCCACCGACTCGACCAGGGGCAGCAGCCGGTGCGCCACCCGCTCGCGCAGCGCCATCTCCGTCCGTGTACGGACCACCCCCGGCAACTGGATCAGCCGCTGGACGACGTCCTCCAGATGGCCGTTGTCCCGCGCGACCACGCGGGTGAGCAGATCGCCCGCTCCTGTGATCGAGAACGCCTCGATGATCTCGGGGACTTGGGCGAGCGCGTCGCCGACCTCGTCCAGATGCCCCTGCGTGACCTCGATATGGACGAAGGCCAGTACCGGATGGCCGAGGGCGGCGGGGGAGAGGTGGGGACCGGTGCCCGTGATCACACCGTCCCGCTCCAGCCGGTCGAGCCGGGCCTGCACCGTGCCCCGTGCGACCCCGAGGAGCCGCGCGTACTCCCGCACGCTGCTGCGCGGCCGCTCGATGAGCAGTCGCAGAATGCGGGTGTCGAGGGCGTCCACCGGCATGGTCCTTCGGCCTCCCGCCGTACTGTGCGTCGCGCCGCTCCGCGTACGCCGCGCCGCTCCGCGTACGTCGCGCCGCTCCGCGTACGCCGCGCCGTTCCGCGACGACTGTACCGATGGCCGGGCCTGGCGCCGTACCGCCGTACCGCCGGCCCGCCCTCCGTGGTCGTACCTGTCGCCGTGTCACCGGCCCGCCGCAGCCGTCAGGACCCGAAAGAGGACGCGCCCTGCGCGTCGCGCCCGGCCACCGGATCCCGCGTGATGAAAAATCGCGCCGGAGCGGATCGGACGGAACGGCGGAACCGGTACGGGGTACGACGGAGGAGCGGCACATGAGGAGAACCGGTGGACGAGGAAATCCGCGTCGCCCGCTCTGGGCCCTGTCCCTGCTGTCCCTCTGCGCGGTCGTCGGAGTGCTGGCCGCGCCGCCCCGGACCCCCAGGGCGGCGCCCTGTGAACGCGTCCTGGTGGGGGTGGCCCATCAGGACGACGACCTCCTCTTCGTCAATCCGGAGATCCGGCGGACCCTTCGCGCCGGATGTTCGGTCAGTACGGTCTATCTGACCGCCGGGGACGCCGGTCACCCCTTCCGGGAGAGCTACTACGTGAGAAGCCGGGAGGACGGTGTACGGGCGGCGTACGCCGAAATGGCGGGCACCGCGGACCGCTGGAAGAGGGACGATGTCGTCCTGGGCGACCGCAGGCTCCTGTCGTACACCCTGGCCGCCGGAGCGGACGTCCGGCTCACCTTCCTCCGGCTGCCCGACGGACTGCCCCGAGGCAGCGGCACCACCACCAACCGGCACCAGAGTCTGCTCAAGCTCTTCCGCGGGGAGATCAGGACGATCAGGCCCGTGGACGCGGAGCGCGCCTACACCGAGGGCGAACTGCTCACCACCCTGACGGAGTTGGCCGACCGGGAGAAGGCACGCCGCGTCCGTACCCTCGACTACGACAACCACTCCTTCGGCCACCACGACACGCGAACCGTCGACCACAGCGACCACAGCGACCACGCGGTGGCGGGACGTTACTTCCGAAGGGCCGCCTACGACGCGGCGGACCGGCCCCCCGTGACGCCGTACCTCGGGTACAGCATGTCCCTCCTGCCCGCCAATCTGACACCGGGGCAGAAGAAGACGAAGGAAGCGGTGTTCGAGACCTACTACCGGCACCGGGGATGCGTACCGAGGAAATGCCCCGCGTACCTCCCGTACGGCGCCGGCTACCGGAACTGGGTGGGCAAGGAGTACCGCAGAACGCACCGTGCGCCCCGCCCCGGCGAGATCATGTCGGCGATCGCCACGACGAACTCCGCCCGCACGGTGGAACTCTGCCTCACCGCGGAAGGTGGCGCGAAGGGCGCCGCCGGGGTCGCGACGCGCGCGTGCGACGGTGCGCGGACCCAGGCGTGGACGTTCGACGCCGGCGCCGTCCGGACCGCGGTGGGCGGACGTTGCCTCACCGCGCCGTACGGGAACTCCTCGACCCCCGCCCTGTCCGTGTGCGACGGGTCGCCGGGCCAGCGCTGGTGGCGCGACGCGGGGGGACGCATCGGCTCCGAGGAGGGCTGTCTGACCCAGGACGACATGGTGATTCTGCGCCCCCGGCTCCACCTGGCGCGGTGCGCTCCGTACCGCCCGGAGGTTCGCTGGTACGGGTGAACCCGTACGGATGTTCCCCTGTTTTCGACGGAAATCGCGCGGAAGCCTCTCTTCCGTCGAAAACCGGCACTAGTGTCCGGTGCATGGCGGAGGCAGAGCGGGTGCGCACACGAAGAACGCTGATCACGATCGTGGGGGCCGTCGCCGCGGCGAGTCTTGGGATCGGCGGAGCGATCGCGGCGGGGTCGGGGGAGGACCACGCCGCGAACGTCGGTACGACGGTGGCTCCGGCGGCCGACGAGACGGTCGCCCCCGAGACGGCTGGTGGCATTACGGACGGTGGCACCACGGACGACAACACGTTGACCGGCGGCACCACGGACGGGGGCGGCGCGGGCAACGGCGGTACGGACGCCGGCGGCGTGAGCGGGTCCGGAGGCGCCGAACCCGGCCCGGAGGAGTCGGGCGGACTCCCCTCGCCCGACCCCACGAGCGCCCCTGACCCCACGAGCGCCCCTGACCCCACGAACGACCCCACCGGTTCTCCCGGTTCTCCCAGCTCCCCGGCGGACCTCGAAGACCTCACCCGGCGCATCGACGAACTCGACAAGAAGGTCGACCGGCTGCCCACCAAGAAGGAACTGGCCGACGCGCTCCGCGCCTTCGCCGACCAACTGGACGCCCAGGACTGAGGCCGGCGGCCCGGCCCGGCGCCCCTGCGCACCACCCTGGTCCGTTGGCCCCCACCGGCCGGCAGAACAGCGCTTCGACTGAGCCAATGGCACAGTAATCCGGACAAGTGTTGAGCCATCGCGCCGCCGGATGCTTATCTGTGCCTCTGTGAAAAGCATGTTCGTGGCCCCGGACCCGGGGCGTCTCAGGCTCAGGAACGCGCTGCGCGCCGTCCTCGGCATCGCCCTCGCCGTCGCGGTGTGCGGGGCGGCCGGGCTCTCGCTGACCGCGTCGGTCTTCGGCGGCCTGGCGGCGCTGCTCGCGCTCTTCACCGTCCTCGACCCGACCGTCCGCGCCCAGCGCCTGACGACCGCGCTGCTGCCCGCCGTCGGCCTCCCGGTCCTCGCCCTGGCCACGGTCCTGCACGGGGTGCCCCTCGCCCGCGACACGGCCTTTCTCGCCGTCGTCCTCGCGGGGGTCTACGCCCGGCGCTGGGGCCCGCGCGGCCACGCGCTCGGCATCTTCGCCTTCATGAACTTCTTCGGCACCCAGTTCCTGCACGCAGTCCCCGCCCAACTGCCCGAACTGGCCGCCGCCACGGCGCTGGCCCTGCTCATGGCCGGCACCGTCCGCTTCGTCCTGTGGCCCATCGAACGGCGCACCCCGCCCGCCCCCGTCCCGCCCGCGCCCACCGGCACCGGGCTCGCGCGGACCACCACCCGGCAGGCGCTCCAGTCCACCGTCGCCTGCGCGTTCGCCCTCGTCATCGGCCAGGCGCTCTCGGACGACCGCTGGTACTGGGCCGTCGGTACCGTCTGGTGGATCTTCGTCAACACCGCGTCGCGTGGCGAGACCCTGGTCCGCGGCTTCCGGCGGGTCCTCGGCACAGTGATCGGCCTCGTCGTCGGGGTGCTCGTCGCCGTCCCGCTGCACGGCGCCCCCGTCCCCACGGCCGTCCTCGTAGCGGTCTGCGTCTTCGGCATCTTCTACACGGCCCAGGTCTCCTACAGTTGGATGGTCCTGTCGGTGACCGTGATGGCCGGGCTGCTCTACGGGCTGCTCGGCGTCCTCGACCCCGCCCTGCTCGCGCTGCGCCTCGCGGAGACCGGCGCAGGGGCCCTCGGCGCGGCGCTCGCCGTCGTCCTCGTACTGCCCGTGACCGTCCACGCCACCACCGACGCCTGGATCCGCCGCACACTGCACAGCGTCCACGCCTGTACGGCCGAGGCCGCCCGCCGGCTCGCCGGGGACACGGCGGCGGACCCGGCGCCGTACGGAGCCGAACTGGAGCTGCTGCTCGGCCGCGTACGGATGTCCCTCGCCCCGCTGGTCCATCCGCTCAGCCCGCTGCGGGCCCGCAAGGCCCGCGCCCGGCAGGTGCTCGGCCTGCTCGACGACTGCGCGCGCGAGGTGAGGGGGTTCGCCGCCGTAGCCGCCGACCCGGCCGCCTCGCACGACGCCCGGCTGTCCGCCGCCTGCGAGCGGATCGAGGCCGCCGTGCGCGCACTGGTCGCCCCCGGAGCGGAGTTGACCGGTACGACGGCGGCCCCGATCGCCGCCCCGCACCCGGCCCACCATCCCGGGGCCGAGGCCGCGCTGGCCCATCTGCACGGCCTGGAGCGGGCGCTCACCGGGCTCTCCGCGCCCCTGCGCACCGCGCCGCGCGCCCCGCTCGCACCCGCCTGACCCACCCGGCAGGGTGCACCGCGACCGCTCCCGTACCTCCTGCTACGGTCGGCCGGGCGATCGGCGGATCGGGCGGCGCGCTACCAGACCGGGCGGCGCGCCCACCGGGCCGGGCGTCGTGAACGCCGGGCCGGACAGCGGAAGACCGGTCCGCGGGACGGGACGAGAGGGCGGCACACACGGTGAGTGGCGACAACGGCGGACGCAAGGGCGGACGGGCCTTCATCGGATCGTTCACCTCGGCAGGGGGCCTCGGTGTGCTCGCCGCCGCCGTGGACGCGCGGACCGGAGCGCTCACGGCGGGCGGCGCGACGGACGCCGTGGCGGATCCCTCGTACCTCGCGCTCTCGCCGGACGGCAGCGTCCTCTACGCGGTCTCCGAGACCGACGAGGGCGCCGTGGCCGCCTTCCGCACCCCGGACATCGCATCCGGGGGACACCCGGCGCCGCGCCTGCTCACGGACCCCGTGCCCGTCCATGGCGCGGGACCGACCCATCTCACCTTCGCCGACGGGCATCTCCTCACGGCCAACTACGGTTCCGGCAGCGTCTCCGTCCTGCCCGTCGCCGCGGACGGACGCCCGAAACCCGTCACCGGGGTGCTCCGGCACGAGGGATCAGGACCGCACCCCGACCGGCAGCGCGGCCCGCACGCCCACCAGGTGGTGGCCGCGCCCGGCGGGCGCTGGATCCTCAGCACCGACCTGGGCACCGACAGCGTACGGATCTCCTCCCTCTCCATCGCCACCGGCGAACTGGTCCCGCACGGCGAGACCGCGCTGCGCCCCGGCAGCGGCCCCCGCCACCTCGCCTTCCACCCGGCGGGCCGCCATGTCTACGTCCTGGGCGAGCTGGAACCGGTCCTCACCGTCTGCCGCTGGGACCCGGCGAACGGCGTGCTCGAACCGGTCGGCCGGACCGCCGTCCTGCCCGAAGGCATGGAGGGCGGGTGCTACCCCTCCGAGGTGGTCGTGGCGCCGGACGGACGGTTCCTCTGGGTCGCCAACCGGGGCCACGACACCATCGCCGTCCTCGCCCTCGACCCGACGTACGAGAAGCCGGAACTCCGCACCACCGTGCCGTGCGGCGGGCACTGGCCGCGCGATCTCGTGCTGGACCCGACGGGCCGCAGGCTGTACGTGGCGAACGAGCGCTCCGGCGACGTGACCTGGTTCGACATCGACCCGGCCGACGGCGTCCCGGCCCTGGCCGGCGCCCTGCGGGCCCCCGCCGCGTCCTGCGTGATCTTCGGCTGAGCGGCCCCCGCGCGGGGACAGGGCGGCCGCAGGCGGCACGGGAAGGGCCCGCCCGGGAGCGATCCGGTGCGGGCCCTTTCCCCACGTACGTCCACGCGTACGGGGGCGGGAGCGGAGCCCCGTCCGTGCGCGGGCGCGTGTCAGTGCGCGGGCGTTCCCTGCGGCTGCGGGGTGATGCCCAGCGTGGTGGCGTACTTCGACAGCACCAGCTTGCCGATGGCCGGGTACGGGCCGAGCGGCTCGGCCGTGGCGCAGTCGGCCTCCTTGACGGCCGCGTCGAGCAGCCCCGCGGGCAGCTCGGGACCGACCAGGTAGGGCGCGAGCGCGAGCTGCGTCGAACCCGACTCGCGAAGCTGCTCGGCGATCGCGACGACCGAGCCCTCCGTGTCGAGCGCGGCGGCCATCACCGGCACGGCCAGCCGCGCGGCCAGCAGCATTCCGGTGATCCCCGCGGTCTGGACCGCCTCCTCGCCGCCCACCGTGGCCAGGATGATCCCGTCGGCCGCCGTGGCGACCGTGAAGAGCCTGGCGCGGTCGGCGCGGGCCAGACCGGCCTCCGAGAGGCGGACGTGCAGGCCCTCGGCGAGCAGCGGGTGCGGACCGAGGACATCGGTCAGCTCGGCGGTGGCGCCGCTCTCCGCCACGGCCGCGCCCATCCGCTCGATCAGCGTGCTCTCCGGGCCCGCCAGCAGCGGCACGACCACGGCGGTGGGGCCTTCGGGCTCGGTGACCTCACGGCCGGCGGCCTTGGCCAGCTCGTAACGCTCCGTGCGCAGTGCGGCGGTCCCGGCCAGTACGGCCTGGAGCGTCGGGTACTCGGTGTCGTCGCCGTCCAGGTAGCCGATGTAGGCGTCGAGGCCGGGCAGCTCGGAACGGGCGATGCTGACGACCTCTTCGGCCAGCCCGCGGACGGCGCGGGACGGGGGCCCGGGAACGGCGAGAACCAGCGCGGGCGCACCTTCGGGGGCCGCGACCGGTTCGGGACGGCGGTGGCGCCCCGACTGGCGGGGTCGCGGCATTCGTACAGGCAGGCCGGATGCGGGCCCAGTGGGGGTGCTCATGGCGTCGAATGCTACTGGTTTTGTGGGCGCGGCTGTTCGGGGAGGGGGCCGCTGCGAGCCATCTGTCCTTATATATCCGTTAGGTATTTTTCAGCTCATCTGTGCTGTTCTGTCGAGACGTTCAGCAGGTGCGGCTCGGACGGCAGCCGGAGCGATCCGGTGGCGAGCGCCGCCGCGATGAACAGCGCCCCACCCAGCGGATCCGTGGCCGGGGAGACCACCGTGGCATGCGGGAGGCGGGCGGACAGCTCGGCGCGCACCGGCGCGAGGAGCGGTTCGCCGAGCTTGAACAGTCCACCCGTGAGGGCGACTTCACATTCACCCGATGGTGGGCAGACGGCCACGGCGGCATCCGCGATGTGCTCCGCCGCCTGCGCGAGAATCGACCGCGCGACCGGATCGCCGGCCGCGAGGCGGGCCACCTCCGGGGCGAACGAGGCGAGGACGGCGGGCCGGTCCGCGCGCGGGTAGAGCAGCCCGGGAAGCTCGCTCGCGGGCCCGAAAAATGTTTCCGTGCCGGACAGCAGTGCGGCCGATCCCCCGCGCCGTCCGTCGTGGGCCCGCAGGGCGGCCTCCAGCCCGGCCCGGCCGATCCAGGCCCCCGAGCCGCAGTCTCCGAGGAGATGGCCCCAGCCGTCGGCGCGGCGCCAGCCGGCCGGGGTCGTACCGAGCGCGATCATGCCCGTACCGGCGGCGACGACGGCGCCGGGGCGCTGGCCCAGCGCGCCCGCGTACGCCGTGACCGCGTCGGCGGCGAGCGCCAGACGCCGTACCCCGAGGGAGCGCTCCAGCGCTGCGGGCAGCTCGGCGCGCAGCCCGTCACCGAGCGTCGCCATCCCCGCGGCGCCGATCGCGACCGCCGACAGGCCCTCGTGACGGGCCTCCGTACCGGCCTGTGCCAGCAGGGTCCGCGCGGCGGGCAGCAGCCGGGCGAGAAACTGCTCCGGGTCGATGCCCGCCGCTCCGGTACGCACCGGCTCGGCGGAGTGGGCGGACGACACGGCCGTGACCGTCCCGTCCGGCTCCACGGCGCCGAGCGCGAACCGTACGCCCGAGCCGCCGGAGTCGACGCCCAGGACCCAGCTCACCCGGGCCCCCGGCTCATCGGCCGTCCCGGCGCACGGCGGTCACCGGCCCGCTCACGGCAGTTGCCAGTCGACCGGCTGCGCCCCCTGGCCGATCAGCAGGTCGTTGGCCCGGCTGAACGGGCGCGAGCCGAAGAAGCCGCGGTCCGCCGACATGGGGGACGGATGGGCCGACTCGATCGCCGGGTAGTCGCCGAGCAGCGGACGGAGGTTACGGGCGTCGCGCCCCCACAGGATGGACACGAGCGGCTTGCCACGGGCGACCAGCGCGCGGATGGCCTGCTCGGTCACCTCTTCCCAGCCCTTGCCGCGGTGCGCGGCGGGCTTGCGGGGCGCCGTGGTGAGCGCCCTGTTGAGCAAGAGCACGCCCTGCTGTGCCCAGGGCGTCAGATCACCACTGGTGGGCCTGGGTGTACCGATGTCGCGATGCATCTCCAGAAAGATGTTCTCCAAGCTGCCCGGGAAGTTACGCACATCACGCGCTACGGCGAAGCTGAGTCCGATAGGCATTCCCGGCGTAGGGTAAGGATCCTGCCCGACAATCAGGACTCGAACGTCCTCAAAGGGCTGCTGGAAGGCGCGGAGCACGTTCGGGCCAGCGGGCAGGTACGTCCGGCCAGCAGCGATCTCGGCCCGGAGGAAGTCCCCCATGGCGCCGACTCGTTCAGCTACGGGTTCGAGAGCTGTCGCCCATCCGGGTTCAATAAGCTCGTGCAAGGGTCGTGGTGCCACGGCCGGTCACTCTACTAGCTTGCGGAGAGGACAAGCCCCCTCTAACGAGGCCACCTTCAAAGCGCTCCCCTTCCTCATCGCCGAGATCATCAAGCCGCTCGAGCAGATTGCGCAGTTGCTGCTCGGCGACTACCCGGCGACTACCCGGCGATCGAGTCGGCCCATCCGTCCCCCACGTCGACGGATCGCGGCTTCTTCGGCTCGCGGCCCTTCAGCCGGGCCAACGACCTCCTTGCCGGGCAGGGAGCCCAGCCAGTGGAGTGGCGGCTGCCGTAGGGCATGGTGGGCGTGATGGCTTGGAGCGTGGCGGCCCTCCTGTCCGGGGCACCGGGCACTTGCCGGGCGTTGTCCATGACTCTGGTCGAGCGAGAGTTCCCACCCGACCGTGCCGTCGGCATGTTCTTGATGACGCACCACGTGGAGTGCGTGGCGATCCTTGAAGCCCGCCGGAAGGGTCGCCTGACCTGTGGTTTTCGTCCCGTGTGCGTTATGTGTACCGCGGGCTTGGACGAGCAGCACCTGTCAGGCCGATTCCGCCTCGTTCGCCGGCGCGATCGGACGGCCTCGACCTGTTCGGCAGCGATCTGATCGTGCCCCTGGTCAAGGCGCACCCGAAGATCCTTCTCGACGGGATGTCTGTGGACAACCCGTACTGCTCGGGCAGCGGCAGCGGGGACTGAGTCCAGGCTGTCTCTCCTCTCCCCCGGGACAGGAGGCGAGGGGCGGCCCCACGCTTTAGCGTGGGGAGTGTGGTGGAGCGCCTTCGATGAACTGGTCTCTACCGGATTCCTACCGTGTGGCGACCGGATCCTCGTGCGCGCCCTCTTCCGCGGCCACGGCGAGCGGGACCGCCTGCTGGTGCCGTTTCTCGTCGCAGGCCTACGGGATGGTGCCCGCTGCGGTTCGCCACCGAGGACACGGGCCGTTGGTGCCGCGCCCTGTTGGCTGCCGCATGAGTAACACAGGCCCCTGACAAGTTCTACGAGTGAGTGAGACATCTCGACACTGCGGACGCGGATGTGTCCGCGTCCGAGGAGGGAACACCTCATGGCCAGAGCAGTCGGTATCGATCTGGGGACCACCAACTCGGTCATCGCGGCATGGGAGGGCGGTGATGCGACGGTTCTGGCCAGTGCCGAGGGCACCCGTACGATCCCGTCTGTCGTCGCCTTCACTGACACCGGTGAACGGCTTGTCGGCCAGCTCGCCCGCCGCCAGACGATCCTCAACCCCAAGGGCACCGTCTACTCGGCCAAGCGCTTCATCGGCCGTCGCTACGACGAGATCTCCGACGAGGCGAAGGCGGTCGGCTTCGACGTCGTCTCCGACGAGCAGGGCAACGCCCGGTTCGACGTTCGCGGAAAGCTGTACGCGCCGGAGGAGATCAGCGCGCTGGTGCTGCGCAAGCTCGCCGACGACGCGGCGAAGCAGCTGGGAGAGCGGGTCACTGAGGCGGTCATCACCGTGCCCGCCTACTTCAACGACGCGCAGCGCACCGCCACCAAGGATGCCGGCCGGATCGCCGGCCTGGACGTCTTGCGCATCATCAATGAGCCGACGGCAGCGGCGCTGGCCTACGGCCTGGACAAGAAGGGCCACGAGAGTGTCCTGGTCTTCGACCTCGGTGGAGGCACCTTCGACGTGAGCATCCTCGACGTCGGTGACGGCGTCGTGGAGGTACGGTCCACCGCGGGCGACAGCCATCTGGGTGGCGACGACTTCGACCGGCGCCTGGTGGACCATCTGGCGGACAAGTTCCAGCAGGAGAACGGCATCGACCTGCGCAGTGACCCTCAGGCGCTGCAACGTCTCTTCGAAGCGGCGGAGAAGGCCAAGACGGAACTCAGCTCGGTCACCCAGACGCAGGTCAGCCTGCCGTTCATCACGGCCGACGCGGCCGGTCCCAAGCACCTCACCGAGACCGTCATGCGGTCCACCTTCGAGCAGATCACGTCCGACCTGGTCGAGCGGACCCTGGAGCCGGTGAAGCAGGCGATGGCCGACGCCAAGATCGGCGAGAACGACATCGATGAGGTCATCCTGGTGGGCGGCTCCACCCGGATCCCCGCGGTGCAGAGCCTGGTCCGTCGGCTGACCGGCGGCAAGGACCCGAATATGAGCGTCAACCCCGACGAGGTGGTGGCGGTCGGTGCTGCGATCCAGGCCGGGGTACTCAAGGGCGAGGTCAAGGACGTCCTGCTGCTCGACGTGACCCCGCTGTCGCTGGGCGTGGAGACCCGCGGCGGCGTCATGACGAAGATCATCGAGCGGAACACCACGATCCCGGTCCGTCGTACCGAGACCTTCTCCACCGCCGAGGACAACCAGTCGGCCGTGGACGTCGTGGTCTTGCAGGGCGAGCGCGAGAGGGCGGCGGACAACCGTGTGCTCGGCCGCTTCCGGTTGGAGGACATCCGGTCCGCGCCGCGCGGCGAGCCGCAGGTCGAGGTTACCTTCGACATCGACGCCAACGGCATCTTGAACGTCACCGCACGCGACCGGGACACCGGCCGCGAACAAGGCATCACCATCAGTGAGGGTTCCAACCTCGACAAGACCGAGGTCGAGCGGATGGTCCAGGAGGCGGAGCAGTACCGCGGCGAGGACCGGGCGCTGCGCGAGACCGTGGACGCACGCAACGAGCTCGATTCGGCGGCATACCAGGTCGAGCGCCGAGTGAACGAGCTGGGCGACGCGGCCCCGGCGCACGAAAAGGCCCGCGCTGAGATGCTCGTCGGCGACGCCCGGGCAGCCGTCAAGGAGGAGGCGCCGCTGGAGCGGGTGCGCTCGCTGACCTCCGAGCTCCAGCAGGTCTACGCCGCACTGGCGGCACGTCAGGCGGGCGCGGGCCCGGCGGAGGGCGGCCCGGGCGAGTCCCGACCGGCTGACGAGGACGTGATCGACGCCGAGTTCGACAAGAGCTGAGGTCCGTATGCCTACCGAACCGGAGCCGATGACACCCCCTCAGCGACAGACAGCGCCTTCGCACGGGACGCCCGGATCAGCGCCGCCGTCAGGGCCGCAGAAGCATTCGGCCCCCTCCGAAGGAGCCGACGACAACCGGACCACGGAGACCGGTGGCGACCCCCCCGTGGCAGTCGGCGGAAACCACTCCTCCGAAGAACCGGACCAGAGCACCGCCGAGCAGCTCGACGAACTCCGGGACCGCTGGCGCCGCGCCCTGGCCGACCTGGACAACCTCCGCAAGCGGCAGGCCAAGGAGCTGGCCCGCGTCCGGGCCGACGAGCGCGTCCGTACCGCGGCGGCCCTGTTGCCCGTGCTGGACAACCTGGAACTGGCCCTGGCGCACGCCGGGTCCGACCCGTCCGCCGTGCTCAAGGGAGTCGAGGCGGTGCGCGACCAGGCAGTCGACGTGCTGCGCGGGCTCGGCTACCCGCGCGACGCGGAGACCGGAGTGCCCTTCGACCCGGCTCGGCACGAGGTCGTCGGCGTCCTCGACGATCTGGGTGCCGAGCCGAACACCGTGACCGAGGTGGTGCGCCCCGGGTACGGCAGCGGTGCGGAACAGTTGCGTCCCGCATCCGTCGTGGTCAGCAAGCGGCAGGAGTGACGCCCCATGGCACGGGACTATTACGACGTGCTCGGGCTGCGGCGGGACGCCTCCACGGAGGAGATCCAGCAGGCCTTCCGCCAACTGGCCCGAGAACACCACCCCGACATCAACAAGGACCCCGGTGCCGAGGAGCGCTTCAAGGAGCTCAACGAGGCGTACAGCGTGCTCTCCGACCCCGCCACCCGGCGCCGCTACGACCGCTTCGGCGAGAACTTCCGACAGGTTCCCGAGGACTGGGAGGAGCGGGTCAGTGCCGGTACCGGGGCGGGGGCGCGAGGTGGACCTGGGCGGACCGGCGACGGCGGCCGTCGGGTCAGGTACGGCACCGGTTTCGGTGGAGGCGGCCCGGACCTCGACGTCGAGGACCTCTTCGGTGGGCTCTTCGGCCGGGGCGGGGGCTTTGGTCCGATGCCCGGCGCCGACCAGGAGGCCGAGCTTGCGCTGAGTGTGGAGGAGGCTTACCGAGGCGGCCGGCGCAGCGTCACCCTCGCCGGGCCCAAGGGTGAGCGGTCCTACAACGTCGATGTGCCCCGCGGCGTGCTGGACGGTCAGCGTATCCGGCTGGCCGGTGAAGGCGGACGGGGCAGCGGCGACGGACCTCAGGGTGACCTGTACCTGCGGGTGCGGATCAAGCCCGACCCCCGTTTCCGGATGGACGGCCGCAACATCCATGTGTCGATCCCGGTGACGCCCTGGGAGGCGGCGCTCGGCGCCTCGGTGCCGGTGCCCACACCCGGTGGCACCGCCAAGGTGACCGTGCCGGGTGGCTCCTCCAGCGGGCGGCGGCTGCGCCTGCGGGGCGAGGGCATGCCTGCCCCGCAAGGCCGCGACGGGGACCTCTACGCGGAGATCCGGATCATGGTGCCACCCGAGCCCAGTGACGAGGAGCGCCGGCTTTTCGAGGAGCTGGCGGCCGTGTCCACCTTCGACCCGAGGGAGCCACGATGACCAACAATTCGCGGGCCGACGCCCCGCGGGCCCAGGATCCACGGCAGGCGGCCCGGCCGGCGGCGGCACCGCGCGGCCCCAGCGTTGTGGCCGGTGGTTACGCCCTTGTGCCGGTGACTCGCCGGTTCAGTCTGGACGTGACCGCGCGGCGCTGCGGCTTGCACCCAGAGCTGATCCGCAGGCTGGTCGCGCTCGGGCTGGTGGACGCCGGGCACGACGCCGACGGCCGGCTGTGGTTCGGCCCCGGCGCCCCGGCCACGCTGGCCCGCGTCCAGCGGCTGCGGGCCGGGCTCCACCTCAACTACGCCGCCGTCGGTGTGGTGGTGCACCTGCTCGACCGCATCGGCGAGCTGGAGGACGAGGTGCGGCGCGCTGACACCGGCTCCAGGAGGGATGAATCGTGGATATGAACCAGCTCACCCAGAAGTCCCAGGAAGCCCTCCAGGAGGCGCAGACCATCACCGGGCGGCTCGGCCAGACCGAGACCGACGGCGAGCACCTGCTGCTGGCGCTCCTAGAACAGCCGGACGGGCTGGTTCCTCGGCTCAGCGCCCAGGCGGGGGCCGACACCGAGGCCCTGAAGTCCGCGGTCTCGGCGGAACTGTCCCGCAGGCCCAAGGTGACCGGCCCGGGTGCCACCCCCGGTCAGGTGTACATCACCCAGCGGCTGGCCCGACTGCTGGACGCCGCCGAGCAGGAGGCCAAGCGATTGAAGGACGAGTACGTGTCCGTCGAGCACCTCGTCCTGGCCCTCGCCGATGAGGGGTCCGGGACCCCTGCGGGCCGCCTGCTGAAGGAACACGGCCTGACCAAGGAGACGCTGCTGTCCGAGCTGACCCGGATCCGCGGCAACCAGCGCGTCACATCGGCGACGCCCGAGGCCGCCTACGAGGCACTGGAGAAGTACGGCCGCGACCTGGTCGCCGACGCACGCAGCGGGCGAATGGACCCGGTTGTCGGCCGGGATGGGGAGATCCGGCGGGTGATACAGATCCTCAGCCGGAAGACCAAGAACAACCCGGTGCTGATCGGCGATCCCGGCGTCGGCAAGACCGCCATCGTGGAGGGCCTGGCGCAGCGGATAGTACGTGGTGACGTGCCGGACGGGTTGCGCGACAAGACCGTCTTCGCCCTTGACATGAGCTCCCTGGTGGCCGGCGCCAAGTACCGCGGAGAATTCGAGGAGCGCATGCAGGCCGTGCTGAACGAGGTCAAGGCCGCCTCGGGCCGCATCCTGCTGTTCGTCGACGAACTGCACACCGTCGTCGGGGCCGGCGCCGTGGAGGGCGCTGTGGACGCCGGCAATATGCTCAAGCCGATGCTGGCGCGCGGCGAGCTGCACATGATCGGCGCCACCACGCTGGACGAGTACCGCAAGCGCATCGAGTCCGACGCCGCCTTGGAGCGCCGCTTCCAGCAGGTCATGGTCGACGAGCCCAGCGTGGTCGACACCATCTCGATCCTCCGCGGCCTGCGGGAGCGCCTTGAGGTGTTCCACGGCGTGAAGATCCAGGACACCGCACTGGTGGCCGCCGCGACCCTCAGCCACCGCTACATCACCGACCGGTTCCTGCCCGACAAGGCCATCGATCTCGTCGACGAGGCCTGCGCCCGGCTGCGCACCGAGATCGACTCCATGCCCGCCGAGCTGGACGAGGTCACCCGTCGGGCGACCCGTCTGGAGATCGAGGAGGCCGCGCTCGCCAAGGAGGACGACCCGGCCAGCCGCAAGCGGCTGGAGGAGCTCCGTCGTGAGCGGGCGGATCTGCGCGCCGACGCCGATGCCATGCACGCCCAGTGGGACGCCGAACGACAGGCCATCCGGCGCGTGCAGGAGCTACGTCAGGAGCTGGAGCAGGTCCGCCAGGATGCCGAGGAAGCGGAACGCGCCTACGACCTCAACCGTGCCGCTGAGCTGCGCTACGGCAGGCTCCAGGAACTGGAGCGGCGGCTGGCCGCCGAGGAGGACGCCCTCGCCGCCAAGCAGGGCGAACAGCGGCTGCTGCACGAGGTGGTCACCGAGGACGAGATCGCCGAGATCGTGGCGGCCTGGACCGGCATCCCGGTGACCCGGCTCCAGGAGGGCGAGCGGGAGAAGCTGCTGCGGCTCGACGAGATCCTCACCGAGCGAGTGGTCGGCCAGGACGAGGCCGTCAAGCTGGTCTCCGACACCATCATCCGGGCCCGCTCCGGCATCCGCGACCCGCGCCGGCCGATCGGCTCGTTCATCTTCCTCGGCCCCACCGGCGTCGGCAAGACCGAGCTGGCCAAGGCGCTCGCCGCAGCCCTGTTCGACTCCGAGGAGAGCATCGTCCGCCTGGACATGAGCGAATACCAGGAGCGGCACACCGTCAGCCGGCTTCTCGGCGCCCCGCCCGGGTACGTCGGCTACGAGGAAGGCGGCCAGCTCACCGAAGCGGTGCGCCGCAAGCCGTACTCGGTGGTCCTTTTCGACGAGATCGAGAAGGCGCACGCCGACGTCTTCAACACCCTGCTCCAGGTGCTCGACGACGGCCGCATCACCGACGCCCAGGGCCGCACCGTAGACTTCCGCAACACCATCCTGATCATGACCTCCAACATCGGCTCGACCCATCTGCTCGACGGGGCCACCGCCGACCGGGAGATCAAGCCGGACGCCCGAGCCCTGGTGATGGGCGAGCTGCAAAGCCACTTCCGCCCCGAGTTCCTGAACCGGGTCGACGACGTGGTGCTGTTCAAGCCGCTGGCCCGCGAACAGATCCAACACATCGTCGAGCTGCAGTTCGACGACCTGCGCCGACGGTTGGCCGAGCGGCAGATGACCGTCGAGCTGACCCAGGCGGCCCGCGAGCACATCGCCGATCAGGGCTTCGACCCGGTCTACGGCGCCCGGCCGTTGCGCCGCTACATCTCGCACGAGATCGAGACGCTGGTCGGCCGGGCCCTGATCCGCGGCGACGTGCAGGACGGGGCGACGATCCGGGTGGATGAGCAGAACGACGAGCTGGTCGTGACCTACGACAGGCCGTCGCAGGCCGAGACGGGAAGGGCCGCGTGAGATCCGATGGCGCGCCTGTGGAACAAGAACGTCAGCTGCACGACATGCGGCCGCACCAACCGCGTGCCGGCAGCGGCCGAGGGCACCCCGCGCTGCGGTGCCTGCGCAACGGCGCTGCCGTGGATCACCGATGCCGGTGACGTCGACTTCGCGCAGATCGCCGAACAGGCGGATCCGTTCGTGCTCGTCGACCTGTGGGCCACCTGGTGCGGCCCGTGCCGCCGCGTCAGCCCCGCGCTGGAACAGGTCGCACGCGAACTGGCCGGCCAGGTCAAACTGGTCAAGGTCGACGTCGACGCCTCTCCCCGGCTCGCCCAGCGCTTCCAGGTGCAGGCTGTGCCGACCCTGCTGATCCTCGATCACGGAACGGAGATCGCCCGCCAGGCCGGCGCCGCGCCGGCGACCGAGCTGCGCCGGTGGGCCGAAGAGACCATCGCAGGCCGCCGGACGGCCCACCCGGCGGCATGAGGAGACGTACAGGAGGACGCCGATGACCACCTTCACCGACCCGCATCTCTCACTTGTCCGTCCGGTGGAGCCGCGCACCCCGCAGGGCTGCGAGGAGTGCCTGGCCGTCGGCACCCCCTGGATGCACCTGAGGATGTGCCTCACCTGCGGGCACGTCGGGTGCTGCGACTCCTCGCCGAACCGGCACGCGGGCACCACTGCCCGCCCCATCGTCCAGTCGTTCGAACCGGGAGAGGACTGGCGCTACTGCTTCATCGACGAGGCCGTGGTCTGATGGCCGCCAGCTCCGCCACTGCCGCGACGCCTCCTGAGACGCCCGATCACAGCGGCGCCTATCCCCGGCTGACCCCACAGCAGTTGGACGTACTGACGCGGCGCGGTGATCGGCGGCGGGTCTCCGCGGGGGAGATGCTGTTCCGCGAAGGCCGGCCGTGCGAAGAGTTCCTCGCCGTCGTCAGCGGCCTGGTCGAGGTGATCCACGATCACGGCGGCCCTGACGAGCGCACGGTGGCCGTGCACGGCCCGGGAAGGTTCCTGGGTGAGCTGGGCCTGCTGGAGGGCCAGGCTGCCTTCGACACGGCGATCGTGCGTGAGCCCGGCGCGGTGCTGGCCGTCCCGGTGCAGCGGCAGCGGGAACTGATTGCCCGTGACCCGGTCCTGGGGGACCTGGTGCTCCGCGCCTACCTGGGCCGCCGCCAGCTGCTCATCGGCATGGGCGCCGGTTTCCGGATCCTTGGTTCGCGTTTCTCGCCGCGGACCCGGCAGCTGCGCGAATTCGCCGTGCGCAACCGGTTGCCGCACCGGTGGATCGACCTGGAAAGGGACCGGGACTCCGAGGCGCTGCTGCGCAGATTCTCCATCCGGCCGGAAGAGACCCCCGTGGTCATCTGGCAGGGACAGCAGGTGCTGCGCAACCCCCACCCCGCGAACCTGGCCCGACTCGTCGGGCTCCCCGCGCCCGCGCCCGACGTCACAGAATGCGAGCTGCTGGTCGTAGGCGCGGGTCCGGCCGGGCTTGCGAGCGCCGTGTACGGAGCCTCCGACGGGTTGTCCACCGTGATAGTGGACAGCCTCGCCACCGGCGGCCAGGCCGCGTCCTCCGCACGCATCGAGAACTACCTAGGCTTCCCCTCCGGCATCTCCGGCGGCGAACTCATGGACCGCTCCGTGCTCCAGGCCCGCAAGTTCGGCGCCCGGATCACCCTGCCGCTGGAAGCGGCCGGGCTCGCGCCGCGGGACGGGTACTGCGCCGTACACTTCACCGACGGCACCAACATCCAGGCCCGCGCCGTCGTGCTGGCGCAGGGTGTGCGCTACCGTCGGCTCCGGGCGCCCGGCGTGGAACGCCTTGAGGGCCCCAGCGTGTTCTACGCCGCGACGCTGCATGAGGCCCAGGCCTGCGGCACGGACCCGGTCGCCGTCGTCGGCGGCGGCAACAGCGCAGGCCAGGCCGCTCTCTTCCTCGCGGAGTATGCGTCCGAGGTGCGCCTGCTGGTGCGCAGCGGCTTCCTGGGCAAGGACATGTCCCGCTACCTGGTGGACCAGGTGGAACGGCACCCGAAGATCGACGTGTTGCTGCACAGCGAGGTGCACCGGGTCACCGGCGAGGACGTCCTGAGGTCGGTGGAGGTGTGCGACACCGTCACCGGCCGGCTCGGCGAGATCCCTGCGCGGGCGCTGTTCGTGTTCATCGGGGCCCGCCCGCACACCGAGTGGCTGGCCAGTGCGCTCGCTCTGGACCCCCGGGGCTTCGTGCTGACCGGCGCCGCCGCAGCCGCCGCAGCCGATACAGGCGGGGAAGGCCCCTGGGCTCCGCTGGGCCGCGGGCCACTGATGCTGGAGACCACCCAGCCGGGCGTGTTCGCCGCGGGCGACGTCAGAAGCGGTTCCGTCAAGCGGGTGGCGTCGGCCGCCGGCGAGGGTGCGATGGCCATCCGCCTCCTCCACGAACACCTCGCCCAGGAGGGCGACCTCGTCCGCACCCCCGCGGCCGGCGCCCACCAGCCGGCCACCGGCTGAGGCTCAACTCCGCATCTCTCGCCGAGACGCCGGCCCGCGTGACAACTGCCGCTGACCACCGGCAGGGGCCGAGCGCGGTGCCGGAGGTGTGGGCCCAGTTGAAGCATCCGTCAAAGAGCCTTTCCCAGACGCTCCCCGCCTGGAACACGTCCGCGTTGCCGACGAGCGACATCAAGTCGTAGTGCTCGGTCGCTTCGTGGACGGCGGTGCCGCCCGCGCTCCACAGCGCGGGGCGCTGTGGCACCCGCGCCATGTAACTCGGGAAATACGCCTTCGCGCAGCGCTCCAAGACGTCCTTCGCGCTGTGCGAGAGGTGCTTGGGCTGCCGGATCTCACCCGGCTCGCGTGGCGGGTTGCTCACGGTCCGGCCTCCCGATATAGGTGACGATCACCACCGGCTGAGGGGTGACAGATCCGCACGTCCTCGGCCTTGACGAACGCGAGGCTCTGGCCCTTGCCGGTGCGGAGCTGGACCGAGAACCAGCGCCCGTCCTCCCTCTGGCGGCGGTAGTGCGCATCGGTGATGCGCCCGGCACGGCGGACCCAGGCGTGGCGCCTGCCAGGGAGCGCGGGGAACGGCGCCTGCGGCGCGCTCCCGGGCTCCGGGAGCGACAGGCCACGACCGCTGCGGGCGGCTGCGCGTTCACCGTGCGGTGCGTGACCCACTTATCGGTCAACAGCTCTCCGAGCCGGTCATCGATGCCGGTCATCGCGTGGATGCGCGTCCATCCGTAGCCCTGCTCGCGCGGGTGCTCCAGCGCCTCGCCCCAGGCGAGGCGTTTCTGTTCGGGCCGGCGCTTCGCCTGCTGGGCGAGCTTCGTGCGGATCAGGTAGCGCTGGCGCTCGTCACGCCCGCCCCACACGCCGTACTCCTCCCCGAGGGAGTTCCGGCGGCACTCCGCCATGACGGGGCAGCGAGCGCAGGTCTTCTTGGCCTCGTCCCAGCCGGCCCGTTGTGCCTCCGTCGGCTGAAAGGCTGGGGAAGGGGCGCCGTCCACGAAGAAGCGAGACGCAGCCACCGTGCGACAGCTTGCGTGGCTGACCCATCGCCGGGTCGGGTCGAACGGCACGGCGCCCCCTATCGGTATCGCAGCCACAGCGAGACGGCCATTACGCCGGGCGCCACGCCGATCAGCCCTTCGGCCACGGCCCAGCCGAGGCGGCGCACGACGTGCGTGTGTACTCATGCGTCCTCCAACGCGCAGAGCCCCCGGCGGTTGCCAGGGGCTCTCGGTGTGTTTGTGCTGGTCAAGCGGCCAAGTGCATGTGAAAACAGAGGACACTACGCGGAGGCTGCTGCCACGGGGCGCCACTCTACTGGTGCACGGGGTGGGCGTTCGCACGTACCCGAGAAGAGACCGTCCACGGTCCGACCACCCGTCAGGTCCCCGGTGCCGGGCCCCCCGGGTGAGGAAGCGTTCCGTCCGCCGTCAGGTCCCGCTCCATCAGTACGGTGTCCACCCACCGCCCGTGCTTGTACCCCACCTCGGTCAGCCGCCCGGCGTGCGTGAAGCCGAAGCGCCGGTGCAGGGCGGCCGAGGCGTCCTGGCCGGTGTCCGCGATGACGGCGACCATCCGGCGCCGGCCCGCCCGCGCACACCGCTCCACGAGGGCCCCCAGCAGCGCGCCGCCCAGGCCCTTGCCGGTGTGGCCGGGGGAGAGGTAGACCGTGTCCTCCACGGTGTTCCGGTAGGCGGGTTTGGGGCGCCAGGGGCCCGCGTAGGCGTAGCCGGCCACCTCACCGGCCGCCTCGGCGACCAGGAACGGGTCGTCCCGGGAGGCGATGTCGTGGAAGCGGCGCAGCCAGTCGTCGGCCGTCGGCGGCGCCTCCTCGAACGTGATCACGCTGTGGAGGACGTAGTGGGCGTAGATTCCGGCCACCGCGTGGAGATCCGCGGGCGCCGCCGACCGGACGACGGTCTGCGGAGCAGACGCTCCCATGGCTCGTTCCCCCTGTTCGCGGGCGGCCCGGCCGGAGCGCCGGGCCACGACCGCGTCATGGTACGTCGCCCGGCCGTGCTCTCAGACGGCGCGGTGGTACTGCGGAGGGGTGTGGACCGTACCGCCCAGCTCACCGGCGGCGCGGCGGGCCCAGGACGGGTCGCGCAGCAGCTCCCTGCCGAGCAGTACGGCGTCGGCCTCGCCGTTGGAGAGGATCTTCTCGGCCTGCTCGGGCTCGGTGATCAGGCCGACCGCCGCGACGGGCAGCCGGGTCTCGGCCCTGACCCGCGCCGCGAACGGCACCTGGTAGCCGGGGGTGACCGGAATGCGGACGCCGGCGGCGTTGCCGCCGCTGGACACGTCGAGCAGGTCCACGCCGTGCGCCAGCAGCTCGTCCGCGAGGCGCACCGTGTCGTCCACGGTCCAGCCGCCCTCGTCGAGCCAGTCGGTGGCGGAGATCCGGAAGAAGACGGGCAGCTCGTCGGGCCACTCGGCACGGACGGCGTCCACGACCTGGAGGGCGAAGCGGGCGCGGTTCTCGAAGGAGCCGCCGTAGGAGTCCGTACGCCGGTTGCTGTGCGGCGAGAGGAACTCGCCGATCAGGTAGCCGTGGGCCCCGTGGACCTCGGCGACCTCGAACCCCGCCTCCCGGGAGCGCCGGGCCGCCGCCGCGAACTGGCCGACGATCTCCTCGATCTGCTCCACCGTCAGCTCGGCGGGGAGGAGATGGCCGTCCGCGAAGGGCACCGCGCTGGGCGCCAGCGGCTCCCAGCCGCCCGCCTCGGCGCCGACCGGACCGCCGCCCTTCCAGGGCCGGTCGGTGGACGCTTTACGGCCGGCATGTGCGAGCTGGATGCCGCTGACGGTGCCCTGCTCGGCGAGGAAGCGGGTGATCCGGCGGAACCCCGCCACCTGGGCGTCGTTCCAGATCCCCAGGTCGGCCGGGCTGATACGGCCCTCCGGGCTGACGGCCGTGGCCTCGGTCAGGATCAGCCCCGTACCCCCGGAGGCGCGCGCCGCGAGATGGGCGAAGTGCCAGTCACCGGGCACCCCGGCCTCGGGGCCCGTCTCCTCCGCGCTGTACTGGCACATGGGCGCCATCCAGATACGGTTCGGAACGGTCAGGGACCGCAGGGTGTACGGCTCGAACAGTGCGCTCACAGCAGGTTCCATTCACCACGTCGGGGAGAGGCCGGTACGGAAGGGGTGGGCCGACCCATGCTTCGTACGGTACCCACCGTAGTACGGTAAATGTCAAACTACGAAGGGTCTCGTACCATGGAGGTACGTCCGAAAACGAGTGGAGCCGCCGTGACCGCCGCGACCAGCACCCGTGAACTCGCCCACCCGCCCTGTACGGAGATCCGTCTGGAGGGTGTGCTCCATGCGCTCGCCGACCCCCTGCGGCTGCGGGTCGTCCGCGACCTGGCCGCCGCCGACGCCGAGTTGTCCTGCTCGCACTTCGACCTCCCCGTCACCAAGTCGACCACCACCCACCACTTCAGGGTGTTGCGCGAGAACGGGGTGATCCGGCAGGTCTACCGGGGGACGGC
Source organism: Streptomyces sp. NPDC096310 (assembly GCF_044763125.1). Lineage (NCBI taxonomy): Bacteria > Bacillati > Actinomycetota > Actinomycetes > Kitasatosporales > Streptomycetaceae > Streptomyces > Streptomyces sp. NPDC096310. The sequence continues at coordinate 200,354 of NZ_JBIWFO010000005.1, read as the reverse complement.
CAAGATGAACGGGCTGCGCCGCGAGGACCTGGACGCGCTCTTCCCGGGGCTGCTCGGCAGTGTCCTGGAGGCCGCCGCCGCACAGGAGGGCAGGCTCGACGCACGGGTGCTGTGAGCCCGTGCCGGTGCTATGAGCCGACAGGGTGCCGTACGGACCGGCGTGTGCGCGCCATAACCATAGGGGCGGATTGCCTGATTAAGTTGCGAATGTGTCGGAATACAGACTGATGTCCGCCCAGGAACCCCACGACCGCGCGTGGCCCGTGTGGGAAGTGCAGGGGCACGGCACGGTGACCGCCGTGGGAGACCCCCGGGACGGCGCCGAGCGGCACGAGATCCTGCCGCCGTGGGTCGATGTCCGCCTGACGTTCCAGGACGGTGCCCGGATCGACGTCCTCGCGGTGGTACGGGACGGCCGGATCGCCATCGAGGACGCGCAGGCCGATCCGCCGCTGGAGCTCGACGGTTTCGCGGCGCTGGCCGACGCGATCGAGGCACCGCTCCGGAACGCCTGCCAGGTGGTCGCCGGGCCGCACCGGCCGCCCGTACCGCAGCCGGCTGCCGCGGTCCCGTGCGAGGTGCTGCCCGACGCGGTGGAGCCGGGGGAGGCGCCTGCGGAAGCCCTCGATCCCCGCCCCGACGCTCCGGCGCGCGCGGACCGCCCCGAGCCGGAAGCCGCGCCGGAACCCGGGCCCGCGCCCGCTTCCGCGCCGGCTCCAGGGACGACGGATGTCGAAACGGCCCCCGACGCGGCCCGTGAGGCACCCGTCGAGGGCGACCACGTGCCCGCGGAATCAGGCCGCCACCGCGCCCGTACCTCCGCCCCGCGCGGTGTCGACGCGCGGCGCGGGGTCGCCGAGATCTACCGCGCGGCCCAGAGCGCCGGCCAGGACCCCGTGCTCGCCGTCATGTCCGCCACCGGGTTCAGCCGCCGCAAGGCGCTCAGACTGATCGCCGGGGCCCGCGACGACGGACATCTCAGCCCCCGGCACCACCGCCGCTGACCTCGCGCGGAGTCACCGGGCGCCGTCCGGGCTCACATCGAGCGCATCCGGTTCATCTCGACGGTCTGCTGGGAGATGACCTCGTTGGCCATCTCCCCGACCAGGATGTTGTTGCCCTCGGAGACCGCCTCGGTCGCCATCGTGACCGCGCCTTGGTGGTGAGTGATCATCAGCTTCAGGAACAGCTCGTCGAACGCCTTGCCCTTCGCCGCGCGCAACTGCGTGAGCTGGGCCTCGGTCGCCATGCCGGGCATCGTTCCATGGTCATGGCTGTGCTGATCCTTTGCCCCGCCATTGTTTTTCAGCCACGCTTCCATGACGTCGATCTCCGGCTTCTGCGCGGCGGATATCCGCGCGGCGAGCCGTTTCACCTGGGTCGAATCGGCTCTCTCCGGGGCGAGTACGGTCATGTCCAGCGCCTGGGAATGGTGGACGATCATCATCTGCGCGTAGGTGAAATCGGCCGAGTTGGGGGTGTCGTCGGGCGCGGCCTTCTTCGCCTCCTCCGGGGACAGCGTCTTGGCCGGTTCGCCCGGTTTTCCGGGCGCCACCACGCCAGGGCCCTGCTCCGCCTTGGTCTCGGCGGCCTTGTCGTCCCCCGAGTCGCAGGCTCCCAGGGCCAGTACGGCGAGGGCCACCGCCGCCGCGACGGCGGACCGGCGGGCCCGGGGGTTCCGGTGGCGGATCAACACAGTGACCTCCTACGACACATGGGCAGGACTGAACACGTTCCTAACACGCTTCCGCATGTGAGTGATCAAAAACTTTCATTACGTCTCTGTTGCCATCTGTTGATATGTACATGGGAGGGACGATACTGCCGAGGTCCGAGACCCGTTCAACTCTGGACGGATACAAGGGAGGACGTAGTGACCTCGTTGCACACCACTCGCGTGCGGCGCAGACGTCTGGGCGTGGCGGCAGCCGCGGCCGGGCTCTTCGCGACGCTGCTGACCGCCGGTCCGGCGGTCGCCACCCCCGACCCCGGCGACGCCCCGGCCAAGGAGAAGGTCTCCAGGAGCCAGGCCGCCGAGGTGAAGGAGGCCATCGCGCAGGGTGACATACCCGGCGTGGACGAAGTCGTCCACAGCTCCAACATCACCCACCTGGCCAACGTGCCGAAGGACCTGATCACGGGGACCAACTCGGATCTGGCCTTCCAGGGCAAGTACGCCTTCTCGGGGAACTACGACGGCTTCCGGATCTTCGACATCAGCAACCCGAAGTCCCCCAAGACCGTCGCGCAGGTTCTCTGTCCCGGATCGCAGAACGACATCTCGGTCTCCGGCAACCTGCTCTTCCTCTCCACCGACTCCTCCCGCAGCGACAACTCCTGCAACAGCGTCGCGCAGTCCGCGGCGGTCAAGGAGTCCTGGGAGGGCATGAAGATCTTCGACATCAGCGACAAGCGGAACCCCAAGTACGTGGCCGCCGTCGAGACGGCGTGCGGCTCGCACACGCACACGCTGGTGCCGAAGAAGAAGGACGTCTACGTCTACGTCTCGTCGTACTCGCCCAGCACGTCCTTCCCGGACTGCCAGCCGCCGCACGACGGCATCTCCATCATCAAGGTGCCGCGCAAGGCCCCGCAGAAGGCCGAACTCCTCAAGTTCGAGGTGCTGTTCCCCGAGGGCGGCAACCCCGGCGCGCCCACCAACCCGGGTGTCTCGGCGACCACCGGCTGCCATGACATCACCGTGCTGCCCTCCAAGGACCTGGCGGCCGGTGCCTGCATGGGCGACGGCGTCCTGATGGACATCAAGAACCCGGAACGCCCCAAGGTGATCGACCAGGTCCAGGACAACGTGAATTTCGCGTTCTGGCACTCGGCCACGTTCAACCAGAAGGCCGACAAGGTCATCTTCACCGATGAGCTGGGCGGCGGTGGCGCCGCCACCTGCAACGCGGAGATCGGGCCGAACCGGGGTGCCGACGGCATCTACGACATCGTCGGCAAGGGCGACCAGCGCAAGCTGGTCTTCCGCAGCTACTACAAGATCCCCCGGCACCAGGCCGACACCGAGAACTGCGTCGCCCACAACGGCTCGCTGATCCCGGTCAAGGGCCGCGACATCATGGTCCAGTCCTGGTACCAGGGCGGTGTCTCCGTCTGGGACTTCACCAACTCCTCGAAGCCGAAGGAGATCGCGTACTTCGAGCGCGGTCCCATCTCGGCCGAGACGCTGGTGGGCGGCGGCACCTGGTCCGCGTACTACTACAACGGTCACATCTACTCGAACGACATGGTCAAGGGCTTCGACGTGCTGAAGCTCGACGACCGTCTCACCGACCCGGCGAAGCGGGTGCGGATGGACGAGCTGAACGTCCAGACGCAGCCCGACTACTTCGGCGGCTCAGGCCACTGAAGGACGATGCCCCGAGATGTTCCGCCGGGCGGCCGCACGCCCGGCGGAACACCCAACTCCCAGTCGAGGTGGTAGCGGTCGAACAGCTCGGCCCGCAGCCGGGACAGCGGCATCGGTGCGCCCGGCATCAGCGCCGCGAAGACCGCGCCCATCAACAGGGCGCGCAGCATCGGATAGTCGCTGTCCGGATCCGCCGACCCGTACCGCCGCACCGTCTCGCGCAACAGTCCCGCCAGCCGCTGTTGCTCCGGGCACTGCACGAACCCCTCCGTCTGCAGAACGCCGGCCATATGGGTCCGCATCAGGACGGGTCGGTCCACCGTGAGTCCGAGGATCGCGTCGATCGCCCGGGCCATCCGCTCCCGGCCGTCCCGCGTGCACGGCTCGCGCTCCAGCGCGGCGGCGAGCGTTCGGTGCATCAGCCGGTGCACGGCGGACTGGAGAAGCTGCCGCTTCCCCGGAAAGTAGTACGAGATGAGTCCACGCGCCGAACCGGCCCGCTCCGCGATGTCAGCGAGCTTCGTGGCCTCGTAACCCCGCTCGGCGACCAGCTCCACCGTCGCCTGGAGCAGCCGCTCCCGTGAACGGCGGCGCAGCTCTTCATTGACCGACGCGCTCCGCGGGGACATGCTCGACTCCTGCGTTGACTGGCTCCAAGCCAGTATAATCAGGACGTCCCGTCGAGGCCTCCGGGCCCGCCGCACGGGGCTGCGCCGGTCTTGGGCGACGCGGGGGATCGCCCAAGGCCTGCGGCACCTGGCTGTGCTGGCTGTGCTGGCCTGCGTCCGGTCGCGACCGGACGGAGCGGTCCGCGGACCGGTGACGAGGTTCGTTCCGTGTCACGTTGAGCGTGTCGGGACCGGGGCCGGATGGGGGTGCACACGGCAGTCGCGTGCACCCCTTCAGTGCTGGAGCGCCGAGGATCGAAGTGTGCGGCCTGACGAAACGCTACGGCGAGGTCCTGGCAGTCGATGACCTGACCTTTTCCGTGCGATCCGGGGAGGTGACCGGCTTCCTGGGGCCCAACGGCGCCGGCAAGTCGACGACGCTGCGTATGGTGCCGGGCCTGGACGCCGCTACTTCCGGCACCGCGACCGTGGGCGGGCAGCCGTACGCCGCGCAGCCCGCGCCGCTGAAGGCGGTCGGGGCGCTGCTGGATCCAGGCGGGGTGCTGCCCGGCCGCACCGCCTGTCCCCACTTGCTGGCGCTCACGGCCGGAAACGGGATCCCGCGCGCCCGGGTGGACGAAGCGCTCGCGGAAGTCGGCTTGGAGAAGGTGGCCCGGCGCCGTGCGGGGACGTTCTCGCTCGGCACTCGTCGAGCCGCGCCACGACGGGCGCGGTGGCGAGGGCCGTACAAATGCCGTCCTGGTCATCGCAGTTGCGCAGGGCCAGATGCCTGAGGGCCGGCAGCCGGGTGCCGGCCAGAATCGGCGCGAGGTCCGCCACCTCGTAGTGACCGCCCCACGCCGAGGCACCGAGCCACAGATCCAGGTGTTCGAGTGCGGGCAGGTCGCTGGCCGCCACACCGCGGACCACCTCGACGGGCATGGCACTGGTCTCCACCACCAGCTTGCGCAGCCGTTCGTGGCGCACCGCGGGAAAGCTCAGGTCGGTGTCGCCGCGTACACCGAATTCCTCCAGCTCCGTGAAGGCGTTCAGCAGCGGGGTCACCTCACCCTGGGTGAGGTGGGAGGTCCAGTACGACTCCTCGCTGATGCCGCAGTCCCCCAGCAACTCCTCGTTGATGTCGCCGAGGAACAACGCACGCAGGGCGGGCAGTTGGTCACGCGTCGACACGAGGAGTTTGATCACCTCCTCCGGACCGTCGGAGGGGCCCCCAGCAACCCACGATCAGGGCGCACACCTGGGAGGCGTGGACGGCGGCGAGAAACCGGTCGAAGACCACGCCCCAATCGTCTCCTTCATAGGGGTTCGCCACGCTGATCCTCCAGGCCACCGACTCGGGAGCCGGCAGACCGGCGGCGTCCCCCGTATCCCGCACCGAAGCAGGGAAGTCGAAGACCGGCAGGCCGTGGAATTCCTGCAGCCGGTTGATGAGGCCCATGTGCGCCCGCTCTCTCGGTGTGTCCATGGATGGTTCCGCTCGTCGAACGCCCCGCATCCTGCCGTACTCGACATGTCTCACGCCCCCGCCGAACGGATCCCCGCGCAGGCTAACCTGTCCGACCTACCGGACCTGCCGGACCTGCCCGAGCCCCCGGACTGCCCCCGCGTCCTCTCACGGCACGGTGGCCGTGGGGCTCCCGGTCAGGTGCCGTGCGAGGGCCAGGCGTGCGGAGGCGGCCATGGCCTCGTCGACCATCTCCCCCTCGAACGTCACCGCGCCCGTCCCGTTCCGCTGTGCCGCCTCGACCGCCTCGATCAGCCGGGCGCAGCGGGCGAGTTCGGCGAAGCCGGGGGAGAACACCTCGTTGATCACGGGGACATGTGACGTATGGCTCGCCAACATCCCCTCGTAGCCGAGGGAGCGGTTCTGCCCCGCGAAGGCGCGCAGCCCCGACAGGTCGGTGATGCGTGTCCACACTCCGCTGACCGGGTGCGGGACTCCGGCTGCCCTGGCGTCCAGCAGGACGCGGGAGCGCAGGACCACGGTTTCGGTTCCTTCCGCGCTCCAGCGGTAGCCGAGGGCGCGTTCATCGAGGCAGGCATCGCGGCAGGGGTCCCGCATACGGACCGGCCCGAGGTCGGGGTCGTCCACGGTGATGATGTCCTCGCGTTCGGCGTACACGGGGTCGGCCGCGATGTCCGCCGCGTCGAACACCCGTGAGGCCACGACTTCGGCGCGGGCGAACTCCTCCAGGCACTCGGCGGTGGTGCGCTCCGCCACCCGGTTCCGCAGGCTCTCGTCCAACTCCCCGCGCCGCTCGTGCCGCTGCCCTACCGTGGCGAATTCCTGTTCGGGGAGTCCGAGCAGGCGTTACGTACCGAGCGCGGCGTCGCGGACGTCACCGTGAGCCATTCGCCGTCGCGGGAGCGGTAGGTGTTGATCACGGCCGCGGGGGCGACCGAAAGCTGGTTGCCGGAGCGTTCGGGTACGTGTCCCAGTTGGTCGTGGACGATGACCTGCCACTCGACGAGGCGGAACAGGGGCTCGAAAAGAGCGAGGTCGATCCATTCGCCGGCCAAGCCGGGGTCGTGGTCCCGGCGGTGGAGGGCGGCGAGAACGGCGTAGGCGCCCATCAGGCCGGTCACGGCGTCGCCGTGGGAGAAACCGGTGGGTACGGGAGGCCCGTCGGGGAAGCCGGTCAGGTGGACGACTCCGCTGCGCGCCTCGCCCACCTTGCCGAAGCCGGGAGCGTCCGCCTGCGACGAGGTGGCCCCGAAGCCGGAGATCTGCAGCAGTACGGCCCGCAGGGTGACGATGACGACGTCCGTCCAGGCGTCGAGCCGGCGAGCGACGGCGCGGCCGGCCTCATGGTGCAGATCGAGGGTGACCGCGCGCTTGTCGCGGCCGGCGACCTTGAACCACAGGGGGACGCCGTCGCGTCGGGGCCCCATCGTGCGGGCCGCGTCCCCGGCTCCGGGGGGTTCCACGTGGACGACGTCGGCTCCTTGGTCCGCGAGCAGGGAGCCCGCGAGTGGCCCGGCCACCACATGGGCGAACTCGACCACTTTCAGCCCGCGCAACTGGCCCTGGCGGTGGTGTTCCGTTGGTCGTCCGACACCGGTGTTTTCCCTCGCCACTGCTGTTCCCCATGCGGCTCCGACGCCTGTCGTCGGCGTTGGTGCGGCACGGTCCGTCGCCGTCAGGGGCTTCAGATTGCAGGAGTCGAGAAATACCTGTCCAGCAAGAGAAGGCCATCAATCAATGCGAAGAACGCATGAATCGGGAGGAGGCGTGGCTGCGCGGCGAGATGTGCTGCGAGAGCGAGATGTGCTGCGAGAACGCAGGCTCCGGCACGGCCGGGTGCGGCCTCACGGTCGCCCCGGCCACGGCTTCACGCCCAGGACACCCCGGGCGGAAGAGCGCGCCCCTGGACGCGGGATTCCTGGAGCGTCCGAAGGAACCGCTCCGTCACGGTCGGGAGGGTGCGCCGCGCACGCAGCGCGATGTCCAGACGCCGGTCCACCACGGGGTCGACCAGAGGCCGGAAGACGATGGGCCCGGTCCCCATGAGCGGGAGCACAAGGGCGGGCACCGCCGACACCCCGAGGCCGGCGGCCACCAGTCCGCCCACCGTCGCGACGCTGCCCGCCTCGGCCGCCGGTGCCGCGCGGGCGTCGATCTGGGCGAACGCCGCATCGGTGAGCCGGCGCACGCTCGAATCGCGCCCCACGGCGAGGAAGGGCCGGCGGGCCAGGTCGTCCCAGGCGATCTCGTGGCGGTCGGCGAGCGGGTGACCTTCCGGCAGGACCGCGACGAAGCGGTCCCTGACCAGGGGGCGGTGCTCCAGCTGTTCGGGCGGGTCCCCGACGGTGGTGATCGCGAAGTCGGCGTCGCCGGACAGGACCCGGCCCAGTACCAGCCGCTCCAGGCCGTCGAGGATACGTATCGCCACCTGCGGGCGCTGCTCGCGGAAGTCGGAGATCACCTGCGGCAGCAGAACCGCGGCGACCGAGGGCAGGGTGGCCACGCGGACCGTTCCAGACTCACCGAGCAGGTACCGGCTGAGCTCCTTCATGCCGGCCCGGTGAGCGGTGACGATCTGCTCGGCGATACGCAGGGCCTCCACGCCCGCCGCGGTCAACCGCACGTTCCGGGTGTCCCGTTCGAGGAGCTGGACGCCGAGCAGTCGCTCCAGGTCCGCGACCGCGCGGCTGAGCGAGGACTGCGACACATGCATCTCCGCGGCGGCCGCGGTGAAGCTCGTGGCCCGGGCGACGGCCGCGTACGCCGCCAGTTGACGCAGGGTGGCTTCCATGGCGGATGAGCATAGGGCGTCTCCGCGTCCTTTGATGCGCTGATCGCATGGATAGATCTCGGTTTGATGCTGGACACCGATCCCGTGGTGCTCCGAAACTCTCGCGTAACACATCAGCGCGTCTCGCCCCCGGGCCCCGCTCACTCGCCGCCGAGGGCCGTCCCCCGAGAAAGCGAGCACCGCAATGCTGGCCGCCCTGGTCTTCACCCCGGACGCCTACTACTTCGGCGTACTGCCCGTACTCGCCGAAACCGCGAACGGATTCGGCACAGACCCGGCCGAGGCCGCCCGGGCCGCCATTCCCGGCCAGATGACCACAGGATTCCCGCTCAGCCCGCTCACCGCGTCCACCTTCATCCTGGTCGGCATGAGCGGTGTGTCGCTCGGCGAACACCAGCGCTTCATTTTCCGGTGGGCTTCGCCACCACCCTCGTCATGACGGCCGGAGCCCTGGTGACCGGCGCCTTCTCCCTGTGACACCGGCCCCGTCCCCCGCACACCCCCGTACGGCTCCTGCCCGCCGCATCCCTCGCGGGCTGCGGACCCCCGCCACCACCGCCACCGCCGGAACCACCGGCCAAGTCGTCGACCGAGACGAGGACCCATGAGAAGGATCAGCAGACGTACGGCGCTCACCCTCACCGCGGGTGCGGTCACGGCGCCGGCCGTCAGTACGGCAACCGCCGCGGCGGCCGGCACCACGACCGCCGCATCCCCAGGACAGCCATCATCCTCCGGCCCCGATCCGGTCCTGCGGACCGACCTCGTCACGCGGGTGACACCGAGGAACAACTGGCTGGTGACGGCCGTCGCCCTCCGGTACGGGCGGCGCATCGACCTACGCGGCGGTGTGATCCCGCCCGCCACCTTCCAGGTGAACGCCACGGTGGGCGGGCAGACGGCGGCTCGCACCGTGACCCGGGTCTACTCCAACACCACCGCGGCGGTGGACGACCGGCTCCGCCCCGGACGGCCGGGGCCCCATCTGATCGTCGAACTCGACCCGGACGACCCGAACGCGCGGGCTGCCGGCACCGATCCCCTTCCGCTCGACCGCGCCTACAGAATCAGGCAGGTGGCCGACATACGGGCTCCGGGAGGCGAACCGATACTCAGGGCGGGCCCGTTCGCGAGCCGGAACGACGGCGTCATCAATCCCGTCGTCGACGACTTCACCGCCGGGTCCTTCACCGACTCCGCGGGCTTCGAGCTGGACTTCCGGCTCTACCAGCCGGAGCCCTTCGTACGGAACCCTCAGGCGCGCACCCGGTACCCGCTCGTCGTCACCCTGCACGGCGGTGGCGAAGTCGCCGACAACAACATGACCCAGCTGACGGGCAACCGGGTCGCGGTGACCTTCGCGAAACCCGAACGGCAGCGCCGCGACCCGGCGTTCGTCCTCTCCCCGCAGATCCCGCTCCCGCGCCCCATGGAAGGACCCGACGGCACGGACTGGACCGACGCCAAGGTCCAGGCCGCGCTGATCGAACTCATCGACGCCTTTGTGCGGGAGCACCGCCGGAACGTGGACACGGACCGGCTCTACCTCGTCGGCCTGTCATCAGGCGCGCGCGGAATCTACAGCCTGCTGCCGAAGCGGCCCGAACTGTTCGCCGCCGCCCTGGCCACGGCCGGCTGGGGCGACACGGCCACCGTGGACAGGATCGGGCACATTCCGATCTGGGCCGACCACTCCGTCGACGACCCGGTCGTCCCCTACCGGGAAGGCCGGTTCGGGCGACCCGGCACCTGGACCCTGATGAACGCGCTGGAGAGCGCCGGCACCCGGGTCACCCGTGGGGAGTGGGCCAACGATCTGCCGAAGGAGCAGTTCGAGGCGCGCTCCCGCGCGCTCCTGCACCAGGCCAGGAGCGCGGGCAGTCACACACTCTTCACCAGCTACACGTCCGGCACGACACCGGTGAACCCTCATCTCGCATGGGCCCAGACGTACGAGAACGATGTGGTCGTCGACTGGCTCCTCGCGCAGTCCCGGTAGCCGGCCGCACACCGCCGACACTCCATGGTCTCATCCGTGAATCCTGTTCAGGTCATTGTCAGTGGTTCCCCGCAGCTCTACGCTCTCAGCTCGCACGGTCTCGTTCGTGAACCCCGTTCATATATCTGATGGGAGAGTTCGATGAGCGGAAGACCACATCGCCGTCCCGGCGCCCTGCCGATCAGCGTGATCACCCTCCTCGCCACCCTCGCGGCGATCCTGCTCGTCCCGGCCTCCGCCTCCGCGGCGACACCGCACCACGGGGACGGTCCCGCCGCCGTCCCGTCCCCTCGGACGGTCGTCATCGACGGAGCCCGGTTACGGCAGGCCCGTATCCGCCTCGACCGTGGTGACCCCGAACTGCGCGCCGAGGTTGCCGCGTTGACCCGGAAGGCCGACTCCTGGCTCGGCCAAGGCCCCTGGACCGTCACCGACAAGCCCGCGCCCGCTCCCGGCGGTGACCCGCACGACTACCTCAGCCAGGCCCCCTACTGGTGGCCCTCCCAGCCCAGGACCGACGACAACCCGTGGGGCTGCCCGTACGTCTCACGCGACGGGGAACGCAACCCCGAGGTCGACACCGGCACCGACCGGCCCGACATCGGCAAAGTCGTCAACTCCACCACCACGCTGAGCCTCGCCTGGTACTACACCGGTGACCGGCGGTACGCCCAGCACGCGGCCCGGATCCTGCGTACCTGGTTCCTCGACCCCGCGACCCGGATGAACCCCCATCTCGACCACGCGCAGTTCATCCCCTGCAAGTACGACGGCCGCGCGATCGGCATCATCGACTTCTCCCAGCAGTACACCAGCGTGCTCGACGCCGTCGCCGTCCTCGACACCGGCGCCCCCGGCTGGTCGGGCGGCGACCGTTCCCGGATGCGCCAATGGAACAAGGACTTCCTCGACTGGCTGCTCCACTCGCCCTTCGGCAAGGAGGAATCGGAGGCCGACAACAACCACGGCACCTTCATGGACATGCAGGTCGCCGCGCTCGCGCTCGCCACCGGCGACCGCGCCCTGGCCCGGGAAACGGTCCTCGCCGCCCGCACACGACGCATCGACACCCAGATCGCGGCGGACGGCGGCCAGCCCGGAGAACTCGCCCGCACCCGTAGCTGGCACTACTCCACCTTCAACCTCGTCGCCCACGCGCGCCTCGCGGCGATCGGCCACAACGTCGGCGTGAACCTGTGGGCCCACCAGGGGCCACAGTCGCAGAACCTGTTCGCGGCGGTCGGCTATCTGCTGCCCGCGGCGACCGGGACCGCCGCCTGGCTCCATCCGGAGCTCGAGTTCTACCGCTACGCGGCCTTCGACATCGTGCGTGCCGCGGCGGACGCCGGAGACCGCAGGGCCCGTGCCGCCGTGCCACATCTCCAGCCGCCACCCGGCGGAGACCTCTGGGAACTGCGGCCCGCCGCCGAGCAGCTCGACTCGATCGCGGGCTGAGCCGCCCACGCCCACCGCACAGCCGACAGACCTCGTGCCCCTCCCGTACGAGAGGCCCTAGCGGGCCCGGCTGTGGTCGGTCCGGTCGACCCCGGGGCCGACCGGACCGACGAGGCGGTCGGCTCGCTCGTCGTCGTAGAACTGGCGTTCCACCACGGCGCGGGCCCGCCGGGTGGTGCGGCGGTAGTCCTCCAGCATCTCGCCGACGTGGCTGGGGCCGTAGCCCAGGTAGCGGCCCACCGCGGCCAGTTCTCGGATGTCCGTCGGGAAGGTGTCGCCGGGGCGGCCGCGGACCAGCATGACGGCGTTGCGGACGCGGCTGGCCAGCACCCATGCCTCGTCGAGGGCCTGGGCGTCCTCGGTGGGGATCAGCCCGGCTGTGTGGGCGGCGGCCAGGGCCTCGCGCGTGCGGGTGGTGCGCAGACCGGGTTCGGCCCAGCCGTGGCGCATCTGGAGCAACTGGACGGTCCACTCGACATCGCTGAGACCGCCTCGGCCGAGCTTGGTGTGGGTGGTGGGGTCGGCGCCGCGCGGCAGCCGCTCGGACTCCATGCGGGCCTTGAGCCGCCGGATCTCGCGGATCGCGTCCTCGCCGAGGCCCTGGTGCGGATAGCGCAGCGGATCGATCAGCTCGATGAAGCGCGCGCCGAGGCCGGGGTCGCCCGCGACCGGTTCGGCGCGCAGCAGCGCCTGGCGCTCCCAGACCAGCGCCCACCGGCGGTAGTAGGCGGTGTACGAGGCGAGGGTGCGCACCAGCGGACCGGACCTGCCCTCGGGGCGCAGGCCGGCGTCGATGACCAGGGGCGGGTCGACGGTGGGGAACTGGAGCAGCCGTCGCATCTCGTTGGCCACGGCGAACGCGGCGCGGGCGGCTTCCTGTTCGTCGGCCCCGTCGCGCGGCTCATGGACGAAGAGCACGTCCGCGTCCGAGCCGTAGCTGAGCTCGTGGCCGCCGAAGCGGCCGAGGCCGATGACGGCCAAGCGGGTGGGCGGGTCGTCGCCCCAGGTGTCGCGGACGGCGGCGCGCAGGGCGCCGGCGAGGGTCGCGGCGTTCAGATCGGAGAGGGCGTCGCCGACCATGTCGACCAGCACCCCCGGACTCGCGGGCTCCTCGGACAGCGCCGTACGGATCGGGGGGCGGGCCGCGACGTGGGGCTCGGAGTCACGCGGCGCGCCGGGCACCCCGTTCACCAGCCGCGCACTCTCGATCACATCCGCCGCCGCCGTACGGAACAGCTCACGCTGCCGCACGCCACGCGCCACCGCGACCGCCTGCTCGGCGCTGTCGGCGCGCCCCACCGCGGCCAGTACCTCCCGCTCCAGATGGGCTCTCCCACGCGGGCGCAGCCTTGCCGGGTCGCCGAGGAGGACGACCGCCTCGCGGGCGCGCAGCAGCAGGTCGGGGGCGAGCCGCCCGGTGGAGAGTATCCGTGCCAGGTTCTCCACGGCGGCGCCCTCGTCGCGCAGCAGCCGCAGGTACCAGGGTGTCGTGCCCAGCGCGTCGGAGACCCTGCGGAAGCCGAGCAGCCCGGCGTCCGGGTCGGCGGAATCGGCGAACCATCCCAGCAGTACCGGCAGCAGTGAACGCTGAATGGCCGCTTTCCGGGTCATCCCGGATGCCAGCGCCTCCAGATGACGTAGGGCGGCGGCCGGGTCCGCGTAACCCAGTGCCGCCAGTCGCCGGCCCGCCGCCTGCGTGCTCAACCGGGCTTCCCCGGACCGTAGTTGCGCCACCGCGTCCAGCAGCGGCCGGTAGAACAGCTTCACGTGCAGCCGCCGCACCTCGCGCGCGTACCGTCGCCACGCCGTGGCCAGCTCGCTCACCGGTTCCGTGCGGCGGTCCCAGTGGTACAGGGCGCCGAGCGACCGCCCCAGTCGCCGCAGAGCCGCCTTGTCCTCCGCCACGAGAAGGGTGCGGCGCAGCCGGTGGAGCTGGACGCGGTGTTCCATCGAGCGCAGGAAGCGGTACGCCTCGTCCAACGCGGCCGCGTCAGAACGGCCCACGTAGCCTCCCGCTCCCAGCGCCGCGAGCGCGCCCAGCGTGGTGCCGACGCGCAGCGACTCGTCGGACGGGCCGTGCACCAACTGCAGAAGCTGCACGGCGAACTCCACCTCGCGCAGGCCCGCGGGTGCGCGGTCGGCATCGACGGCGGGGGTGTTCTCCCCGAGGCGGCGGCGCATCTGCCGCATGTACGGCACGAAGTCCTCGCGCTCCGCCGCCGACCAGACCATGGGCGCCAGCGCGTCCACGTACGCCTGCCCGAGCGCGCTGTCACCCGCCACCGGCCGAGCCTTCACCAGCGCCTGGAACTCCCCTAACCTGGCCCGCCGCCGGTAGTACGCCAGATGGCTGGAGAGTGTCCGCACCAGCGGGCCGTCGCGCCCCTCCGGGCGGAGGCCGGCATCGACCGGCCGGATGGTGCCCTCGGCCGTGACGTCCGAGCAGATCCGCATCAGCCGGGAGGCCAGCCGGGCGGCCGCCCGCAGCGCCCTGGCCTCCTCCGTCCCGTTTACGGCCTCGGCGACGAAGATGACGTCCACGTCCGAGACGTAGTTCAGCTCGCGCCCGCCGTACTCGCCCGCCCCGATCACCGCCAGCCGGCAGGCCGCGGCGTCCTCCGGCAGCTCCTCCGCCGCGATCTCCAGCGCGGCCCGCAGCGTCGCCGTCGTCAGGTCCGACAGTTCGGCGGCGGACCGGGTGACATCGGTGATGCCGCACACATCGCGCGCGGCGATGGCCAGCAGAGCCCGGTGGTAGCCCACCCGCAGCGCGTCCGGCCGCGGCAGCCCCGCGCCGGGCTCGCCCCGGACGCCCTCGGTCAGCGCCTGCTCGAAGCCGGAGGTGGTCGGGCGCGGGGCCGCCGCCTCGTACGTCGCCAGCGCCTGCCAGTGCCGCGGATGCCGGGCCAGATGGTCGCCCAGCGCCTCGGACGCCCCCAGCACCCCGAGCAGCCGGTCGCGCAGCGGCTCGGCGGTGACCAGGGAGTCCAGCAGCGCCTGCCGGGAGTCGGCGCGCTCCTTGTCGTCCCCGTCCTCCGGCGTCTCCGGGAGCGCCCGGACCAGCCGTACCAGCCCGCGCAACGCGAGATCGGGGTCGGCGGTCGCCCCCAGCCCGTCCAGCAGCGCCGAATCGCCGCGCACCCCGGCCAGCTCAGGCGCGTCCAGCAGCCGCTGGGCCGCCGAGGCGTCGGTGAAACCGTGGCGCAGCAGCCGGCTGGGGCTACTCCTCCTGCGTCCTTGTGGTAAAGCCATGCGCGCCGCCTCCGTCCCTGGCCGACATTCCCGCACTGCCATGATCAAGGCCCGCAGAGGAGCACGAGCCCGAGCGAACGCCATTGCGATGCCGACCCAGATAAATCCCAAAATAAAATTTTACTTAGTGATGCTCACACCGTGCCGGCCGGTTCATGTCGAGCCGTCACGGAATCCCCTTGTGTCAAATGATCCGCATGCCGACCGGGCCGGACGGCTGCGTTTTCACGGAACCGTCCTCTAAGCCCTGCGACTCGGAGGCCACCACGCTCCGGATTTGCCTGGTTGGCAAAACAGAGGCCACCAATGACCTTGTGAGCTCTGTCATCTCATCCTCTTGTTGGTTTTGCGGCACGCATTTTTCGTTCCCGCATCAAGTAAAACTTTTGAATGCGGCGGCAAGAACGTAAGAGGCGCTGTCGGCGCCGGTCAAGACTGTGGCAATAAAACGCTGACTGATGCATTGATGTGCGAATTAGGGCAAAGTGGATTCACTTGGTGCTGCATACATGGAGTTTTGGACAGCTCCTTCTCCGGTGGGTTCCGTCACCTTCCGGCCTCCCTCTGTGGATCTTTGGTCAATATTCACCAAATGTTTATCCGTGTTTTGGTTTACGCTGGACCCGGCCGCCGTTCCCGATCCGATCGCCGACGTTAGTTCCCTGCGGCCAGTAAAGGGATTCCCATCGCAGTAAAGGAATTCTTATCGCCGTGGCGGCGATGGCTCAGGTTCCACGGGACGCGGACCGAAGGGGGGCTGGCCGGAAAACGAGGTGCGAGACATGGCGCGATGTGAACGCGCTGACACAGAAAGCGAAGGCGTCAATCCTTCCGGGTCATGAACAGACGGGCCATCAGCGCCGGCCCGAGCGGTCGCGGTGGGCCAGTCCTCTCTGGAGATGGGACAGGGCGCCGGTACGCTGCCGGCGCAGGGCGGCCCGTGCGGCGTTGGCTCCGGGGGCGCCGTGAACGCCCCCGCCCGGGTGCGCGGAGGCGGAGGCGAGGTAGAGACCGGGAACGGGCGTCTCCGGGCGGCCGGTGCCGGGGGTGGGGCGGAAGACCAGTTGCTGGTGCATGGCGGTGGTGCCGCCGTTGATGGCGCCTCCGTGGAGGTTGGCGTCCATGCTCTCCAGGGTGGGCGGGGCGAGGATGCGCCGGGCCCTGATGAGGCCGCGGAAACCGGGGGCGTGGCGCTCGACCCGCGCCTCGACACGGTCCGCCATCACCTCCTGCTCCCGGGAGTCCCACGAACCGGTCAGCCCGTCGTCGCCGGCGTCGCCCCGTACGCGGTGCGGTACGTGCGTGTACGCCCACGCGGACTCGGTGCCCCGGGGCGAGCGGCTGGGGTCGGCGGTCGTCATCTGGCCGAAGAGGGCGAAGGGCTCGTCGGGGACCCGGCCCATCGCGATCTGCGCGGCGAAGCGGGTGAGGCCGTCCACGCCTTCCGCGAGATGGACGGTCCCCGCCCGCGCCGCCTCCGGGCAGGTCCAGGGCACCGGGCCGTTCAGCGCCCAGTCGACCTTGAACGTGGCGAAGTCCCACTGGAAGCGCTTCAGATCGGCGAGCAGCCGCCCGGGGAGGTGCCGTTCGGCCACCAGGGAGCCGTAGAGAGCGGGCGCGGACACATCGGCCAGGACCGCCTTGCGGGCCGCGACCCCCTCGCCGCCCGCGGTACGGACGCCGACGGCCCGGCCGCCGCGGACGACGACCTCGGTGACCCGTTCCCCGCAGCGGACGGCCCCGCCGCGCCGCGCCAGCCGGCGCACGAGAGCGGCGGTGAGCGCCCCGGCGCCGCCCGTGGGCACGGGGAATCCGTAGGTCTGGCCGAGCATGGACATCAGCCAGCCGAAGCCACCGCTGCCCGTCGCCTCCGGGGCGAGGTCCGCGTGCAGGGCGTTGCCCGCGAGCAGGAGCCTGCCGCCTTCGCCGCGGAACTCCTCCTCGCCCAGACGCCGTACGGGCAGCGCCATCGTCCTGGCCAGGCGCAGCCCGCCCGCCCCACGCAGCCGCAGCGCCAGCCGGGCCCCCGCGCGGACCGGAGGGAACGGGGTGAACATGGCGTCGAGGATGCCGGGCCGCAGCGCCTCCCAGACCTCCCACAGCCCCTTCCAGACGGCCCCGTCCCCGGGGGCGAACGCCTCCAGGCTCGCCGCGGTCTCCTCCAGGTCACGGCTGAGAACCGCGCAGCGACCGTCCCGCAGGGGGTGGGCGAGCACCTTCGGGGCATGGCTCCAGCCCAGCCCCTCCCGCTCCAGGTCGAGGCCGGCCAGGACCGGGGACGCCGCGGCCAGCGGATAGAAGGCGCTGAAGAGGTCACTGGCGAACTCGGGGTCGACACCCCGGTCGTGCCGGACCGCTCCTCCCGGCTCGTCCTGGGCCTCCAGGACCTCCACGCTCCAGCCCGCGTCGACCAGGAGGTTCGCCGCGACCAGCCCGTTGGGGCCCGCCCCGATCACTACAGCGTCCGGCATGGCTCGCTCCCGGCTCGGTGGGTGGCGCCGCGCCATGCGCGGCGGCTCTCTCCAGGTCCCGGCGCAGGTCAGGCCCCGCGCGCCCGCGCACGCCCGGGAGCGGCACGGGCCGTGCCCTCGTCCTGCTCGCACAGCCGGGCGAGACGGCGCAGCATCGCGCGGTGCCGCACCTGCTGCGCCGCGTCCAGAAGGCCGTTGTGCAGGGCGCCTCCGGCACCGCGCAACGGATGTTCGTCGAGGATGAGCAGTGTGTGCCCGCCCCAGGGCCGCAGCTCCATCGCGATCCTCGCGGTCCCCAGCGGCCCGCTGTGCGCCTCCAGTTCGAGTACCGCGTTGGGCTCGCTGCGGCGTACGACGGTGCGGTTGTGCAGGGTGAAGGGCCCGATCCTGACCTCGTAGCGCAGGGCCGCCCCCAGTTCGGGCCAGCGCGCGTCGTCGTGCTCGACCCGTGAGGTACCGACGACCCACTCCCCGTACCGTTCGCCGTCGGACAGGATCTTCCAGACGTCCTCGGGGGGCTTTCTGATCAACCGGTGCCGTACGGCCATGCGTTCCTCCGCCGTTCGAAGTGGCGCGTCCCTCGGCGCGCGTTCTCACGCTAGGCCCGGGCACACACTCCCGCACGGGGACGGCGACCGGTGGAGGGCCCGCGGACGGCGCGAGGCTCCGCCCGCTCCGTCCGCGTCGCACCGAGCCGCGCCGCGCGTACGCTGTCCGCATCGGCGGTCCTCGTCGGCTCGCCCGGGATGCCGTCGCCGTACCGCCGCCCGGCCCGCACGTTCCTCGACCGTATGGGCGACGCTTCCGCGCAGGGGGTTTCGGCCAGGAGAGAACCGATGACCGCTTCGATGATCCGCAGGGCCGTGATCCCCGCCGCAGGGCTGGGCTCGCGCCTGCTGCCGCTGACGAAGGCGACGCCGAAGGAGATGCTGCCGGTCGGCGACAAGCCGGTGATCGAGCACACCGTGCGCGAGCTGGTGGCATCCGGGATCACGGACATCACCATCGTGGTCTCGGGCGGAAAGTCCCTGATCCAGGATCACTTCCGGCCCAACCCGGCCCTCGTGGAGCAGCTTCGTGCCGACGGCAAGACCGCCTACGCGGACGCGGTCGAGGAGGTCGCCGAGCTGGCCAGGCAGGGCCACATCACCTATCTGGACCAGCACGGCCCGTACGGCAACGGCACCCCGGTGCTCAACGCCGCCCGGCACCTCGGGGACGAGCCGATGCTGGTCCTGTGGCCCGACGACGTCTTCGTGGCCGAGGTCCCCCGGGCCCAGCAGCTCATCCGCGCGTACGAGGCGACCCGCTGCCCGGTGCTGGCCGTGATGCCCATGGCGCCGGAGGACTCCCAGCGCTACGGCGTCCCCGTCGTCGAGGAGGACCTGGACGACGGCCTGCTGCGGATCACCGGCCTGGTGGAGAAGCCGAAGCCGGTGGACGCGCCGTCGGCGTTCGCGGCCATCGGCGGCTACGTCGTCACCCCCGGCATCATCGACGAACTGCGCGAGCAGACCAGGCGCTGGTACGAGCACCGCACCGGCGAGGTCTACCTGACCGACGCGGTCAACGCCTACGCCGCCACCCGCGCCGTCTACGGCCAGGTCATCCAGGGCCGCTGGTACGACACCGGCAACCCCGCGGACTACCTGGTCGCCCAGTTCGCCTCGGCCCTCGCGCATCCGGAGTACGGACCCCTGCTGCGCCGGCTCGCCCACGACCTGGACGGCGACCCGACGCCCGGATCCGCCTGATCCCCCCACTCGCCCGCGAGACCCGCGAGACCCGCGAGACCCGCGAGACCCGCGAGGGTCCCGAGCGGCGGGGAGACCGGACGCGCGTCACTTGGACGTGACGCGTCCGAGCGGGTCGGCGCCGGCCATCAGCGCGGCACACGCGTCCGGCCAGGCGGAGTCCCCCGGCTGGAACACCGTACGGAGGTAGGCCCAGGTGAGCCGCTGGACCGCGGCCACCCGCCCGGGATGCTCGTCGGTGGTCTCCGCGACGTCGTATCCGGAGATCCCGCCGAGCCCGTGCCCCGCGTCGAACAGGGTGAGCAGGGACTTGGGGCCGGGGGAGAGGGAGTACGGATCGGCGTGCCAGTCCGGGCCCCGGACCGTCAGATGGGCGGAGGCGTCCTGGTCGCCGGCGACCACGAGCGTGGGCGTCGCCATCCTGGAGAAGTCCGTGCTCAGGAAGAAGGAAAAGTTCTCGGCCGTGGTCCGGCTGAGGGCGTCGCCGCCCCTGCCGGGCGCGGCGAGCAGGAGACCCGCCGTGATCCGGGCGTCGGACAGGTCCACCTCCGTACCGTCGTCCGGGTCGGTGAGCCGCGCGCCCAGCAGCAGACTCGCGGTGTGGCCGCCCATCGAGTGCCCGGCCACGGCGACCTTGGTGTGGTCCAGACGGCCGAGGAGCTGCGGGACGGCGGCCTCGATCACGTCGAGCCGGTCGAGAACGAGCTTCATGTCCTCGGCCCGTGACCGCCAGTACAGAGGCGCCCCGGGGGTGTCGGGGGCCAGATTCAGCGTCCTGGAGCTGAGGTGGGTGGGCTGGACGACGACGAATCCGCGCGCGGCCCAGTAGTGGGCGAGCGGAGCGTAGCCGTTCAGCGAGGAGAGGTGGTTCGAGTAGCCCTGGCCGTGCGAGAGGAGGATCACCGGCAGATCGCTCCCGGTCACCGGCGCGGAGACCCGGACCTCCAGGTCCACGGCGCGGCCGGGGGCGGGCAGCACCACCGGGCTGACCGAGAGGACGGGAACGGGCGACCCGAAGGTGTCGGTCGGGTGCGTCGATTCACTCATGGTGCAGAGGTCCCTTCACTGGACTCCGCCGCCGGTTTCAGCCGCGACGGAAGCGGAACGTTGTTCCGTTAAGATATGGAACCTCGTTCCGCTTTGTCAACGATCAGGGGACAGGGGACAGGGGCACGGCGTACGGGTCGTACGGAACGTGCCCCTGCGGAGTGGGTTACGGGAGAGGGTCGGCGCCCGCGAGGCTGATGACCGGGCGCAGACCCGCGGGGCGCTCCTCCACCGGAAGATGGTCCACGAAGTGGACCGAGCAGCCGAGTTCGGCCGCGCCGCCGTCCGCGTGCCGGTCGTCGCCGACCATCAGCACATCGTGCGGATCCTGGCCCAACTCCTCGCAGGCGGCCCGGAAGAGGCGGGTGTCGGGCTTCTGGATGCCGTGTTCGTAACTGAGCACGTACGCGTCCACGAGGGCGTCCAGACCGTGGGCGCGGAAGACGGGGCGCAGGTCCCAGCCGATGTTGCTCACCACCGCGACGCCGATGCCGCTGCTCCGCAGCGCGCCCAGGACCTCGGCCGCGTCCGCGTAGGGGCGCCAGGCGTCCGGTGTCATGTGCCGGTCGTAGAGCGCGTCGTACAGGTCGGGGCTGGGCAGTTCCACCTGCCGGGCGACCCCGGTGTACGCGGCGCGGTGGCGTTCGGCGCTCTCGTCACGGGTCGCCCACAACTCGGCCAGATCCGGCGGTACCTCCTGCGGGGAGGGCAGGCCGGGCAGCGCCCCCACCACGGCCAGCCGCATCGCGTACCGCCGTACCTCGATGGGGGATACGGCGACACCCGCCTCGTCGAGCACGGCACGCAACCATGAACTCGCGGATTCGATACGGAAAAGAGTCCCGGAGAAGTCGAAGAGCACAGCCTTGAAGGTCATGTACCCGATCCTTCCCGCGTCATGGCTCCCTGGACAAGGTCACGCGCCTGAACAGCGCGATCGAGAACGCGACCAGGGCGCCACCGAGCAGCCAGCCACCCAGAACGTCCGAACTCCAGTGCACGCCCAGCCACAATCGGGTGATTCCCACGCCGGCGACCGACACCGCCGCGACCGCCACGGCCGCCCGCCCGAGCCGAACGCCCACGCCCCGGCGCCACGTCAGCCACAGCAGCAGCCCGCAGGTCACCGTGGCCGTCATGGCATGCCCCGAGGGGTACGCGGCGAAGTGCGCGGAGTCGATCGGGTCGGGCCACTGCGGACGCTCCCGTCCCACGGCCCACTTCAGACCCTGGGAGACGGCCGCGCCCAGCGCGCTCGACCCCGCCACCCACAGGGCGAGCAGCCGCTCGCCGCGCAGCCACACCGCGACCACGGCCACCGCCGTCAGCAGCCGCATCGTCCAGGGGTCCCAGGCCCAGTCGGAGAGCAGCCGGTTGACCTGGGTGAGTCCAGGACCGGCCACCGCCCGGCGGTGCAGCCCGTCCGCGACGGCCTGGTCGAACGCGACCAGCGGCCCCCACCGTACGGCGACGAGCGCCGTCAGCAGTACCGCGACGACGCTCAGCAGCGCGGCCGTACGGCCCGGTCCTGTCCACCGTGTTCTCCGGGGACGCGGCGTGTGCGGGGGAGTGGGGGCGGGCGGAGCGGGCGTCGGTGGGGGGTGCATGAGGTGATCCTCGCTGACGCGGGGCGCGGCGGGCTACCCGGTGGGCCCCGGGCGCGTTATCCGGGCGCGTTATCCGAGCGCGCGCAGCGCCGGTACGAAGGCGATCAGCAGCGGGACCACCGGCACCAGCGCGGCCGCCGCCGTCAGCCGCAGCCGACGCCCCGCGGTCAGCCGGGGAACGGGCGTCAGCAGCCGGTGCACCCGCTGCGGCACCTGTGCGTCCGGCGTGTTGCCGGGGCCGAACACCCCCCGGTCCTCGTTGAGTTCGACCAGGGCGAGGGCGATCGTCAGTCGGCCGAAGCGCCGTGAGGCGACATCGTCCGCGGCCAACTCGACCAGCCGGTGCATCTCGTCGCGGAACGCGGCGAAGACCGGGATCTGCGGGAAGCCGTTCGCGAGCGCACCCGAGCAGTGCAGCAGCCAGTCGTGCCGCGCCCGTGCGTGGCCCTGCTCATGGGCGAGTACGGCATCGAGCTGACGGCCCTTCAGGCGGCGCAACGCGGCCGTGGTGATGACCAGTTGGGGCGCCGTGCCCGGCAGCCACCAAGCGCCGGGGCGCTCGCCCTCCAGCACCACGAGCGGTTCGCCGCCGGGCTCCTCGCCGGGCAGCACCGGGGCGCGTACGAGCAGTTCCCTGCGACGCTGCCGGCGCCTGCGGCGGGCCCGGTGGATCTCGCGGGTGAGCATCGCCACCGTCCACAGACCGCCGCCCGCCAGCAGGACCGCGAGGACGGCGGACCACGACCGGTTCGGTCCGAAGGCGTACGCCTCCACCACACCGCTCGGCGCGGGCGCGAACACATGCCCCCGTACGGCCAGCCAGGCGGCGGCCGCGCTGAAGACCATGGAGAGCGCGAAACTCAGCAGGACGGCCGCCACGACGCACTGCCAGACCCACAGCGCCACCACGGGCTCACGCTCGGGCCATTCGGCACGGGACAGAATCCGCGGCGCGATGATCGCGGCCAGTGCACCGAGCAGCAGCAGCGCCAAGGAGACCGTCATGGCCCCCAGCGTATGAGGGTCGCGGCCCCCAAGGGTATGACCTTGACCGGCAAGTGACCCACGACACGTTTCACTCCGGGTCCGGCCGATCCCGGAACCGGAGTGAACCGGCCGAAATCAGAGCGTGAGCAGCATCGCCAGCATCGCGATCCCCATCGACAGCCGGCAGGCGGGCACCAACTCCGTCCGGTCGGCCCAGCCGACGGCCCCCGAACCGCCGTGCGCCGGGACGGCGACTCCACCGGACGTGGCAGCCCGCGCCGGGCCGGGCGCCGGACCCGACAGGGCGGGCAGCGGCAGCAGCCGGGCGCCCGCCCACAACACGTAACCGGCGTAGTAGATCAGCAGCGCGGCGGTGACCGGCGGGATCCCCGCATCGGTGTGCGCGGCGTGCGGCCCGCCCGTCATGGTGGCCATGGCGCCCGCCATGTAGACCATCGCGAGCATGCCCAGCAGATGGTGCGCCTGGTGCGCCGAGCCCCGGTCCGCGGCCAGCGCACGCACCGCCGCGGCGCCGAAGACCACCGCGTAACCCAGCCAGACCCAGCGCGGCGGCGTCACCACCGTGGCGGGCACGGCCATCGCCGCCATCCCGAACCCCATCAGCGCCTCACCGCCCACCGTTGCGTGCCGGGCCGCGCCGCCGGCCCGTAACCTGAGCAGACAGTACGCCCCGGCCGTCGCGCAGAGCGCGACGAGCAGCCAGCCGGCCGCCGAGGATCCATGCACCGCGCACCTCCCCCCCGTTCCGTGGTGTCGGCGAAGTGATGCCCGGCGCGGCGGGTGCGCAGACACGCGCAGAGGGACACAGGGGGCGCGCAGGACCCGGCGGGGGGACAGGGCGTGCGGGGACACGGACCGCGCCGCGCCCCCTCGTACCCCAGTCGTACTCCAGCGGCTGCCGCCGTACGGCTACCGCGCCACCGGCTCGGGGCGGGCGCAACTGCTCGCCACCCGCAGCGCCTTGTCCTCCCGCGCCGAGTCGAGCAGCGTCAGCATGATGTCCAGGACATGCCGCGCCACCTCGGCGGAGGCCCGGTGCGGGCGCCCCTCGGCGAGCGCCCACGCCAGATCCGCGAGCCCGGTGCCGCGCCCGGCCCCCGCGTACCCCGCCGAGACCGGCAGGGTCTCCCACCGCCCGGCGGACCCGTGGAGTTCCACGGCTCCGTCGAAGCCGTTCGGGTCCGGTACGGAGAGGGAGCCGCCGGTGCCGTACACCTCGATGCGCGGCAGGCGCGCGGCGTGCACGTCGAAGCTCATCACCAGCGTGGTGAGCGCGCCGTTCGCGTGCCGGAGCACCCCGCTGACATGGGTGTCCACCTCGACGCCGAACCGCTCGCCCGCCCGTGGCCCGCCGCCGATCTCCCGCTCGGCGCGGGGCCGGGAGGCGGCGCCGGTCACCTTGACGACCGGGCCGAGGAGATGGACGAGCGCGGAGAGGTAGTACGGGCCCATGTCGAGCAGCGGTCCGCCGCCGGGCCGGTAGTAGAACTCGGGCGCCGGGTGCCAGCGTTCGTGTCCCGCCGTGGTCATGAAGGCCGTCGCGGCGACCGGGACGCCGATCAGTCCGTCGTCGACCGCCTTGCGCGCCGTCTGGACCCCCGTGCCCAGGACGGTGTCGGGGGCGCAGCCGAGCCGCGGGCCGCCCGCGTCCGCGGCGGCGGCCAGCAGCGCGTCGGCCTCCTCCCGGGTGGTGGCGAACGGTTTCTCCCCGTAGACGTGCTTGCCCGCGGCGAGCGCCGTCAGGGCGACGTCCGCGTGGGCCGCCGGGATCGTCAGATTGAGGACGGCGTCGACGTCGTCCCTGGCCGCCAGCTCGGCGGCGGAGCGGGCGACGGTCGCTCCGGGCACCCGGGCCGCGACGGCCGCGGCGCGGTCCGGGTCGAGATCGGTGACGGCGGTGAGCGTCACGTTCGCCAGTCGCTCCAGGGTGTCCAGATAGGCGCCGCTGATCGTGCCCGCGCCCACCATGCCGATCCTCAGCGGCTCGCCCACAGCAGTCCCCTCTCGGTGAGTGTCCGTACCTCGGGTACGTCGAAGTCGTCCGGCTTGTGGCCGACGGCCGAGACGAAGACCCGTCCCGAGCCCCAGTTCCTGGTCCACACAGCGGGCATGGTGACCGGCCGCGCGCGGTCCTCGTCCGCCGCGAACCCGACCGTGGCGAGCACGTCGACGAGCGGATCGGTGGCCACCCAGTACTTCTCCGTATGCACCTGGAAGGCGCCGAGGCCCGCCATGACGGGGTGGTCCGCGCGCTCCTCGACCGGGGTGACCTCGTGGTCGGAGAAGCCGGCCGGGTGCATCAGGAACTGACCGCCGGTCAGAAGCTGGTAGCCGAGGTCCCCGCGGAAGGAGTCGACGATCCCGCCGTGCCAGCCGGCCAGTCCGGTCCCGGCGCGTACGGCGGCGGCGAGCCCCGCGCTCTGCTCCCCGGTGATCTCGCCCATCGTCCAGCACTGGACGACCAGATCGGTGGCGGCGAGCAGTTCGGCGTCGGCGTAGACGTCCAGGGTGCCGGAGATCCGTACGTCGTAGCCGTGGGCGCGCAGGAAGGGCAGGAACAGCTCCGTGATCTCCACGGGGCGGTGTCCCTCCCAGCCGCCCCTGACGACCAGAGCCCGTCGGGTGTCGGATGTCTCGCGTGTCACAGTCGTTGCACACTCCCATCGGTGTCGCGGGCCCGCCGGGGAGACCGGGCGGGCCGGTACGTCCGTACCGGCCACGTACCGCCGCCCCCTCGCACCCCGTTGTGCCCATCCGTACCCGCGTTAGGCTGCTGCTGCCCCACCACCGGCCCACCGGCTCGCCGGCCGTCCGCGAGGAGACCGCACACCATGGACACCGTCCCGGGCCCCGTCGGGGCGCTCACCTACCGCGATGCCACGGCTGCCGACGCCGAGGCCCTGGTCGCGCTGATCGAGTCGGCCTACCGGGGCGACAGCAGCCGTACGGGCTGGACCACCGAGGCGGAGCTTCTGGAGGGGCAGCGGACCGACCGGGAAGGGGTGCTCGCGGTGATCGAGGCGCCCGGCAGCCGGCTGCTGGCCGTCGAACGGGACGGCGCGCTGATCGCCTGCTGTCAGCTCGAACACCGCGGGGACGCCGCCTACTTCGGCATGTTCGCCGTGGCGCCCGGCGCGCAGGGCGGCGGACTCGGCCGGCTGATCATCGCGCAGGCGGAGCGCACGGCTCGCGAGAGCTGGGGCGTTCAGGAGATGCATATGACGGTGATCCGGCAGCGCGAGGACCTGATCGCCTGGTACGAGCGGCGCGGCTACCGCCGTACGGGAAAGCTGTTCCCCTTCCCGTACGGCGACGAGCGCTTCGGTATCCCGCTCCGGGCCGACCTGGAGTTCGAGCTGCTGGTCAAGCCGGTGACCGGGCCGTAGCGGTGACCGGGCCGTGGATCCGGCCCGGCCCCGCGGGGGCGTACCCGGGCGCCGTGCTCAGGCGGTGAAGCGGCCGGTGCGCCGGATCTCCGGGAGGTCGGTGGTCACCGCGTTCAGCTCGAAGGCGCGTGCGAGCCGTAGCTGCTCCTGCGTGTTCACCACCCAGCCGATCACCCCGAGACCTCGCCCGTGCGCGCGCTCCACGACCTCCAGGGTCAGCCTGCGCAGATTCAGGGCGAGCGAGGCGGCGCCCACCGCCGTCGCCCGGTCCACCACGTCCTCGCCCCAGCGGCCGGCGATCAGCACCGTCCGTACGCCCGGCACCAGCGCGGCGATCTCGGCGACCGCCTCGTCGTGGAACGACGACACCTCGACGCGCTCGACGAGGCCGCGCTCCCGCATCACCCGGGCCAGCGCGCGGGCCGCCGCCACGTCCTTGATCTCGGCCTGGAGCGGCGACCGGACGGCGTCCAGGACCTCCTCGAAGACCGGGACGCGCTCGCCGTCGCCCGCGTCCAGCTCCCGCAGCTCCGCGAGTGTCCGCTCGGCGATCGCGCCCGTTCCGTCGGTCGTACGGTCCACCTCGGTGTCGTGCATGACGACGAGGGCGCCGTCCTTGCTCAGATGCAGATCCAGCTCGATGGCGTCCATACCGGCACGCTCCGCGTGCGTGAACGAGCGCAGGGTGTTCTCCGGCTCGACACCCATCACTCCACGATGACCGATGATCTGGAAAGTCAAGACAGTCTCACTTTCGTCGACAGCGGCTCCCGCGCGCAGCCTAGAGGCGATGGGCGGCCCTGGCTTCCCCCGCCGTCCCCATGCCGGGTGAAGTTTCCCGGGCTACGCTGAATCGAGGCGTCAAACCCTGGAACCGCAGGAAAATCAGCGGTGTCCAGGGGGTTTCGGCAGGACGATTTGTTTGATCTTCGCTTGTGGTGGAGATCAGGACACCTATACAGTTCCTTGACTGTCTTGACGCCAAGATATTCTGCGGAGGAAGTGACATGACGGAAATTCTTGTGCAGGACACCCCTGAGCCCGGCATAAATGACGCCGACCGTGTGATCGCGCACCCGGCGTGGCCTCAACTCAAGAGTGCTGTCGAGGAGATCCGCCCCTGGCAGTCCGCGGACGGCTCGATCGACTTCGACGCCGACGGCGCCCCGGAACGCGCCCGCGCCGACGCGGCACTCGACCGGGTGATCGCGGCGGTCGAGCAGCTCTCCCCGCTGCTCCCGCACGACGCCGCCTACCATGCGGCGCTCCGCTCCGACCTGCGTAAATGGGCGGACGACGGCTTCGCGGTCCCGGACTTCCTGGACTCGCTGCTCGCCTTCGGGCCCGCCGCCGACCGTACGGACGGCCGCCAGCATCTCGCCGTCTTCCCCATGTACACGCAGAACGGCAACCCGGACCGCAACCTCGAAGCCGTCGTGGTCCGCATGGTCTGGCCCGAGTGGCTGGCCGAACTGGAGCGCACGCGCTACGACAACCCGCTCTTCTGCGGCATCACCTTCGAGGACTTCACCGCCGGGTACGACACCAACTCCGCGGTGTTCTTCCCCGAGACCATCGCCGTGCGCGAGGCGCCCGAGCGGTTCACCTGGGGCGGGATCTTCTGCGACCGTGAGGCCGCCCGCTTCCGCCGGGTCATCGACGCGGCCGTCGCCACCCTCGGGGTCGACCTGCCCGACGACATCCGCGCGCTCGTCGCCGACCAGGACCGCTGCCAGCACGCGTTCGTCCTGTGGGACATGGTCCACGACCGCACCCACAGCCACGGCGACCTGCCCTTCGACCCCTTCATGATCAAGCAGCGCCAGCCGTTCTGGATGTACGGACTGGAGGAGCTGCGCTGCGACCTCACCGCCTTCCGCGAGGCCGTACGGCTGGAGGCGGACGGCTTCCCGCAGGGCCGCGACGTCCAGTACGCCGTGCTCTTCGACCGGATGTTCCGCTTCCCCGTCACCGGCGCGCGCGAGCGCAACTACGACGGCCTCGGCGGCCAGCTCCTCTTCGCCTACCTCCACCAGCACGACGTGGTGCGCTGGACGGACAACACCCTGCGCATCGACTGGGAGCGCGCGCCCCAGGTCACCAACCAGCTCTGCGCGGAGATCGAGGAGCTGTACCGGGCGGGGATCGACCGGCCGAAACTGGTCCACTGGTTCGCGGCGTACGAGCTGGTCTCGACGTATCTCGCCCCGCACCCCGGATCCCGCTGGGCCAAGGGCCCCGACGCCCTTGACCTCTCCCAGCCGCCCAGGAAGCTCGTGGACGACGTGCTTCCCGACGAGTTTCCGCTCAGCATGTTCTACGAGGCGCTCGCCAAGAAGCTCAAGCACGTGATCGCCTCGACCCGGGGCATCACCCGGGAGACCCCCGAACGGGAGACCCCCGAACCCGCCGGAACCGCCGCGAACGCGGCGACGGCGGCGACCGACCGGACGGCGGCGTGAGCGCCCCGAGGCAGGAGACGGCGCCCATGACGGCGGACCAGGAAGCGAACACCGAGCCGGCCCCCGGCACGCGCACGGACCGGGGCGGCGCCCTGGCCGGTGCCGTCGTCGCCGTGGCGGGCGCGGGCGGCCCCGCCGGGCGGGCCACGGTGCTCCGGCTCGCCGAGGCCGGCGCGACCGTCGTGGCGGCGGACGCGGACCCGGAACGCCTCGCCGAGGCGGTCGACGCCGCCCGGTACGCGCACGGCGGGGCGACGGTCACCGGTGACTCCGTCGATCTCTTCGACCTCGCCGCCACCCGGGCCTGGGCGGCCAGGACCGAGAAGGAGTTCGGGCGGGTCGACGGGCTGGTCCATCTCGTCGGCGGCTGGCGCGGCAGCGCCACCTTCGCCGAGTCCGATCCGGCCGACTGGGAGCTGCTGGAGAAGCTGCTCATCCGTACCGTTCAGCACACCTCCCTGGCCTTCCACGACGGGCTCCTGCGCAGCGACCGGGGCCGGTATCTGCTGATCAGCGCCGCGGGCGCCACGAAACCCACCGCGGGCAACGCCGCGTACGCCGCCGCCAAGGCCGCTGCCGAGGCCTGGACGCTCGCCCTCGGCGACGCCTTCCGCAAGGCGGGGGGCGAGGAGGGCCCTCGGGCCGCGGCTGCCATCCTGGTGATCAAGGCGCTGGTCCACGACGCGATGCGCGCCGAGCGACCGAACGCGAAGTTCGCGGGCTTCACCGACGTCACGGAACTGGCCGAGGCCATCGCCGGGGTCTGGGACAGGCCCGCCCGGGAAGTGAATGGAAACCGCCTGTGGCTGACCCCAGGACCGTGAGGTCCCGTACGACGGACGCGCGCCGCCACCACGACCCCGAGGTGCGCGGCTTCGCCAGCGACAACTACGCGGGCGCCCACCCCGAGATCCTGGCGGCCCTCGCCGTGGCCAACGGCGGCCACCAGGTCGCCTACGGGGAGGACGAGTACACCGGCCATCTCCAGCGGATCATGCACAGCCACTTCGGCCCGACGGCGGAGGCGTTCCCCGTCTTCAACGGCACCGGCGCCAACGTCGTCGCGCTCCAGGCGCTCACCGACCGCTGGGGCGCCGTGATCTGCGCCGAGTCCGCGCACATCAACGTGGACGAGGGAGGCGCGCCCGAGCGCGTGGCCGGGCTCAAACTGCTCACCGTACCCACACCCGACGGCAAGCTCACGCCCGAGCTGATCGACCGGGAGGCGTACGGCTGGGACGACGAGCACCGGGCCATGCCCCAGGCCGTGTCGATCACCCAGAACACCGAACTGGGCACGGTCTACACGCCCGACGAGATCCGCGCCCTGTGCGCGCACGCCCACACGCTCGGCATGAAGGTGCACCTCGACGGCGCCCGGATAGCCAACGCCGCCGCGTCGCTGGACGTCCCGATGCGGACCTTCACCAACACCGTCGGCGTGGACGTCCTCTCCTACGGGGGCACGAAGAACGGCATGCTCTTCGGCGAGGCCGTCGTCGTGATCAACCCGGACGCCGTACGGGCCATGAAGCACCTGCGGAAGCTCTCGATGCAGCTCCCGTCCAAGATGCGGTTCGTGTCGGCGCAGTTGGAGGCGCTGCTCGCCGGCGACCTGTGGCTGCGCAACGCCCGGCACGCCAACGCCATGGCCCGGCGGCTCGCGGCCGGCGTCCGCGCGGTCGACGGGGTGGAGATCCTCCACCCCGTTCAGGCCAACGCCGTCTTCGCCCGGCTGCCGCACGACGTGAGCGTTCGCCTCCAGAAGCGGTTCCGCTTCTACTTCTGGGACGAGAAGGCCGGGGACGTCCGCTGGATGTGCTCCTTCGACACGACCGAGGATGACGTCGACGCGTTCGTGCAGGCGCTGAAGGAGGAGATGGCCGCGTAAGCGCCACGAAGGGGCGCGGCCGGTTCGTCATACGGACGCGCCCCGAGGGACACTTGGCGCGCCTCCGACGTCCTCGCGCTGCGCACCGGCCTCTGTTACGCGAAGAGCCACCTGCCGGCGGCGCCGCTGCGGGCCGGGTCCATCCTCGCCGCCCTACCCGCGCGGCAACAAGCCGGGCGTCGACGCCCACTTCTCCCCGGACGAGGGACGGCTGGTCTGGACCGTACGGCCGGAGTTCAGTGAGCTGGACTATCCAGTCCTCTGCGATGTACTGCACTCGGCCGTGCCGGTACGCACCCTACGGTGACCGGGCCAGGGCCGACGTGCGGCCCCCTGCTCCGAGGCGCCAGCAGAGACGTTTCCTCGCTACTGCTCGGCTCAGCTCAGCTCGGCCGCGCGCGCCTCGGCCGGGGTGGGCGCCGTACCGCCCAGATGCGCCGGTACCCACCAGGTGTCGCTCGCGTCCTTGGGACGTACGGGATAGGCCCGCTGCGCCGCCTCCAGCAGCTCCTGCACCCGGTCGCGCAGCCGCCGCGTGATCGCGCCCGCGTACTGGTCCGTCGCCGCCTCGATCTGCTCGCCGACCCGGATCGTCACCGGGATGTGGCTGCGCTTGAAATTGCGCGGCCGGCCCTTGGTCCACACCCGCTGCGTCCCCCACAGCGCCATCGGGATCAGCGGTACGCCCGCCTCCTGCGCCAGCCGGGCCGCGCCCGACTTGAAGCTCTTGAGCGTGAAGGACTGGGAGATCGTCGCCTCGGGGAAGATCCCGATGATCTCACCGGCGCGCAGCGAGTCGAGGGCGTGCGC
Source organism: Streptomyces sp. NPDC096310 (assembly GCF_044763125.1). Classification (NCBI taxonomy): domain Bacteria; kingdom Bacillati; phylum Actinomycetota; class Actinomycetes; order Kitasatosporales; family Streptomycetaceae; genus Streptomyces; species Streptomyces sp. NPDC096310. The sequence continues at coordinate 168,957 of NZ_JBIWFO010000005.1, read as the reverse complement.
GTACGCCTGCTCGCCCTGCTTGCGGTCCACCGGGATGTGCTTCATCCCGCGCATCAGCGGGCCCGAGACCTTGTGCTTGAACACCGCGTCCTTGGCCATGAAGCGCACCAGCCGCTTCTGGGGGAGTGCCGCGAGACCCGTGAAGATGAAGTCCAGATAGCTGATGTGGTTGCTCACGAGCACGGCGCCACCGGTGTGCGGGATGTGCTCGGAGCCCTGCGTGTCGATCTTCAGGTCCAGCGCCTTGAACATCGTGCGGGCGGCGCCGATGACCGGCCGATAGACGAGCTCTGCCATCTGGGGAGGACCCTTCTGTTCCGGGGAGGGTTCTCCCGGCGGAAGTTACGCAGCCGTAGGTTTTCGGCATTGCGCCGATGTTGCCGTATCAAACGCCCGGTGGCCAGTCCTGGTGTTCGCGTGGGGCGAGATTCTCGTCACGTCGCCCGCCGCCCCTACCGTAAACGCCCGGTTGCCGGTCCGGCCAGGGAGAACGGGCGAGGGCGCCCGGCAACGGGCCCCGGCCGCGGAATATTTCCCCGTCGCGCGGACGCTGATTCCGGCGGTGAGGTGGTGACGGCGGCCGATGGGGCGCGCCGTCGCCGCCGTGACAGGAGGCCGAAGGTGCGGACGGACGAGAGGGAGGGCCGGATGCCGACGGGCGAGGACGGCCGGCGGCTCGGGCCGGCGGACGACGGTGACCGGCGGCTCGGCGCGGCCGAGTTGGGGGCCGGGCTGGGGGAGCGGGCCACGCTCGTCCAGTTCTCCAGCGCGTTCTGCCGGCCCTGTCGCGCGACCCGGCGCACGCTCGCCGAGGTGGCGGCGATGGTCGACGGCGTCGCGCACGTGGAGGTGGACGCCGAGGAACGGCTCGCGCTCGTACGGGAACTGGGCATCGTCACGACCCCGACCGTGCTCGTCCTGGACGCCGGCGGCCGGGTCGTCCGCAGGGCCGCCGGGCAGCCCCGCAAGGTGGACGTGATCGCCGCGCTGGGCGCGGCCGTATGACCGGGCGCGGCTCGCGGTGCCGTGACCCGCGCACTTGACGGTGCGTACCGCCCCTCGTCACCCTGACGAAGTGCCCCAGGAACTCCTTCTCCACGGGCGGGCCCACGTCGACCTGGCCCGCAACGCGAGCGCGCGCTGTCCGGCTCTCTGAGCAGCCACGGACCCGTTCGTCACCCCTCGCAGAAGGACCTCGCCATGACGGCCACCCCCGAACTCGGCACGCACCGGCTCGCCTCTCCCGATCTGCTCCGCTCCGTCTTCCGGCAGCACGCCGCGGGTGTCGCGGTCATCACCGCGTCCGGAGAACGCCCCGTCGGCTTCACCGCCACCTCGCTCAACTCCGTCGCCGCCGAACCGCCGTTGGTCTCCTTCGGTGTCGGTGTCTCCTCGTCGAGCTGGCCGGTCGTCGCCGAGGCCGAGCATGTCGGCGTCCACATACTCGGGGAGCACCAGGCCGAGCTGGCCGCGACGTTCGCGCGCAGCGGCGCCGACCGTTTCGCTCCCCCCACCGCCTGGCGGACCGGCCCCGAGGGCGTGCCGCTGCTCGACGGCGTACTGGCCTGGCTGGTCTGCCGGGTCGTCGCCCGGGTCCCCGCCGCCGACCACCGGCTGATCGTCGCCGAGGCCGTCGTCGGCGACCCCTCGGGCGCGGGCCGGCCGCTCCTCTACCACCAGGGTCGCTTCAACGCGCTGCGCGACTGAGAGTTCCCTGGCCGGGCCCCTGCCGTACGTTGGCAACGTCACAGTTCCAAGCGCTTGCTCAGCGGGCACGCTCTGGTTGTACTGACGAGTAATATCAACTGCGGGGCTCCGGTCCTCCCGACCGGAAACAGCCCGGCAGGGCGCCTATGCTGCGTGCAACAAGGCAGCCAGAAATGACGATGCGGTAGGAGAGCCGGCGTGAGCCTGAGGATCGTTGTCTGTGTGAAGTACGTGCCCGACGCCACCGGCGACCGGCACTTCGCCGATGACCTGACAGTCGACCGGGACGATGTGGACGGTCTGCTGTCGGAGCTGGACGAGTACGCGGTCGAGCAGGCTCTCCAGATCGCCGGGGAGTACGACGGGGACGGCGACGCGGAGATCACCGTACTGACCATCGGCCCCGAGGACGCCAAGGACGCGTTGCGCAAGGCGCTCTCCATGGGCGCCGACAAGGCCGTCCATGTCGAGGACGACGACCTGCACGGCACCGACGCGCTCGGCACGTCCCTGGTGCTCGCCAAGGCCGTCGAGAAGGCCGGCTACGACCTGGTCGTCTGCGGTATGGCCTCCACCGACGGCACGATGGGCGTACTGCCCGCGCTCCTGTCCGAGCGGCTCGGCGTCCCGCAGGTCACCCTGCTCTCCGAGGTCTCGGTCGAGGGCGGCACGGTCAAGGGCCGCCGTGACGGCGACACCGCGAGCGAGCTCCTTGAGGCGTCCCTGCCGGCCGTCGTCTCGGTGACGGACCAGTCGGGCGAGGCGCGTTACCCCTCCTTCAAGGGCATCATGGCCGCCAAGAAGAAGCCGGTCGAATCCTGGGACCTGGAGGATCTGGAGATCGACGCCGACGAGGTCGGCCTCGAAGGCGCCTGGACCGCGGTCGACTCGGCGGACGAGCGCCCGGCCCGTACGGCGGGCACGATCGTCAAGGACGAGGGTGAGGGCGGCAAGCAGCTCGCGGCCTTCCTCGCGGAGCAGAAGTTCATCTGAGCCCCGCCTGCCACCGCCTCCGGTGCCCCGCCGGCACCAGATCCTCACGACCCCTCGCATCCGCAGGAGTGCAATCCCATGGCTGAAGTTCTCGTCTATGTCGACCACCTGGACGGCGCCGTCCGCAAGCCCACCCTGGAGCTGCTGACCCTCGCCCGCCGGATCGGCGAGCCCGTCGCCGTCGCGCTCGGCGCCGGTGCCGAGGCCACCGCGCCCGCGCTCGCCGAGCACGGCGCGGTGAAGGTCCTCACCGCCGACGCCCCCGAGTTCAGCGACTACCTCGTCGTACCGAAGGTCGACGCGGTGCAGGCCGCGTACGACGCCGTCTCGCCGGCCGCCGTGCTCTTCCCGTCCTCCGCCGAGGCCAAGGAGATCGCCGCCCGCCTCGCCGTCCGTATCGGCTCCGGCATCATCACCGACGCCGTCGACCTGGCCGCCGGAGACAACGGCCCGGTCGCCACGCAGTCGGTGTTCGCCGCCGCGTACTCCACGAAGTCCCGGGTCTCCCGGGGCACCCCGGTCATCACCGTGAAGCCCAACTCGGCCCCGGTCGAGGCCGCCCCGGCCGCGGGCGCCGTCGAACCGCTCGCCGTGAGCTTCGGCGCCACCGCGACCGGTACGAAGGTCGTCTCCCGTACCCCGCGCGAGTCCACGGGCCGTCCCGAGCTGACCGAGGCCGCGATCGTGGTCTCCGGCGGCCGGGGCGTCAACGGCGCGGAGAACTTCACGGTCATCGAAGCGCTCGCCGACTCGCTCGGCGCGGCCGTCGGCGCCTCGCGCGCCGCCGTGGACGCGGGCTGGTACCCGCACTCCAACCAGGTCGGCCAGACCGGCAAGTCGGTCTCGCCCCAGCTCTACATCGCCTCCGGCATCTCCGGCGCGATCCAGCACCGGGCCGGCATGCAGACGTCCAAGACCATCGTGGCCGTCAACAAGGACGCCGAGGCGCCGATCTTCGACCTGGTGGACTACGGCGTGGTCGGTGACCTCTTCGAGGTCGTCCCCCAGCTCACCGAGGAGATCAAGGCCCGCAAGGGCTGAACCAGGCTCTTCCGGTACGCCCCGGGGCCGCGCGGTGGACTCCACCGCGCGGCCCCGCGCCGTTTCCCGGGCGGTGACTCCGGGTCGCCATTGACGCGGCCAGGGCCTGCGGCTTAACTTCCGGCAGCGGATTGTTGATTCCGCAGGACGGAAGAAGAAGGGTGCGGGAATGGGCCAGCACGAAAAGATCGCCACAAGCCTCCCGGCGGCGGTCACCGAGGCCGTCGGCGCCTCCCTCGCGGGTGTCGACGCCGAGCTGGCCCGCCGCTACCCGGGCGACCCCGGCACCCGCCAGCCCGTCCACACCGTCTACGTACCCGCCGACGCCTTCACCGCCGGCACCGTCCGCTCCTGGGGCGACCAGGCGCTCGCCGCGCTCGACGAACACGCCCCCGACGCCGCCTCGCTGGCCCGTGTCCTCGGCCTCTCCGACACGCTGGCCGGGCCGGTGTACGAGCGCGTACGGGACAAGCTGGCGCGCGAACCCGTCGAGGACCTGCGGATCGACTTCGAGGACGGCTACGGCCCCCGCCCGGACGAAGAGGAGGACGAGGCCGCCGCCCGCGCCGCCCGGCTCGTCCACGAGGCGTACGCCACCGGCACGGCGGCCCCGTACACGGGCATCCGCGTGAAGTGCCTGGAGGCGGCCGTACGCGAGCGCTCCATCCGCACCCTCGACATCTTCCTCAGCGGCCTCATGGCGGCCGGCGGCCTCCCCGACGGGCTGGTCCTGACGCTGCCCAAGGTGACCTACGCCGAGCAGGTCGACGCGATGGCCCGGCTGGCCGGGGAGTTCGAGACGGCCACCGGTCTGCGGCCCGGCCGGATCGGCTTCGAGATCCAGATCGAGACCAGCCAGGCCATCCTGGCCGCCGACGGCACCGCCACCGTGGCACGCATGATCGACGCGGCGGGCGGCCGGGCCACCGGGCTGCACTACGGCACCTTCGACTACAGCGCCTGCGTCGGCGTCAGCGCCGCCCACCAGGCGAGCGACCACCCGGCGGCCGACCACGCCAAGGCCGTCATGCAGGTAGCCGCCGCCGGTACCGGGGTCCGGGTCAGCGACGGCTCCACCAACGTCCTCCCGGTCGGCCCGACCGCCCAGGTGCACGAGGCGTGGAAGCTGCACTACGGCCTCACACGGCGGGCCCTGGCCCGCGCCTACTACCAGGGCTGGGACATGCACCCGGGCCATCTGCCGACCCGCTACGCCGCCGTGTACGCCTTCTACCGCGAGGGACTTGAGCCCGCCGCCGCCCGGCTCTCCGCCTATGTCGCCAGGGCGGGCGGCGCCGTCCTGGACGAGCCCGCCACCGCCAAGGCACTCAGCGGCCATCTGCTGCGCGGACTCGACTGCGGCGCCCTCGACCACGACGAGGTCACCCGGCTCACCGGTCTGACCCGCGCCGACCTGGAGGGCTTCACGCTCCCGCGGGACAGGGCCTGACCCCGTGTCGGATCAGCCGTCCGCCGGCGGCGGGATCTCCCCGGAGCCCCGGGCGATCAGCCTCGTCGACAGCACCACCTGGGTCGGCGTGTCGGCGGCGCCGTCCAGCCGGTGGAAGAGCCGCTCCGCGGCCGTACGGCCCAGGGTCGCCGCGTCCTGCGCGACGACCGTGAGCCCGGGGGCCAGCAGATCGGCCAGTTCGATGTCGTCGAAGCCGACAAGCGCGACAGGCCGGTGATGGGCCGCCAGGACCCGTACCACCGTCACCGTGACGCGGTTGTTGCCGGTGAAGATCGCCGTGACCGGCTCGGGGGCGCCGAGCATCGCCACGACGGCTTCCTGGACCCGGCGCGGCGCCGTCGTGCCGAGCGAGACCCAGCCGTCGTGGATCGCCAGCCCGGCGTCCGCCATGGCGGTGCGGTAGCCGCGCAGCCGCTCGCCCGCCGTGTGGATCCCGGGCTGGTCACCGATGAAACCGATCCGGCGATGGCCGTGCGCGATGAGGTGGGCGGTGCCCGAACGGGCACCGCCGAAGCTGTCGGAGAGCACCGCGTCCGCGTCGATCCGGCCGGCCGGCCGGTCCACGAAGACGGTCGCCACCCCGGCCTTTATCTCCGGCTCCAGATAGCGGTGGTCGTGCCCCGCCGGGATCACGATCAGCCCGTCCACCCGGCGCGCGCAGAGCGCCAGCACCAGCTCCTGCTCACGGTCCGGGTCCTCGGCGCTGGAGCCGTTGATGAGCAGCGCGCCATGGGCGCGGGCCACCTCCTCGACGGCGCGGTTCAGCGGACCGTAGAACGGGTCCGCCAGATCCTCCAGGACCAGCCCGATACTCGCCGTACGGCCCTTGCGCAGCACCCGTGCCGAATCGTTGCGGCGGAACCCCAGCGCGTCGATGGCCTCCTGCACCCGCCGCTCGGTGTCCGCCGTGACCCCGGGTTCGCTGTTGACCACGCGGGAGACCGTCTTGAGCCCGACCCCGGCCCGTGCGGCCACGTCCTTCATCGTGGGCCGGTTGCCGTAGCGGGGTTCTGTGCGGCGGGCGGTATCGGCCACAGTGCGCTGTCCTGTCGTCGTACGGTCGGCGGGCCGACCCGGATCGCCGGCGTGCGCCGCCCGGGCCGTGCGGACGAGCATAGGCCCTGGACAACGTTGTCAGGGGAATGGAGACTGTTCGTCGAAGCCGCGAACCCGTATCCGCTCCGCGCCGTCCCCACCAGGACGCCTCATCTCCAGGAGATTCCACACCGATGCATACCGACTCCGTCGCCGCACTCGACATCGGCGGCACCAAGATCGCCGGGGCGTTGGTGGACGGCAGCGGCAGAATCCTCGTACGGGCCCAGCGCCCGACCCCGGCACGCGAGGACGGCGAGACGGTGATGCGCGCCGTCGAGGAGGTCCTGGCCGAGGTGGCGGCCTCGCCGCTCTGGCCGACGGCCACCGCGGTGGGCATCGGCAGCGCCGGCCCCGTGGACGCCTCCGCCGGTACGGTCAGCCCGGTCAACGTGGCGGGCTGGCGCGGGTTCCCGCTGGTCGAGCGGGTGCGGGCGGCCACCGGCGGGCTGCCGGTGAAGCTGGTCGGGGACGGTGTCGCGATGACCGCGGCGGAACACTGGCAGGGCGCCGCCCGTGGGTACGACGACGCGCTGTGCATGGTGGTCTCCACCGGGGTCGGCGGCGGGCTGGTGCTGGGCGGAAAGCTCCACCCCGGCCCCACCGGCAACGCGGGCCACATCGGCCACATCAGCGTGGATCTGGACGGTGACCTCTGCCCGTGCGGCGCGCGCGGCTGCGTGGAGCGGATCGCCAGCGGCCCCAACATCGCCCGCAGGGCGCTGGAGGGCGGCTGGCTGCCCGGACCCGACGGCGACCGCTCGGCCGCCGCCGTGGCCGCCGCCGCGCGGGCCGGCCACCCGGTCGCCATCGCCTCCTTCGAACGCGCCGCCCGCGCGCTGGCCGCCGGTATCGCCGCCACCGCCGCGCTCACCGAGATCCGGATCGCGGTCGTCGGCGGCGGCGTCGCGGGCGCGGGCGAGGTCCTGTTCGCCCCGCTGCGCCGCTCACTGCGCGAGTACGCGACGCTCTCGTTCGTCCGGCGGCTGACGGTGGCCCCGGCGCTGACCGGGAGGGACGCCGGCCTGGTCGGCGCGGCGGCGGCCGCCCTGCTCGGGCAGCGCGACGGCACGGCGGCGCCGGTGGGCGGCTGACGGCGCGGGCCGGCGTCCGGCACGGCCGGCGACGAACCGAAGGCGCGCCGGTCAGCGGGTGGTCTGGCAGGCCACCCGCCGGCTGCCCCGGAACCGTACGCACAACTCCGTACCGCTGCCGGTGTCCCCGGCCGGCCAGGTGTGCGTCAGCGCCTTGCCCGACCGGGTGGCCATGGCCGTGTCCACGAGCCGCCCGTCGCGCAGCAGCGACACCTCCCGCGCGGCGAGACCGTCCGGCGGGTTGGTCCAGATCCCGGTGACGGAGTTCCTGGCGCCGCGCCCCTCCAGCCGGACGCAGATCTGCGGCCCCGAGAAGTGATGGGTGCAGGCGCTGCTGTCCGCCGCCGCCGGAGTGGCGGTCAGCGGTACGGAGACCGCCGCCAGGGCCAGGGACAGGGCGAGGGTCAGGGCGTCGGCCAGCACGGCCGGTGTTCTGGGCATCTCGGGCTCTCCATGTCGTAGGGTTCGCGGTGCCGGGGGCACCGGGGGTCTCAGGAGGCGGGGTCGGCCGTCTGCTGCTGCGGCACGACGACCAGGAAGACGTCGGAGTCGAGATCCATCACCACCTCGGCAGGCGTCCCCTCGTCCCGCCGCGCACGCGCGAACTCCTCCGCGGGCCAACTCCCGCGCGGCCCGCCCGCGGGAAACCTCTCCAGCACCGTACGGCGCATCACGTACCCCCTAGGGCCTCTCGTGTGGGTCCGGCTGGGCTCGCACGCCCTGGCACCGCGCCTCGCGGCGTTGTCGTCAGTCATCCCCAAGGTCTCGGCTTCGCTCGACCAGGGGAGACCCCATCCGCTCCCGCGTCGCCTCTCTCCTCCGCCTTGCGATCCACGGCACCAGAGCCCGCTCCCTGATCCAGCCAGACCCAAACGAAAGACCCTGGACGAGTCATTCGGAAGTGGCGTCGTCCGCCCCTTGGGGCGGGCGCGGAGGTGCCAGGTGCACCGCACTCGCCGCACCCGCTCCGTCTCGGCGCATTGAACGGTCCTTCGGATGCCGAGCGCAGCCGCAAGGCGCAGGAGGGAAGCGACGCGGGAGCGTCGGTTCCCCCGACATCGCCGACATCGCCGCGGATGTGCGTGCATGGCACCTCCCCGCAGACGGGACTCCGGAATGACTCGTCCAGCGCCATCGAGGGTTCCAACGACGCGCCAGGGGTTTGTGTTACGGCGTTACGGCCCGGCGCCCCCACGCGGACACCGGTGCCTGTGTCCGCGCGCCCGGGCCCCACGCGGACACCGGCGCCGGCCCGGGCGCGGTGTCGATCAGGACACGGCTCGGTCACGGCCGGTTGGCCGGTGCGGCGCCCTGATCCCGCACGGGGTTTCCGTGGCAGGGTGTTGCGGGCAGTCCACTGGGGGCTTTCGCGACACGCCCAGGCCCTACGGAAGAGGGGGAACCGTGATCGTTTGGATCAACGGTGCGTTCGGAGCGGGCAAGACCAGTACCGCACGCGAACTGATCGACCTGATCCCGAACTGTACGCTCTACGACCCCGAGTTGATCGGCGGGGAACTGGAGCGGCTGCTGCCGCAGAAGAAGCTCGCGGAGGTGAGTGACGTCCAGGACCTGCCGATCTGGCGGCGACTGGTGGTCGACACGGCGGCGGCTCTCCTGGCCGAGGTGGGCGGGGCGCTCGTCGTCCCCATGACCCTGCTGCGCCAGGAGTACCGGGACGAGATCTTCGGCGGCCTGGCCGCGCGCCGCATTCCCGTACGGCACGTCCTGCTGGCCACGGACGAAACGATACTGCGCGGACGTATCGCGGCGCGCGAGGACCCGTCGGGCGATCCCGAGGCGAACGAGCGCGACCGACGCTGGGCCTACGAGCACATCGAGCCCTACCGGATGGCGCTGGGCTGGCTGACCGGCGACGCCCACGTCATCGACAACACCGCGCTGACGGCGCGGGAGACGGCCGAGGCACTGGCCGAGGCGGTACGCGACGGTGCGGCGGGAGTCTGCGAGATCGTCCAGACCCCCGAACCGACCGCGGAGACCGTCGCGGCCGGGGTGCTCCTCTTCGACGAGCTGGACCGGGTGCTGCTCGTCGACCCCACGTACAAGCCGGGCTGGGAGTTCCCCGGCGGCGTGGTCGAGCGCGGCGAGGCGCCCGCCCGCGCCGGGATACGGGAGGTCGCCGAGGAGATAGGCATCGAACTCACCGAGGTGCCCAAGCTGTTGGTGGTCGACTGGGAGCCGCCGCGCCCCCCGGGGTACGGAGGGCTGCGGCTGCTCTTCGACGGTGGCAGGCTGCCCGCCGAGGAGGCCGGACGGCTGCTGCTGCCCGGCCCCGAGCTACGGGCCTGGCGCTTCGTCGACGAGGAGGAGGCGGCGCGGCTGCTCCCGCCCGTTCGCCGCGCGCGGCTGCGTTGGGCGCTGCGCGCGCGGGAGCGCGGGACGGTGCTCAACCTGGAGGACGGGGCCCCGGTCGGCTGAGACTCCGCGGCCCCGCGCCCGCCGCGTCGCGTGAGCCCCGGTGTCGCTCAGGCGCGCCGGGAGGCGGCGTAGTTGACCAGGAAGTGCGCCTCGGCCACGGAGAGGCGCTCCAGCTCCTCGGGGGAGACGCTCTCGTTCACCGCGTGGATCTGGGCCTCCGGCTCGCTCAGCCCGATCAGCAGGATCTCCGCCTCCGGGTAGAGCCCGGCGAGGGTGTTGCAGAGCGGGATGGACCCGCCCTGGCCCGCGATCTGCATGTCCTGACCCGGGTACGCGATCCGCAGGGCGTCGGCCATCGCCGCGTACGCCGGGGAGGAGGTGTCCGCGCGGAACGCCTGCCCCTGGCCGACCTGTTCCACCGAGACCCGCGCGCCCCAGGGCGTACGGGCCTCCAGGTGCGCCGTCAGCAGCTCGGTGGCCGCCACGGCGTCCTGCCCCGGCGGTACCCGCAGGCTGACCGTGGCCCGCGCGTGGGCCTGGACGGACGGCGTGGCACCGACGACCGGCGGGCAGTCGATGCCGAGGACGGTCACGGCGGGCCGCGCCCAGATCCGGTCGGCGACCGAGCCGTGCCCGATCAGAGCGACACCGTCGAGGACCTTGGCGTCCTTACGGAAGTCGGCCTCCGGGTACTCCAGCCCCTCCCAGACCGCGTCGGCGGCCAGGCCGTCCACCGTGGTGGACCCGTCCTCGGCGCGCAGCGAGTCCAGGACCCGGACGAGCGCGGCGAGCGCGTCGGGCGCCGCGCCGCCGAACTGTCCCGAGTGCAGGTTGCCTTCGAGCGTGTCGATCCGTACGCGCACCAGTGTCATGCCGCGCAGCGTGGCGGTGACCGTGGGCAGTCCGACCCGGAAGTTCCCGGCGTCACCGATGACGATCGCGTCGGCGGCCAGCAGCTCGGGGTGCTCCTCGGAGTACCGCTCCAGACCGCCGGTGCCCTGTTCCTCCGAACCTTCCACGATCACCTTGACGTTCACCGGCACGCCGCCGTTGGCCTTCAGCGCGCGCAGGGCGAGCAGATGCATCAGCACGCCGCCCTTGCAGTCGGCGGCGCCGCGCCCGTACCAGCGTCCGGCGCGCTTGGTCAGCTCGAACGGCGGGGTCAGCCAGGCGTCCTCGTCGCCCAGCGGCTGGACGTCGTAGTGCGCGTAGAGCAGCACCGTCGGCGCGTCCTCGGGGCCGGGGAGCAGACCGTACACGGACTGGGTCCCGTCGGGAGTTTCGAGGACCGCGACATCCTGGAACCCCTCGCCCCGCAGCGCGCCGGCCACCCATGCCGCGGCGCCCTCGCACTCGCTCTTCGGGAAGACCGCGGGGTCCGCCACCGAGCGGAAGGCCACCAGCTCCGCGAGCTCCGTACGGGCACGGGGCATGAGGGACGCCACGGTCCCGGCAATCGGATTCGCGGTCATGGGCACGCTCCTGGTGGGTACATCGTTGTGAAGGACGAATGGATGTAGGGCCGTGTCGGCGACGTCGGGGGGACTTGTCGATCCTCCCACAACGGGCCGGGCGCGCCAGCGCCGTAGGATGCCGTTCGACAGCAGGGGCCACCGGTCGGATCAGGAGCAGAAGCACATCGTGAGCAGCGAGAACGCAGACGCCGGAAGCGTGCACGACGAGCCGGTGTGGGATGTCGTCGTGGTCGGCGCAGGACCGGCGGGAGCCTCCGCGGCGTACGCGGCGGCGGTCGCCGGCCGTCGGGTGCTGCTGTTGGAGAAGGCCGAGTTGCCGCGCTACAAGACCTGCGGGGGCGGGATCATCGGGCCCTCGCGGGACTCGCTGCCGCCCGGCTTCGAGCTGCCGTTCAAGGAGCGCGTGCACGCAGTGACGTTTTCCCTGAACGGGAAGCTGACCCGCACCCGCCGCTCCAAGCGCATGCTCTTCGGGCTCATCAACCGCCCGGAGTTCGACGCGGGTCTGGTGGAGCACGCCCAGAAGGCCGGGGCGGTCCTGCGGACCGGCGTGACCGTCTCGCGCGTCGAGCAGCACGGCCCGGCCGTGCCCGACCGCCGTACGGTCGCGGTCGTCCTGGCGGACGGTGAGACGGTGCTGGCGCGCACCGTGGTCGGCGCCGACGGCAGCGCCAGCCGGATAGGCGCCCACGTGGGCGTGAAGATGGACCAGGTCGACCTGGGCCTGGAGGCGGAGATCCCGGTGCCGCCCACGGTCGCGGAGGACTGGGCGGGCCGGGTGCTCATCGACTGGGGCCCGCTGCCCGGGAGTTACGGCTGGGTCTTCCCCAAGGGCGACACCCTCACCGTGGGGGTGATCTCGGCGCGCGGCGAGGGGGCCGCCACCAAGCGCTATCTGGAGGACTTCATCGCCCGGCTGGGGCTCGCCGGGTTCGAACCGTCGGTCTCCTCCGGCCATCTCACCCGCTGCCGCAGCGAGGACTCGCCGTTGTCCCGGGGCCGGGTGCTGGTCTGCGGCGACGCGGCCGGGCTGCTGGAGCCGTGGACGAGGGAGGGCATCTCCTTCGCGCTGCGGTCCGGGCGGCTCGCGGGGGAGTGGGCGGTACGGATCTCCGAGGCACACGACGCCGTGGACGCCCGCCGCCAGGCGCTGAACTACGCCTTCGCCATCAAGGCGGGCCTCGGCGTGGAGATGGGTGTCGGGCGGCGGATGCTGGGGATCTTCGAGCGCAGGCCGGGCGTGCTGCACGCGGCGATCACGGGGCTGCGGCCGGCGTGGAACGCGTTCGCGGACATCACCCGGGGTTCGACGACCCTGGCGGGCATCGTACGGACGCGTCCGCTGGCCCGGCGCGCGCTGGACGTGCTGGACCGCCGGCAGACGGCCGATCAGCCGGGGCCGGCCGCGCGCGAGGAGGGCGCTCCGGCGCCGAGCGACCCGACGGGGGTTCCGGAGGCCGGCGCGCGGGAGTGACGGGCGTATGGGGTGCCCGGCCTGCGGGGTAACGGGCCTGCGGGCGACGGTGTACGGGAGTGACCGCCGCGCGGGGGTGAGCCGCGCGGCGCCCGTGGCACGCACGAGGGCCGGGCCGAACGCCTCGGCGCGGCCGGCCACTCGCCCGCTCAGCCGGGCACGTCCATGCGCTGGGTGCCGATCACCGACAGCAGCCGGAGCGCCTCCTCGGCGGGAGAGCCGGGCTCGGCCGTGTAGATCACGACCTGCTGGTCGCGGTCGGTGATGTCGAGGAGGTCGCAGTTGACGGTGATGGGGCCGAGCAGCGGGTTGTTCACGGTCTTGCGCAGGGTGGGCTCGGCGCGGACGTCATGGGAGTCCCACAGCCGGGCGAACTCCGCGCTGCCGGTGAGGAGATCACGTACCAGCGTGGCCACCTCGGGGTCGTCGGGGTAGCGGGCGGCGGCGGCGCGCAGGCGCCGGGCCGCGGCGCGGGCGAACTCCTCCGCCTCGAACGGGTCGTACAGCAGCGCAGGCCGCGCGGGCTGTGCCAGGAACGCACGGCGCACGAGGTTGCGCTCCTGCCGGGGCAGCGGGGAGAAGTCCTCCAGGAGGGCGGCGGCCAGGTCGTTCCAGGCGATCACCTCGTAGGTCGCGGACAGCACGATCGCCGCGGTGTGCGGCAGCCGGTTCAGCAGGTCGAGAATGCTCGGGCGCACTTCACGCGAGGGCCCCGCGGGCGGTCCGGGCGGGGCGCCGGCGAGATGGTGGAGGTGGGCGCGCTCGGCGTCCGGCAGGCGCAGGGCCCGGGCCAGCCCGGCCAGCACCTCGCGCGACGGCCGCGGTCCGCGGGCCTGTTCCAGGCGTGTGTAGTACTCGGTCGAGATGAACGCCAGGTGCGCCACCTCCTCGCGGCGCAGCCCCGGGGTGCGTCGGCGCGGCCCGGCGGGCAGCCCCACGTCCGCGGGGGTGATCCGCTCCCGCCGGCTGCGCAGGAAGCCGGCCAGCTGGTGTCTGTCCATACCCCCAGTGTGCGGGGCGCCGTACCGCTGAGCCAGGTACCGCCGATGCCTGGATCCGCTCCCCGGCCGGGGGCAGGCTGATGGCCATGGACAACGCACAGACCAACGACACCTCCGTCCCCGCCGCCACGGGCCTGCTGGCCGGCAAGGTCGCCTTCATCACCGGCGCCGGCCGCGGTATCGGCGCCGCCGCGGCCCGGCTCTTCGCCCGGGAAGGCGCCCGCGTGCTCCTGGCGGCCCGTACGGAGGACCAGCTCAAGGCCGTCACCGAGGAGATCCGGGCGGCGGGCGGCGCCGCCGGGTACGCGGTGTGCGATCTGGCCGACGCGGCGAGCGTGCGAGCCGCCGTGGACCGCGCCGTGGACCTGTACGGCCGGCTCGACATCGCCTTCAACAACGCCGCGACCAATGTGCCGCCCGGCCCGATGGACCAGGTGACCGAGGCCGACCTCGACCACATCTACACCGTGAACCTCAGGGGCCCCTGGGCGGCCATGGCCGCCCAGGTCGCCGCCATCCGCTCCACCGCGGGCACCGGGGCCATCGTCAACAACTCGTCCGTCGGCAGTCTGAGCGGCAACCCCGCACTGCCCGCCTACGGTGCGATGAAGCGGGCGGTCAACAGCCTCACGGAGTCGGCCGCCGTCACGTACGGTCCTGAGGGCATCCGCGTCAACGCCATCGCCCCGGGCACCACACTGACGGAGATGATGCGCGCCTGGGACGACCGTTCACCCGGCATCATCGACCGGCTCAACGCGCACACCCCGCTGCGCCGCGCGGCCGGCCCCGACGAGATCGCCCAGGCCGCCGCCTGGCTTCTCAGCGACCGTGCCTCCTACGTGACCGGCACGGTCCTCCCGGTCGACGGCGGCATGCAGGCGGTTTAGGGCGGCACCGGGCGGGGCGGAGAGGAGAGGGCCGGTCTTCGCGGCTCAGGTGCGCGCGCCGCCGTCGGCCGGGCCGGGCGGGGCGGTCTCGGCCGGGGTGCCCGGGGTGAAGTGCCACAGGACCTGGACGACACGGGCGATGAAGGCGAGACAGCCGGCGACGGCGCCGATCCGCGGGACGGCACCGGGCAGCTCCAGGTACCACGCCGTACCGGCGACGAGCCCGAAGACCAGCGCCCCCGCGAAAGCACCCGTCAGGACCGCGAAGGCGATCTCGACGGTGATGGCGTCCCGTTCGGCCCCGCTCCGTGTCCCCATGGCCCGAGTCTGACCGAGGGGCCCGCCTCCGTGCAAGGAAGGAGCCCCGGGGGCGCGCGTGTTGGCGTCAGACGGCGGAGGTCTCGCGCCACAGCCGGGCGAGGGACGTGTCGCCGGTGGCGGTCACGGCGTCCAGCGGGAGCCGGTTCCACAGGGTCAGCCAGAGCTGTTCGGCGCGGCCGCTCAACTCGCAGTCCGGGGCCGGGTGTTCGCCGCCCTCGTCCAGGTCGGTGGCCTTCCCGCGGGCGGTGCGTGCCGGCTCCGTGGTGATCCGTACCGTCCAGACGTCGTGCGTGTCGGTGGTCCGTACGCGCAGCACCCGCTCCACCTCGGAGCGGACCCGGCTGCGGTCGCGCGCGTGGAAGTGGCCGAGCAGTTCGTCGATGCCGTCCACCGCGAACGCGGCGTCCACGGGGGAGAAGTCCCGGCCGAGCGCGGACTCGGCGTCCGCGCGGTGGACGGCCGTCTCGTGCGCCTGGCGCCGCGCCCAGAAGGCGAGCGGGCTCGGGGCGGGGAAGAAGGACCAGCAGCGCAGATCGGCGGGGGCCGCGCCGAGCGCGGTCACCAACTGGTCGTGTCCCGTACGGAACCAGTCGACGAGCGCGTCCCCGTCGAGGTCCGGCGCGGCGGGGAGGGGGACCCGGACGGTGCCGCCCTCCGCGACGTAGGCCGTCGCCCAGCGGTGCACACTGCCGGTGTGCCGCAGGACGTCACGGACCCGCCAGCCGGGGCAGACGGGCACCTCCGCGTCGGGGCCGGCCTGGGCGGCGGCATCGGCCAGGACACGTCCTTCGCGGGCCAGCCCGCGGATGTGCTCCGCTGTCTCCATGCCGGGCATTGTGCCAGCGGCGGCCGCCCTGGGCCGCCGATATAACGCGCGGCCGGTCGGCGGGCGTCACGCCTCGCGGGGGTGCCCGGTCGCGCTGCTCGGCCGGTGGCGCAGCAGCCGTACGAACGCGCCTGTCGCGACCGCCTGGACGAGGACGGAGACGATCAGCGCCGGGTAGAGGAACCCGGCGGAGGCGGCGAAGTCCGCCCCGACGGCCCCGCCGCCGATGAGGAAGACGAAGACGGTCGGTGCCGCGAGGGCGAACAGCCACACCCCGGCCAACGAGGCGTCGTCGTGGTGCACGAAGAGCGTGTCGACCGTGACGAAACCCGTCACCGCGGCGACGAGAGCGAGATAGACCTGGGAGGCGCGGTTCTTGAAGGCGAGCCGTGCGAGGCCGGTCAGCCGTTCTGAATTCATCATGTTCTCCCTGGAGTTCATGGCTCTTTTCCTTGAAGCGGAGTGCCCTTGCGTCTCCTTCCAGGGTGGGGGAGATCGAACGGCTGTGCCTGAGTACGCCTACTCATCCTTCGTGGGCGCGCTCCGCCGGGCCGTTCGCCGAGGCGTCGCGGACCGCGTAGGCGATGAGGGCCGCCGCGCCGGCGAGCAGCGCCACCGTGGTCAGGGCGAGCGGCTCAGCCACCCAGACTTACCAGGAGGTACAGAAGCTGGGCAGGGGAGTTGACCGCATCGAGCTGAAACTGGACGAGGTCCAGGTCAGCCCCGAGCTGATGGAGTGGGCGGACACCGTCCTGGCCATGGACAAGGCGAATCTGGCAGCGCTCCGGAACCTCGCTGGCGAACACACCGCCGGGAAGGTCGCGTTGTACCTCGGTGACGAAGACGTCCCCGACCCCTGGGGACAGAACGAGGCGGCCTTCGCGTCCTGTGTCGAGACCATCTTGACCGGCGCTCAGCGGCACCTCCGGTAAGACGGGCCGGTAGTCACCAACCCACCTCGCGCCAACGCCAGATGGGCAGTGAGCGGTCGCCCTCTGACGGCCGCTCACTGAGGCGAGAACGCCTGATATCGTCCGCAAGGTTCGTAGCCCGTCGGTTGTTGGCGTAGGCCAAGACCTCACGATCGGATGCCTTCCTCCAGTGAACAGCGACGACCTTTCCAGCCGTCTGGCTTCCCTGCACCGACCGTTCCGGCTCATCGTGACGGGCGGGGGAACAGGTGGCCACACCTACCCCGCGCTCACCGCGGTTCGCGAGTTGCAGACCCGGCTGGCCTCTCACGGATCGTCTCTCGATGTCCTGTGGGTGGGCACGGCGGAAGGGCTCGAAGCGCGCGTGGCGTCGGCAGAGGGGATCCCCTTCAAGACGGTGCCCACGGGCAAGCTGCGCCGCTCCTCCAACCCGCTGGCCATGATCAACCGGGAAAACGTGCGGGACATGGGCCGTGTACCGAAGGGTGTCGCGGAGGCCCGCTTGATCGCCGCCGACTACAAGGCCGACGTCATCCTGTCGACGGGCGGCTACGTCGCCGTACCGGTGGGGCTCGCGGCCCGCATGACGAGGACTCCGCTCGTGGTGCACGAGCAGACCGTGCGCCTCGGGCTGGCGAACCGCATCCTGTCGCGCTTCGCAACGGCCGTCGCGGTCTCCTCCGAGTCCTCGATGAAACTGCTGTCGGAAAGCGTGGCCGCCTCAACGGTGGTGACCGGCAACCCCGTACGCCCGGCGGTCTTCACAGGAGAGCCCAAGCAGGCCGTGGCTTCGCTCGGACTGTCCGCCTTCGACAGCGCCTTGCCCTGCGTGTACGTGACAGGAGGAGCGCAGGGCAGCGCGCAGATCAACGGCCTGGTCCGCAGTATCCTGCCGTGGCTGCTGACGGCCGCCAATGTGATCCACCAGTGCGGAGCGACGACGCTGGAGCAGTCGCGCCAGTTCGCCGAAACGCTCCCGGACGGGCTGCGCGGCCGGTACTGGGTGAGCGACTTCGTCGGGCCGGAACTGCCCGACGTCCTGGCCCTGGCCGATGTCGTGATCTCCCGCAGCGGCGCCGGCACCATCGCCGAACTGACCGCACTGGGCAAACCGGCCGTCCTGATCCCGCTGGCATCGTCGGCCGGCAACGAGCAGGAGCACAACGCCCTCCACCTCCAGCAAGCCGGGGCGGCCACCGCACTGACGAGGGAACGGGCGACCCCCGAGGAGTTGCGCCGGGCACTGGAACCGCTCATCACCTCCCCGCAGCGCCGTGAGCAGATGGCCGAACGAGCAGCCGCCCAGGGGCTCCCTGACGCGGCGGCCAGGCTGGTTGACCTGCTGCTGAACGTCGGGCTGGCGGAGCGATAGTACCCGCGCGGGCGGGCTACGGTGCGCCCCTCCTGCCTGGCCTTCAAGGCTGGAGCATCATGTGTCGACGATGTCCATGAGGTGATCATCGAGGTCGGCCACGAAGTCCTCACGCCGCCACGGCCGCAGTTCCTGCCGGGCCCGGCGGAGCCGGATTGCCGGGACTCTGCCGCCGGCCGAGGTGGCGGCGGTGATGCAGTCGTGCAGCAGCTCGGCCGCCGCGCGAGGGTCGTTCATCCGGATCCGGGCCAGCGCCTGGTCCATGGCGACGATCGCCCGCTGTACCTGCTCGCGCGGCGCCGTGAGTGCTGCCGCCGACCGGGCGAAGTGGTCGTGGGCCACCGCGGCGTTCAGTACGGCGCCATCGGTCGCGGTTCGGATCAGCGTGGTGCGCAGCTCGGCGATCCGGTCGGCGCTCTCGCCGAGCTGCCCGAGCGCGTCCAGGAACTCGGCGAGGTCGCTTCCGGCGGCGGCGGCCAGATCCCCGGACGGGGTGCGCACGTACAGGTGTGCCAGGAGAAGTTGGTACCGCTCGTCCGGCACGGTGGCCGCCGACTCCCAGCGGGCCACCGATCGTTGCACGCTTGCCACTGCGGGCAGGCGTGGGAGGCGCAGGTCTTCCGCGTATCTGGTGAGTGCCCGCGCCATGTCTGCGAGAGAGAGCCCGCGCCGTCGCCGTAGCCGTTTCAGCGCAACGGCCCCCGTTGCTCTGCTGTCCATTCCGCCATAGTGACGCAGAAAGCGGCTACACGGGCACGATCAGGCGGGGTTTTCCTTGATCTGCCGTGTAGTCGAGGGTTTGCCATGTACCCGAAGGAGGCGCGCCCTCCAGCGGAAATCCGATGGTCATACGGGTGCGGTCGACCATCCACCGGTTCCGGGCGAAGTAGGCCGCGATATGCAATTATTCGGCGCCCAGTTCGACAACTTCGGTGATCCGGTCGCGTGTTCGCGTGATCGCCTGGCGGGCTTCGGCGGGCTGCTGATCGAGTGTGCCAGGCACGACCACGGTCAGTGCCGCGCCGGTGTTTCCGGCGAGCCATAGCAGGGACAGGGAGTCGATTCCCTTCGCGCCCCCGGTGAAGAAGTGCGAGGTAGCAGGGGCGAAGGGGCCGAGGTATTGGGCGAAGAGCCCCGCGTATTCGGTGAGGCTGCGATGCCCGGTGGAACGTGTTCCGGTGATCGCCACTCGCATGATCGACTTCGTGTCATAGGTTGTCATATCCCGCAGGAACTCCCGTACTGAGACCGTCAATGTGTGAATACCAACGGCTTGCGAAAACTCGCCGGTCATTTGCGGAAATTCGGGCTCACCGTCGCTGAGAACGACGCCGAGCACCGCGTGCACGTGACCAACCTCCTGCACGGCACGGACGAAATCATCGCCCACCCCGACCGGTACGTCACGTCGTACGGGTACGAGGTCGGTGAGCCGGGCCACGAGGAAGAGTAGGCCACGCGCATCGCTCAACTCCTCGCCTGTCCCGTGCAGTCCGCGCCGCGCCCCGGACTGGAGGCGGTCCGGTGACCCCGGCCCGCATCATGCGAGGCCGGGCACGGTCGGCGGCCATCACCAGATGGCTGCTCAAAGCAGCGGCGGACCCGGAGATCGCCGAGAAGGACCGGGAGGAAGGCCGGCCCGCGATGCTCCCCCCTCGGGGGACGCTTCGACGCCATCAAGATGTCGCCGGACCTCGTGCATGCGCCGACCGCCAGCACCGTCCCCGCGCAGGTGTGCGACACCTTGGCCACGCTGGCCGACGGCCCGGTGGTCTGCCACCCGGGCATCTGGTTCTACGCCCTGGTCCCCGCCGGGACGACCGAGACGTGGCGGTCCCCGGACGCGGTAGTCCTCGGCCGCGGCGTCTGGCTCGGCGTTCCACGGCTCGACTCGACCCTCCCGGTCCCCCCGCTTCCGTACTGGGCGGTCCCCCGGGGACGGCCCGCCAGCTTTGTACGCCGGAGGTGGTGGCCGATCTGCTCCGGGCGGGGGTGGCTCGGCTGACGCCGTCGCCTCCGGGGCGCGCGGAGCTGTACCGGGCCCCGGCTGGACCACCTGGAGTGCTGCGCCGAGTGCAGTGCCGGCTCGGTCTGTGATAAGGGCGCGGCCCTGCGGACGGCGGAGCGGGAGGCGTGCGATGGAGCACGGCTTCCCTGACCGCCGAGTGGCGGGTATCCGGTCCACGGAGCAGGAGGTAACGATGCTGTGGCCAGGGCCGCCCATCACGGCCGAGGACCTGCCCGTCGAGCCGCACGAGCTGGGGGCGCTGGTTCCGTGCGCTCCATGCCTGGCCGCCGTCCTGTTCGAGCTGCGATCCCCGCACCGCTGCGAAGAAGTCACCGCCGTTCGAGCCGGTCCCCGCAGGTGCACCGTGGCCGACCCGGCGCCGCATTTTGTTCAGAAGCGGCACAAAGTGAGGATAGGGGCCCGGCGCCGTCCGTACAAGGCGCCGTGGGCCGTCCCGCGGATCCCGCCGCCCCTTGCCGTTCATGGGAGACTCGCCCCCATGAACGGCAAGGGGAGCACGGCCAGAACACGGCTGGAGAGAGGTCGCGGCGCGCTCGGCCCGGCACTGGAACTGGTTCACACGGGCCGCGCGCCCACCCGCGCCGTCCTCACGGCGGAGCTGGGTGTCACCCGCGCCACCGCCGGCGCGGTCGCCGCCGAACTGGAGGCCCTAGGCCTCATCCGGGTGGACTCCAGGCCCGGCGCCGCCGCCGGCTCCCAGGGCCGCCCCTCGCACCGGCTCTCCGTCGACGAGGCGGGCCCCGTCGTCCTCGCCGCCCAGGTCCACGCCGACGGCTTCCGGGCCGCGCTGGTCGGGCTCGGCGGCCGGATCGTCGCGACCGCCCCCGGCCGCGGAACGGCCTCGGCCGACCCGGCGCAGGTCCTCGGCGAGGCCGTCGAGACGGGTGCGGGGCTGCTGCGCGCCGCCGGACGGCGGTGCGTGGGCGCGGGCCTCGCCGTGCCCTCCGCGGTCGCCGAACCGGAGGGCACCGCGCTCAACCCGCTGCACATCGCCTGGCCCGTCGGCTCCCGGGTACGGGAGATCTTCGCCGAGCGGGTCCGTGCCGCCGGCATCGAGGGCCCCGCCTTCACCGGTAACGACGTCAATCTGGCCGCGCTCGCCGAGCACCGGCACGGCGCGGGACGCGGCGCCCAGCACCTCCTCTGCGTCGCCACCGGCCACCGGGGTGTCGGCGGCGCGCTCGTCCTCGACGGTCGCCTGCACACCGGCAGTTCGGGCCTCGCCCTGGAGGTCGGCCATCTCACGGTCAACCCGGAGGGGCGCTCCTGCCACTGCGGCGGCAAGGGCTGCCTCGACGTCGAGGCCGACCCGCTCGCCTTCCTCACCGCGGCGGGGCGCACCCCGGGCCCCGAGGGCTCGCTGCTCCAGCAGTCGCGCGATCTGCTCCGCACGGAGTACGCCGACCCGGCCGTACGGGGCGCCGCCGCGGAGCTGATCGACCGGCTGGGCCTGGGGCTGGCCGGTCTGGTCAACATCCTCAACCCCGACCGGATCATCCTTGGCGGGCTCCACCGCGAACTGCTCGACTCCGACCCGGACCGGCTGCGCGCCGTCGTCGCCGACCGCAGTCTGTGGGGGCGCAGCGGCGGGGTGCCCATCCTGCCCTGCACGCTCGACCACAACAGCCTCGTGGGGGCGGCCGAGTTGGCGTGGCAGCCGGTGCTCGACGACCCGCTGGGCGCGCTCGGCCGCTGACGGCCGGCCCGCGCGCGAGAAGCGGCCACGGGACGGCCCGGCGGGGAGCCACTGGACCATCCGGGTGACCCCCTGGCGCAGCGGCTCCGGGTGGCGGCTTCGGGCGGCGCGGGCGCGGCTCGGCCGTACGCACCGGGTGTACGCCGGTTCGTACGGCCGGGTCGCGCTCCGGTCAGCCGGCCGTGGCCGACCGGAAGGTGCTGGGAATGTGCGCCCCCGCCACGATGCCGAACTGCATCGCGGGGAAGGGGCCGTCGGTGGTCGCGCCGTACACCGTACGCAGCGGCAGGGCCAGGGCGACCGGTGGGGCCGGGAGGGTGAACCATATGCTCTTGCCCGTCTCGCCCCGGGGACGGATGCCCCAGCTCTCGCTCACGGCCGCTATCAGCGCGAGGCCGCGGCCACCCGTGTCGGACAACTCGGCGTGGTGCACCGTCGGCAGGCGCGGATCGTGGTCACTGACCGAGACCGTGAGCCGTTCGAGCAGCAGCTCGACGTCGACGGTGCATCTCTTGTCCGGCTGTGCGTGCCGGTGCACGTTGGTCAGCAGCTCGGTCACCCCGAGAGCCGCTGGGTCGATGAGAAGGTCGAGGTGCCAGTAGCGCAATTGCGCGGAGATGATTCTGCGGATCTGACCGATCCGTGACGGCAGGGCCTGGAGCTCCACCGTGCAGTGCCTGCTGGGCTGGCTGATCACGGCTGCGACTCCCCGAATGAGGTCCGGAAGAAGACGAGGATGCGGAATCAGCGACCGGCTCGCCGCCGTTTCCTGCCCGGCGGGGCTGGGTCACAGCGTCACCGCCGGGAAACGCTGAGTGATGTGTGACCAGAGTGAACCCGGGGGCCTGCCTTCGCAACTCGCGGCCGACCGGCTACTGCACGGCGTCCGTACAGCTCGCCGCGCCCGTACGGCTTCCGGCATCCGTACGGCGTCAGGCGGCGGCGTGTCTCATGGCTTCGGGTGGCTCGCCCTGCTGACCGCTTCCATCAGCCGCCCGGCCAGCGCCGTCGCGTCGGGACGGTGCCCGTGCTGCCCCAGGGTCAGCCGGTAGCGGGTCCCGTTGACGGTCGCGACCATGCTGCCGCTCCCCGCGAACCACGGCCGCGCCGCCCGGACGGCGCGCAGCGGCGCGCTGTCGATCACCCGGCCGTAACTGGTCAGCAGCGCCAGCCTGCCGTCCTGGACCAGGACCTGGCCTGCCCTGGTGAGCGAGCGGGGCCACCGCTCGATCCGTACACCGCGCACGTCGAACTCCGGTTCACCCATGGCGTTTCAGCCCCCTCCGTGCCCATCCCCGTACGTCCCCTCAAGGCAGTTTGCACAAGTATGCCGCCCAGCACCAGAGCGCGTGGAGCGCACTCACCAGAAGCTATTCCTATGGATACCCAAAGCAAGCGTTTACGCAGGTGGTAGCGGTACGGTGCGGCTGGGGGCCGGTGCGGAGACAGCGAGGAGCGGCGCGCATGAACGGGCGAGACACGGGCGGACGGCCGGAAGAGCCGACGGAACCGGCCGTATCGGCGGGACCGGCGGGCCCCGCGGGCGGGCCCGTTCCCGTCACCAACGGCGGGCCGGCCACGCCGCGGGCCACGCCGACCGTCGACGTGGACCGCAGCGACCCCGGCTACCGCGCCTGGCTCAAGGAAGCCGTACGCAAGGTCCAGGCCGACGCCAACCGGTCCGCCGACACGCATCTGCTGCGCTTCCCGCTGCCCGAGGAGTGGGGCATCGACCTGTACCTCAAGGACGAGTCCACGCACCCGACCGGAAGCCTCAAACACCGGCTCGCCCGTTCGCTGTTCCTGTACGGCCTGTGCAACGGCTGGATCAGGCCCGGCAAGCCGGTCATCGAGGCGTCCAGCGGCTCGACGGCCGTCTCCGAGGCGTACTTCGCCAAGCTGATCGGCGTGCCCTTCATCGCCGTCATGCCGCGCACCACCAGCGCGGAGAAGTGCCGGCTGATCGAATTCCACGGCGGCCGGTGCCATTTCGTGGACGACGCGGGCACCCTCTACGAGGAGTCCGCGGGGCTGGCCGAGCGGACCGGCGGCCACTACATGGACCAGTTCACCTATGCCGAGCGGGCCACCGACTGGCGCGGCAACAACAACATCGCCGAATCGATCTACCAGCAACTCCGGCTCGAACGCTATCCGGAGCCCGCGTGGATCGTCGCCACGGCGGGCACGGGCGGCACCTCCGCGACCATCGCGCGCTACGTCCACTACATGCAGTTCGACACCCGGATCTGTGTGCCCGACCCCGAGAACTCCTGTTTCTTCGACGGCTGGACGCGCCACGACGACCGGGCCCGCAGCGACCGCGGCTCCCGGATCGAGGGGATCGGCCGGCCGCGGATGGAGCCGAGCTTCGTGCCCGGCGCCATCGACCGGATGATGAAGGTCCCGGACGCCGCGAGCGTCGCCGCCGTACGGGCGCTGGAGCGGGCCATCGGACGCAAGGCGGGCGGCTCCACCGGCACCGGGCTGTGGAGCGCCCTGAGGATCGTGGCGGAGATGGTCGCGCGGGGGAGCACCGGCAGCGTGGTCACCCTGCTCTGCGACCCGGGCGACCGCTACCTCGACAAGTACTACGCGGACGCCTGGCTCGCCGAACAGGGCCTGGACATCGCCCCGTACGCGCAAACCCTCGACCGCTTCCTGGAGACCGGGATCTGGCCGGACTGAGCCCTGTACCGCTCGCCGGGTACGTCAGCCCCGCAGCAGCCGGTCGACGGCCCGGCCGAACACCAGGCGCCCGGCGCCCGCGGTGAGCGGGTCGAGGCGGCGGGGGAGCGGGCCGATCCGCAGCTCCTCCTCCCAGCGCACCCGGGCGGGGCCGCCGTACGCGTCCCCCTCGGCATCCTGGCGTACGTGGATCTCCGCCCAGCCCGTGATCGTCGTGCCACGCTTCTCCAGGCGGCAGTGGCCGGGGCGGCCCGGCGCGGGCGGCTGCCAGACGACGACCTCCATCGGGTCGTCGAACGCGGCGCGCCCGAGCCCGGTCCGCGCGACGAGGACCGTGCCGGTACGGGTCGGGCCCGGCGTCCGTACGGTGATCCGCGTCAGCGGCACCTGGGCGCCGTGCGCGAGCCAGTCGGTGAGCCGCCGCCAGGCCTCGTCGGCGGAGAGCGGGGTGGCCCGGTCGATACGGAAGACGCTCATCCGGTGATCGTAGGCCGGGGGCGGGACAACGGCGTGACGCCACGTCAGTTTCCGCCCGGAGCCGCCCCGGACTCCTCACCCGACCCGTCCCCGCCTTGCGCGGGCTCGTCCCCCGCCGCGGGCTCGTCCCGCTCACCCGCCACCACCAGCCCCGGCAGCAGCTCGGCGATCTCCGCGCGGTCCCGCGCGGACAGCCCCGCGTCCGTCACCAGTGTGTCGACCTGGTCCAGCGTCGCGAAGGAACTCAGACCCACCGTCCCCCACTTGGTGTGGTCGGCCACGACCACCACCCGGCGCGCCGAACCCACCAGCCGCCGGTTCGTCTCCGCCTCGCCCAGGTTGGGGGTGGAGAGCCCGGCCTCCACCGAGATGCCGTGCACCCCGAGGAAGAGCACATCGAAGTGGAGCGAGCGGATCGCCTGATCGGCGACGGGCCCCACCAGCGAGTCCGACGGTGTCCGCACACCGCCCGTGAGCACCACCATGGCCGCCCCCGGCCGGCCCGCGCCGCCCGGCTCCGTCTGCTGCGCCGAGTGGAACACGTCGGCGACCCGCATCGAGTTCGTCACCACCGTCAGATCCGGCACGTCCAGCAGCAGATGGGCCAGCGCATAGGTCGTCGTCCCGCCGGACAGCGCGATGGCACTGCCGGGCACGACCATCGCCGCCGCGGCCCGCGCGATGTCCTGCTTGGCGGTCAGCTCCAGCGCCGACTTCGCCTCGAACCCCGGCTCGTGCGTACTCGCCTCCACCACCGGAACCGCACCGCCGTGCACCTTCTCCACGACGCCCTGCCGGGACAGCGCGTCGAGATCCCGGCGCACCGTCATGTCGGAGACATGGAGCCTGCGGGTCAACTCGTTGACCCGCACACCACCCCGCCGACGCACCTCGTCCAGGATCAGCGCACGGCGCTGCTCCGCCAGAAGGTTCAGGTTGTCGCTCACCGCCGCGCCGGCCTTCCTTCTCGTCGTGGACCACAGCTGTGCACCGGCATCGCGCGCCCCCGTCCCGTCCCGTCGTGCACCCCATCCTCCCACGGGGTACGGACAGCCGTGCCGGTGGCCGCAGGACGAGGGAGCCGGGGAGATTCGGTGACGGACCGGCGCCGAACTGCCACAATCCGGGACTCTGAAGCCCCGCACCGTTCCACCGGACTGTTCCATCGCACCATTCCCCGTCCGCCCACGCGAGAGCGAGCATCGAAGTGTCCTCACCAACAGCGGCGCCGCACGGCGGCGGAGCCGCACTCGAACTGCTGGTCCACGGCGTCGGCGGGGCCACCCCGCAGGAGATGCTCGACGACCCGCGCACGGTAAGGATCACCGGAGACAAGACGGCCGCCGTGTACCGGCGGGCCGACGACGCCGAAGCCGAACGGCACCCGGAGGACTACCGCGACCGGCCGATCCCCGAGGCGTACTGCTGGTCCAACCTCACCTCGGGCAACGGCTCCCGCGCCCTGTGGCTGCTCCTCCTGCCCTTCATGGTGGTCAACCTCGCCCACTGGATGCGCCCGGCCACCAAGGGGCTCGGCACGTCCCAGCGGCTGTACGGCCTGCTGGTGCGCCTGGTCGCCCTCACCCTCACCGTGCTGCTCACCGCGGCGGCCTGCGAGGTCGCGCTCGATCTGACGGCATGGCAGTGCGCCGGCTCGGCGGCCTGCGTCGAACAGCGCTCCTGGCTCGGCTTCCTCTCGCCCGAGGCCCACGGCTGGTGGTCGCAGCCCGGCCGGCGCCTCGCCCTCGCCGCCGTCGTGCCCACGGCGCTGGTCACCCTGTTGTGGTACCTCTCCAACCGGACGTGGAGCGCGTACGAGGCACAGCGCCCGCCCGTCCAGGGCACCGCCGCCCCCGAACCGTCCGCCCGGGACGCGGCCACCGCCGACGCCGCCCGCGCCCCGGGGTCCTCGGACGACGACGGGCGGGTGAAGGTGCGCCCCGCGCTCGGCCGGCCCGGCTTCTGGTACGGCCGCCGCCTCGTCGCCCGGCTGCGCGCCGCCCACACCGCCGCCGGGTTCCTCACCATCGCCGCCGCCCTGGTCGCGGCGGGCTCCGACCACGACCGGCGCGCCGGCGGCGAACCGCTCGAACCCTTCGGCCTGCTGCTCCAGGTGACACTCGCCGCCGGCCTCGCCGCGGTGCTGTACGTGGTGTGCGGCAGAGGACGCAGCGAGCGCCGCCGCGACGGCTCCCTCGACCGGATGGTGATCAACAGGCTGCCCGCGGGATCACTCGCCGTACTCGCCCTGGCCGTGGTGTACGCGGGATGGTCCAGACCCGGCTGGGCCTCCTCAGGCCCCCTGCCGGGCAACCTCTCCTTCCGGGTGCTCGCGCTCGCCCAGGTCGCCCTGATCGTCGCCCTCGCCGTCACCGCCCATGTCCTGCACCGCCGCGCCGCCCAGCCGCGCACCGCGCTGCGCGGACTCGCCGGGCCCGCCGTCGCGATGCTCGCCTGCGCCCTGGCCGGGGTGATGACCGGCGGGGTCGCCCAGCGCGTCGCCGACTGGCTGGACGGCGACGCCACACCCGGCATGGGCGGCGGCGCGATCGACGGCCCCCCGGCGCTGCTGAGCTGGCAGGCCTCGGTCATCCCGGTACTGCTCGTGCTGCTGGTGCTGCCCGTCGTCGGACTGTGCGTCCGCACCGTACGCACAGGGCGGGCGCTGACCCCCGCCGTGGAGAAGGAGTACGGCGAGAGCGCCGACGACTCCCCCCGGACCCGTCAGGTCGCCGGCGCCCGCGCCAGGGCCCAACTCACCGACTCCGTACCCCGGCTCGTCGGGCTGATCTCCGGAGCCGCCCTGTTCCTCGGCGCCGCCGCGGTCGCCGGATCCTGGATCAGCGGACAGGTGCCGGGCAAGGCGATGCGGGGCACCTCGCCGTTCCTGGAGTCCGTGGCGGAGACCGCGCAGGCGCTGGGCTCCTGGTTCGTGGGGCTCGGCTTCATAGTGCTGGTCACCTGGGGCCGCCGGGCCTACCGCGACCCCTCGGCCCGCCGCACCATCGGCATCCTCTGGGACGTCGGTACGTTCTGGCCGCGCGCCGCCCACCCGTTCGCACCCCCCTGCTACGCCGAGCGCGCCGTCCCCGACCTCACCTGGCGTATCGCCTCCTGGACCGAGCGCACCGGCGGCCGGCTGGTCCTCTCCGGCCACTCGCAGGGCAGTGTGCTCGCCGCCGCCGCCATCTGGCAGCTCGCACCCGCCACCCGCCACCGCGTCGCGCTGCTGACGTACGGCTCCCCGCTGGAGCGGCTGTACGGCCGCTGGTTCCCCGCCTACTTCGGCGCCCAGCAACTCAGCGACCTGAGCAAGGAGTTGCACTGCTGGCGCAATCTGTGGCGGGCCACCGACCCGATCGGCGGGCCGGTGCTGGTACCCGCCGACGGCGACGGCGCCCAGGTCGACCGAGGCCCGCTCAAGGACCCGCTCGCCTACGGCCGTACGGTGCTCCACCCGCTGCCCGAGCCGATCCTCGGCCACTCCGACTACCAGGCCGACCCCGTCTTCGCCGAGGAGCGCGCCGAACTCCTCGACCGGCTGCCACCGCTGCTCCCGCCGCAGCGCACCGACGCGGCCCGGGCCCGGCTCGCCCCGCCGTCGCGGGACGGCGGCGGGACTCAGGGCAGTTCGGGCAGATCGTCGGCGTAGAGCAGGGTCAGATCGTCCGTGCTGGTCTCCGGGAGCTGGGCGACCCGGCCCGCGTGCCGCTCCACCATCGACTCGAACGTCTGGCGCGCGGTACGGCCGTTGCCGAAGGCAGGCCCCTTCGGCAGCTCCGTGAAGTACGTGAGCAGCGCCTCGGCCGTCCCCTCGCCCAGCCGGTACTCCTGGTCCTCGGACTGCTGCTGCACGATCCGCAGCAGCTCCTGCGGGACGTAGTCGCTGAAGGTGATCGTCCGGGAGAAACGGGACGCCACACCGGGGTTGACGGTGAGGAACCGCTCCATCTCCGCGGTGTACCCGGCGACGATCACCACGACCGCGTCCCGGTGGTCCTCCATCAGCTTCACCAGCGTGTCGATGGCCTCCTTGCCGAAGTCACGCCCGGAGTCCTCGGGGGAGAGCGCGTACGCCTCGTCGATGAAGAGCACACCGCCGCGCGCCCGGTCGAACGCCTCCTGCGTACGGATCGCCGTCGACCCGATGTGCTCGCCGACCAGATCCACCCGGGACACCTCGACGAGGTGGCCGCGCTCCAGCACCCCGAGGGAGTGCAGGATCTCGCCGTACAGCCGTGCCACGGTCGTCTTGCCGGTGCCGGGGGAGCCGGTGAAGACGAGATGGCGGCGGACCGAGGCCGCCTTGAGGCCCGCCTCCTTGCGGCGCCGGCCGACCTCGATCATGTCGGTGAGCGCCCGTACCTCGCGCTTGACGCTGTCCAGACCGACCAGCGCGTCCAACTCCCCCAGGACCTCCTCCGAGCCACGCGCGGGCTCGCTGGTGGTGGTGACCCCGGGCGGCGTGGCCGGGGCGGGCAGCGCGGGCACCGGCCCGAGCAGCCCCGGGGACTGGGAGGCCGTCAGCTTCGCCGTGGGTTCCACGGACGGCGCCGGCGGGGCCAGGACGCCGCTCTCGTCGCTGGTGCAGTCCTCGGCGGTCGGCCCGTCCTCCGCGAAGTCGTACCCGCCGCGCGCGCAGCGCTCCGTACGGCAGCGGGTGAGCGTCGTCCGGCAGCCGTCCATGACATGGAATCCGTAACCACCGCTGCCCGTCACCCGGCAGTTGTGGAAGGTGCCCCGGCCCTCGGCGGAGACGTAGAAGCCCGCCTCGGTGGGCGAGGTGACCGTGCAGCGCTCGATGGTCGGGTCGGCGCCCTTGGTGACGATGACCCCGGTCTGTACGGCGTCGATGGTGCAGGAGCTGAGGGTGCCGCCGCTGCCGTGGTCGCGGAACCACGCGCCCGTGGACGCCTCCCTGATCCGGCAGTCGTCGAGCTGGGCGGTCGCCCCGTCGCTCACCGACACGGCCGTGTTGCGCACCTGGGAGATGTCGCTGTCCACGACGTCGGCGCGCGAGCCCCGGTCGAGGACGAAGAGCGCGTCGGGCACGTCGTGGAGCCGGCACGAGTCGAGCACGACCGTCGCGCCGTCGCTGACCCAGACCGCCGGGTAGTCGCCCGTACTGTCGTGGATCTCGCACTGGTTGGCGTCGACGCGGGTGCCCGGGTCCCACACGGAGAGCCCGTTGCGGCCGAAACGGCGCACGGTGGAGCGGGTCAGCGTCAACACCGAACGCGAACGCAGGTCGACCGCGTTCTCCGGGATGTCGTGGATGTCGCAGTCGGAGAGAGTGAGGACCGCGTCCGTGTCCAGGGTTATCCCGTCCGCCGAGGTGCGGTGCACGGACGAGTCGGTGAGGTGGACCGCCGCACGGGACGCGATCTGCACCCCGGTGCCCTTGATCTCGTACACCTCGCAGCCGATCGCCTCCAGGCCGCTGCCCTCGCCGGTGACGGCCAGCCCGGAACCGGAGGCGTGGTGGACCCGGCACCGCTCCAGCCGGGGATGCGCGCCACCGTGCACCGAGATGCCGGCCTGGCCGGCCGCGACGATCTCGCACTCCTCGAACACCCCGCCGGCCCCGTCGAGTACGGCTATGCCGACCCCGGCCGGATTGTCGACCGTGCACCGCCGCACCGTGGGGCGCGCCGCGCCCCGGACCTCCAGCCCCGCCGCCGAGCGGGTCACGATCCGCAGATCCGTCAGCTCCGGGGTGCCGTCCTCCACGAGCAGCGCGGGGGCGGTGGCGTCCTGGCCCTCCACATGGAGCGCCTGGACGGTGGCCGAGGCCCGCACGATCAGCGGAACGCCGTCGACCGGAGCGATCCGTACGGAGCCCAGCGAGCCCTCGGCGCCACGGAGCGTGACCGCCCGTGTGACGACGAGATTCTCCCGGTAGGTCCCGGGGGCGACGGTGAGGATGTCACCGTCACCGGCGGCCTCCAGCGCCGCGGCGAGGGAGGCGTACTCGCCCGTGCGCCGCCGCCAACGCGATGTTCCGGTGTTGGTCACCTGGACCGTGCCCTGTGCCATGGCGTTGTTCTGTCCCCACCTCGTGCGTGTGCCCGTGTCGTGCCGTCCCGGGTGCCGGCCCCGGCCCCCGGTCAGTGCGGCGTACCGGGCGGCACCACCGTAGCGCGCGCGGCGCCGCCGGGTTGACGCGAACAGCGGGTCCGGAACGCCGCTTTCCGGCCGGGCCCCGGACATGGCGGACAACTTCCCGGTCACGCGAGGGTGCCCGCCCCTGGAGAACGAAAGACCCTAACTGCCCGCCCCGGTACGCCCCCAGTCAGGACCGGTCTCGGTCCACGCGCGGTCGAGCCGCTGGTACCGCCGTTGTACGAGGCGCCATACGATCAGCCGCCTGACGCCCTCGATCAGCCCGGCGCCCAGGGTGGCGAAGCCCAGGCCGGCCAGGGCGGCGTGGACGCGGCCGGCCTCGGCGTTCATCGGAGCCCGTACATACCTGCCCTGTGCGTCGGCCCAGATGGTGAAGGTGTCCCCGGCGCGAGGGGTGCGCAGCGGGGTGGGGACCGTGCCGCCGCGCGCCGTGCCGTCGGGCGCGCGCCAGGTCGCGACCACGCGGGTGCCCATGTTCTGCTCGGTGGCCGACTCCGCGTCGAACGCGGGCAGCGCCCGTCGCGGGGTACGGGAGACGACCAGGGCGGAGGTTCTGTGCCGCTGTTCGTGCTGGACCCGTGCCGTCTCCCGCAGCGCCGCGTCGACCCGCTTGCCGCCGAGCCAGCCGACGACCGGTGTCGCCAGCGCCAGGAGCAGCACCGCCGTCAGCGCGACCCACGCCTCGGCCAGATCGGTGCCCCGGCGCAGGGGGTTGCGCCGCCAGCGCCAGAGTCCCACCACGGTGCGCACAAGTCCGCACCCCCTTTCCCTGTCCTCCCCGTCCGTCTTGACCGGGGCGGCGGGCTCCACGCGGCGTCGGCGCGAAGAGAGAGCAAGCTCACTTCGGTGGCCTGCGCACCGGCATCCGCGCATCCGCATCCGCCGCATCCGCCCGCCCGCTCAACGGACGGCCCCGTACGCCGTGTTCCCGCGAGCGTGGGGCGGCGCCGGGCACAGGGGGCTTTTCGGCCGTACGGCACGTCTGCCGCGCCGGCCGGCGCGCCGTACGGCGCGGCTTCACTCCTGCCTCAACCGCTCCTGTGGCGCGTTCGGGCGGCGCGGGTCACTCCAGCACCGTCACCGGATCGCCCACCCGTACCGTGCCGGTCGACTCGGGAATCAGGTTCTGCCCGAAGACCAGCTTCCCCTCGATGCGCCGGTGGCGGCCGAGCGTCCGCAGCGGTTCCCTGCCGCGCTCCGCCGTGCGCTGGTCCGTGGTGGTGATGACACAGCGTCCGCAGGGTTTGGCGACCCGGAAGGTGACCTCGCCGACGGCGAGCCGCCGCCAGCCGTCCTCGGCCCAGGCGTCCGTCCCCGCCACGACGAGATTAGGCCGGAACCGGTCCATCGGCAGCGGCCCCTCGTCCGGATGGTCGCCGTGCGCGATCAGGGCGTTGAGGGCGTCGAGCGACGCCGTGGTGGTGACGAGCAGCGGGAAGCCGTCGGCGAAGGAGACCGTCTCGCCGGGCCGGGCGAAGAGCGGGTCGATCGGGCGGCGCGTGGCCGGGTCGTCGAGATGGACGAGCCGGACCTCCTCCCCGAGGTACGCGCTCAGCCGGCGGTCCACCTCCCGCGCGGCCGGACCGGCCGGGACCGACTCGACCTTCGTCCCGAAGATGTCCGCGACGACAAGGTCCGCGCCTCCCGGCTCCGGAACCTCGATGTCCACCGGGCCGGCACCGGGCCGACGCAGCCGGATCCCGCCTCCCGGCAGCGGCTCCGCGCGGACCAGCGCCAGCCCCGGACGCTGGCGCTGCGTGACCACCTTGCCCGTACGGTCGACCAGGGCCCAGCGGCGGTCGGCGGCGAGCCCCCAGGGCTCCACCACGGCGCTGCCGGGCGTACCGCCGGCCATGGACTTGACCGGGTGGACCCCCAGGGCGTGCACAACGGTGTGGAGCGGCTTCGGCATGAAGCCATCCTGTCAGCCGGCCGCCCGCACGACGGATCCTGCCCCGGCCCGCCCGACGGCCGGACACCACCGGCCCTTCCCGCTGTCCCTCCCGCCGATGCCTCCGCCCCGCGGGAGGGCCGTCTCTCGCGAGCGGGCTGTCTCAGTAACCCCGGTTCTGGTAGGGCCGGTTGTACGGGTCCTCGTACTGCTGCGGAGCCGCGGGCGCCGGGCGCGCCGCCGCCGGACGCATCGCCTCGTACCCCGTACCGGGCATCGGGCGCTGCGGCTGGGGCTGCCCGTACTGCTGGGGCGGGGCCGCCTGGTAGCCGCGGGGCGCCGCGGCCTGCTGCGGGATGTACGGAGCCGGCGCCTGCTGGAGCGGCATCGGCTGCGGCATCTGCTGCATGGGCTGCTGTTGCGGGTAGCCGCCTCCGTAGGACGGGGCGGACTGCGAGGGGCCCGCCGGGAGGGCGGGCAGCGCGGCGGGCAGAGCGGGCAGATAGCTGTTGCCCGAGTCGTAGGCGGCGGGCACTCGGATCGGGGCGATCTGAGGCGTGCCCCGCTCCGCGACCAGGGAGTCGTAGATAGGGGTGTCCGGGAACGCCGGGGCGGTGTAGTAACCGCCGCCGTAGGTGGCGCGGGGGGAGGTCATAGAACATAAGTTAAGCCCAGGACGCGTCGGTTGGGGAGTCGGGAAAGGTGGTTCTTTAGGGAGCTCTGGGTGGCTTCGCATCCCCAATGCGAGCGAACCTGGGAAAATCGGTCGTCCTGACGCGCTGGGATCGTGTAAAAGGCAAGTTCGCGGGGGGTTACCAGTGGGTCCCGCGGTGTCCGCGCTGTCAACGCTGCCGCCGCGGCGACGCCTCGATTAGGTTTGACGGGACCGAATCCTCGGACTCAGCGACGCGCGATGGGGGCGAGCATGTCCATGCTTAAAGGAGCCAATCTTCCGGTGACGGCGGCCGCCGTTCGCGTCGAATTGGGATGGCGTTCAGGGCCGGGGGTGCCGGACGTCGACGCGTCGGCGCTCCTGCTCGTGTCCGGAAAGGTCCGCTCGGACGCCGACTTCGTCTTCTACAACCAGCCCCGGCACGCGTCCGGGACCGTACGCCACGAAGGCAAGAAGCCCATCGGTGCGGAGGTCACCGACAGCCTCGCGGTCGATCTCGCCCGGGTCGAACCCGCCGTCGAGCGGATCGTCCTCGCGGCCTCCGCCGACGGCGGCACCTTCGGCCGGGTACCGGGACTGCGCGTACGGGTGCTGGACGCGGCCACCGGTGCCGAGATCGCGCGGTACGACTCCACGGACGCGACCGTCGAGACGGCGTTCGTCGTCGGCGAGCTGTACCGGAGGCAGGGGCAGTGGAAGTTCCGGGCCGTCGGCCAGGGCTACGACAGCGGACTCGCCGGGCTGGCAACGGACTTCGGCATCTCGGTCGACGACCCGGCACCCACCGCTCCGGCCCCGGCGCGGACGCCGTCCCGGGCCGCACCCGCCGCTTCCGCCGCCCGGTCCGCGCCTCCGGCCCGCCCGGCACCGGCCCAGGCGCCGACCATGCCGCCCGTCGCCGTCCCTCCCGTTCCCGTCAC
The DNA here is from genome assembly GCF_044763125.1 of Streptomyces sp. NPDC096310. Taxonomy (NCBI): domain Bacteria; kingdom Bacillati; phylum Actinomycetota; class Actinomycetes; order Kitasatosporales; family Streptomycetaceae; genus Streptomyces; species Streptomyces sp. NPDC096310. The sequence goes on along the minus strand of NZ_JBIWFO010000005.1, from coordinate 134,386 downwards.
GCCCCCCGCCCCGGCTCCCGCGCCCGCCCCGCAGGCGGCGCCCGCAACGCCCGTACGCCTCAGCAAGGTGACGCTGACAAAAGAGGCGCCGTCCGTCTCCCTGACCAAACAGGGCGGAACCTCGGGCGCGATGCGGGTGAACCTCAACTGGCAGGTGCGTAAACAGTTCAAGGGCTGGGGCGCCAAACTCGGCCGCGCCGTCGCCATGCACGCGGATCTCGATCTCGACCTGTGCGCCCTCTACGAACTGACCGACGGCCGCAAAGGCGTGGTCCAGGCGCTGGGGAATGCCTTCGGCGCGCTCAACCAGCCGCCGTACATCCATCTCGACGGCGACGACCGCACCGGCGCCGTCTCCAGCGGCGAGAACCTCACCGTCAACCTCGACCACAAGGACCGGCTGCGCCGCGTCGTCATCTTCGTCACCATCTACGAAGGCGCCCGCAGTTTCGCGGATCTCGACGCGACGGTCACCCTTCAGCCGCAGCACGGCGCCGCGATCGACTTCTCGCTCGGCGAATGCACGGTGGCCTCGACGGTCTGCTCACTCGCGCTGATCACCAATACCGGTTCCGACCTCGTCGTCCAGCGCGAGGCGCGTTTTCTCGTACCGGAACGCGGCGTCAGCCCGCAGCGGACCATCGATTACGCCTATGGCTGGGGCATGAACTGGACGCCCGGCAGGAAGTGACCTACGCCGCGGGCCGTCCGCCCCGTCCGTCAGGGATCGGGGGCGGTCCGCGGCCGGCCGTACGTCCGCCCTTTCCAGGCCGCCCCGCGTCCCCGGTAGTGCCGCACCGCCGAATCGACCGTCATCAGCAGGTAGAGAGACGCGGTGAACGGCAGCAGCGGGGCCAGCCACAGGGACAGCCGGTAGTAGCGCAGTATCGGGACGTACGTCCCCGTCATCACCGCCCACGCCGCGAACCCCAGCCACCCCGCCGCCCCGTTCCCGCCGAACGCCCCCGCGAACAGCGCCACGGGCGGCGTCAGATAGACCACCACCATCCCCGCCACCGTGCCCACGAGCAGCAGCGGATTGTGCCGGAGCTGGGCGTACGCGCTGCGCGAGACCATCCGCCACAGATCGGCCAGCCGCGGATACGGCCGCACACTGTCCACCCGCTCCGCCAGCCCCAGCCAGATCCGCCCGCCGCCCCGCCGCACCACCCGGGCCAGGGACACGTCGTCGATCACGGCCTGGCGGATCGACTCCGGCACCCGGGCGCGTACGGCCGTCTCCGTACGCAGCAGGACACAGCCGCCCGCCGCGGCCGAGGTCCGAGCGCCGGGCCGGTTGATCCAGCGGAACGGGTAGAGCTGCGCGAAGAAGTAGACGAACGCGGGGACGACCAGCTTCTCCCAGCCGCTCGTCACCCGCAGTCGCGCCATCTGCGAGACGAGGTCGAACTCCCGCGACCGCGCGGCGGCCACCAGCTCCCGCAGACTGTCCGGCTCATGGGCGATGTCCGCGTCCGTCAGCAGCAGATACTCGGGGTCGCGGGCGCGGGCCAGCGCGATGCCGTGCCGCAGCGCCCACAGCTTGCCGGTCCAGCCGGGCTCGGGCTCCCCGGGCGACGACACCGTCAGCGGCAGCCCTCCGTAGCGCGCGGAGAGTTCGCGCGCCAGCGGGCCCGTACCGTCCCGGCTGCCGTCGTCGATCAGGAAGATCTCCGCCGTGCCCGGATAGACCTGCGCCAGCAGGGACGGCAGCGACTCGGGCAGTACGGCGGCCTCGTCCCGGGCCGGTACGACCACGGCGACCGACGGCCAGCACCGGCCGTCGTCCCCCTCCGGCCCCTTGTGATTCTCCTGGTACCCCTCATGCTCGGGCAGCCGCTGATCCGTACGCCAGAAGAACCCCTGACCCAGCAACAGCCAGCCCCACGCGGCCAGCGAACCCACGGCGATCCAGACAACGGCGCTCATTCGCCGCAGTCTGCACCACTGGGGGAGGACCGCAAGGGCCGTCGACTATGGTGACCGGGTGAAGATCGCGCTCATGGACTCCGGCATTGGCCTTCTCGCGGCGGCGGACGCGGTACGGAGGCGGTGCCCCGACGCCGATCTCGTCCTCTCCTCGGACCCCGACTCGATGCCCTGGGGGCCCCGTACCCCCGAGGACGTCACCGAGCGGGCCCTCGCCGTCGCGCGCGCCGCGGCCGGGCACCGGCCCGACGCCCTGATCGTCGCGTGCAACACGGCCTCGGTCCACGCGCTGCCCACGCTCCGCGCCGAGCTGGAGCCGGGGCTGCCGGTCATCGGCACCGTCCCGGCGATCAAGCCGGCGGCGGCCGGCGGCGGCCCCGTCGCGATCTGGGCCACCCCGGCCACCACCGGCAGCCCGTACCAGCGCGCCCTGATCCGTGACTTCGCCTCCTCCGCCGAGGTCACCGAAGTGCCCTGCCCGGGGCTCGCGGACGCCGTGCAGCACGCCGACGAGGCGGCGATCGACCGCGCGGTGGCGAGCGCCGCGACGCTGACCCCCCGTGGCGTACGGGCCGTCGTCCTCGGCTGCACCCACTACGAACTGGTCGCCGGGCGCATCCTCGCCGCGGTCACCGGGGCCGGTCTGCCGGAGCCCGTGCTGTACGGCTCGGCCGGCGCGGTCGCCGCGCAGGCGCTGCGCCGGATCGGCGCGGTCCCCGCAGGGGCCGCACGCCCCGACCCGGCGGCCCAGGGCGCCCAGGGGCGGCTCACGGTGCTGCTGGGCGGGCGCGAGTCCGCGCTGCCGCCGTCCGCGCTGGCGTACGCGGAGGGACGCGCCCTCGCGGGCCTCGTACGGGCCGAGTAACCCGTTCGGCTCAGCCGTCGTCCGTTGTCCACAGGGACTCCCCGACGCGCGGAATCTGAGTACGCTGCAAGGCATGAAGGACCATCCCGGGCCCGAGAGCCAGGTGGCCCCGCCCCCGCCGGAGACCTGGAGCGGCCGCGCCACCAACCGTGTGCAGTGGCTGCCGGCCGCCGCCGGCGCGGCCTGTGTCGCGCTCGGCGTCGAGCTGGCCGTCGAGTCCAGTTGGAACAGCGGCCCCGTGGCCCTGCTGATGTCCGTCGTCGGCTGTGTGGCGGCGGGCCTGCTGATCCTCTTCGGCACGCTGGCCTTCGTCCATGTGGCGGTCAGTGTCGACGAGGAGTGTCTGGAGGTGCGCTGCGGCCACATAGGCCTGCCGCGCCGCCGGATCGAGTTCGCCCAGGTGGTGGACGCCGACTTCGCGCCCCGGGTGACCCCGCGCCAGTGGGGCGGCTGGGGCTACCGCTGGCGCCCCGAGATGGGCACGGCGGTGGTGGTCCGCCGGGGCGAGGCCCTGGTCCTCAAGCTGGGCGACGGCAGGACGTTCACGGTCACGGTGGACGACGCCGAGTCGGCGGTACGGATCATCCGCCACCGGCTGGGCCTGCTGCCGGCGACGGGGACCGGCACGGCCGGCGTCTGACACCACGGAGTATGTACGGACACCCGGCGCGGGCGCCCGTACGCCACCGCCGTGACGCCCGGGGCTCGTACGCGGTCGCCGCGCCGCCCGTACGCCACCGCCCTGAAGCCGCTCGCCCGCTCGCCCCGCTACACCTCGGCGGCGGCCCCGGCCCGTGCGCCCCCGGTCCTGCCCGGTGCCGCGTCAGGGCCGTCGCCCGCCGCCGGCCGCGCCGTCGCCAGGCCGGCCAGCAGCCCCGCACCCGCCGTCACCTGGGTGAAGCTCAGCGCGTTGCCCACGGTCGCCAGGGCCGCCAGCGCCGTCAGCGCGGCCCCCGCCGTCAGAATCACCGGAGTGGAGCAGGGCGAGCGTCCCAGTGCGTACAGCCACCAGCCGTACAGTCCGCCCAGCAGCACCACGCCCACCGCCCCCTGCTCGGCCGCCTGCTGGAGCGGCGCCGAGTGCGGCTTGCCGTCGCCGTCCAGCGACCCCGCGGCGGCCGGGCTGAGATCGCCGAACCGGTCAGGACCCGCGCCACGCCCCGGGCGCTCCCTCGCCAGCTCCGCGGCGTCGTGCCACAGCTCCGCCCGGTGCGGGGTGAGCTGCCCCTCCAACGAGACCGTCAGCCCCTCGGGGAGCGCCCGCTCCGCCACCGCCCAGGACGCCCCGACCACCACCACCGTGACCAGGGCGTACCCCGCGAGCCCCAGGAACCGTGCGCGCATCCGGGCCGCCGCCAGCGAGCACAGCAGAACGCCGAGCGCCGCGATGAACCCCACGACCGAGCCGAGGAGCAGCGCGCACCCCGCGATCGCCAGGGCCAGCAGCCGCGCCGCCAGGCGCGCGGACGCCCGCCGGGCCCCCGCCCCGGCGCAGCAGGCCGCCCCGCCGGCCAGCACCAGCAGCGCGGCCACCGCCCCCGAGTCGCCGGGCGGAGAGGCCGCGCTCACCGCCGTACCGAATGTCTCCTGGCTGGATGCGATCGCCCCGGCGAGCCAGACCAGCGCCATGGCGGACGCGGTGGCGACCGGGACGAGCGATCCGCCGATCCGGCCGACGACGTACCCCGTGGTGACGGCGAGTACCGCCAGCAGCACCCCCTCGGGCCGGCCCTCCCGCCCCGCCGCGCTGATCAGCGCCCACACCGCGGAGCCGGCGAGCAGCGCGGCGCCGACCGCGTCGGGCGCCCTGCCGCGCCGTCCCGCCGCGCCCCGGTAAGACGGTGCGGCCATGGTGTCGCCCCCCGAGCTGTGACAGGCCCCGCCCTGTGCGTGTGGCCGGATCCGGGCCGTACGGCACGGACTGGCGCACACGTTAACGGCAGGGACGGGCGTTTGTGGAGGGATATGGAGGGATTGCGGAGAAGTGTGCCCGTCGCGGGCGTCCGCGGCGGCCCCGGAGGGAAGGTCTCACCCCCGGCACACGGGGCGCCACCGTAGACTCCGCCAGGTGAGCGCCACCATGACCACCGTCGAACCACCGCAGCCCGCCGCCCCGACCGGCCCTGGGCGGTCCCTGGCCCGACGGTTCGCCCGACCGGCCGGTGCGGCCGCGTCCGGTCTGCTGCTCTACGCGAGCTTCCCGCCCCGGACACTGTGGTGGCTGGCCCTGCCCGCCTTCGCCCTGCTCGCCTGGAGCCTGTACGGGCGCCGGGCGCGCGCCGGCCTCGGCCTGGGCGCTCTCGCGGGGCTCGGCTTCCTGCTGCCGCTGCTGTACTGGACCGGTGCCGAGGTGGGGCCGGGCCCCTGGCTCGGGCTCGCGGCGGTCGAGGCCGTCTTCATCGCGTTCACCGGGCTCGGGATAGCCGTCGTGAGCCGGCTGCCGCTGTGGCCGGTCTGGGCCGCGGCGGTCTGGATCCTCGGCGAGGCGGTCCGTGCCCGGGTACCGTTCGGCGGCTTCCCCTGGGGCAAGATCGCCTTCGGCCAGGCGGACGGCGTCTTCCTGCCGCTCGCGGCGGTCGGCGGCACCCCCGTGCTCGGCTTCGGCGTCGTGCTCTGCGGCTTCGGCCTGTACGCGTGCGTGCGCCAGGTCCTCTCGTACCGCGGCACCCGCGCGGTCCCGCGCGCGGCGGTGGCCGCCGCGGCGGCCACCGTCCTCGTCCCGGTCGTCGCGGCACTCGCCGCGCTGCCGCTCGTCAGTGACACGGCCGAGGACGGCACGGCGACCGTCGCCGCGATCCAGGGCAACGTGCCGCGCGCCGGTCTCGAATTCAACGCCCAGCGCCGGGCCGTCCTCGACAACCACGTGCGCAGGACCCTGCGACTCGCCGCCGATGTGAAGGCGGGCAAGGAGCCGCAACCCGACTTCGTGCTCTGGCCGGAGAACTCCTCCGACATCGACCCGTACCGCAACGCCGACGCGTACGACGTGATCGACCGGGCCGCGAAGGCGATCGGCGTGCCGATCTCCGTCGGCGCCGTCGTCACCCCCGACTCCGGGCCGCTGTACAACCGGCAGATCCTCTGGGACCCCGAGCGCGGCCCGACCGCCACGTACGACAAGCGGCAGATCCAGCCGTTCGGCGAGTACCTTCCGCTCCGCTCCGTGGTGCGCTGGATCAGCCCCGGCTACGCGGAGATGGTCCGCAGGGACTTCGGGCGCGGCACCGGGACCGGCGTCTTCGACCTGGCGGGCACCGAGGTCGGCCTCGCCACCTGTTACGAGGCGGCGTTCGACTGGACCGTACGGGACTCCGTCACGCATGGTGCCCAGCTCATCTCCGTACCCAGCAACAACGCCACCTTCGACCGCAGCGAGATGACGTACCAGCAGCTCGCGATGAGCCGGGTACGGGCCGTCGAGCACAGCAGGACCGTTGTCGTCCCGGTCACCAGCGGGGTCAGCGCCATCATCCAGCCGGACGGCCGGATCACCCAGCGGTCCGGGATGTTCACCCCGGACGCGCTCGTGGCGAAGGTTCCGCTGCGCTCCTCGCTGACGCCCGCGACCCGGCTCGGCACGCTGCCCGAGGCGCTGCTGGTGGCCGTCGCTGTGGCCGGTCTCGGCTGGGTGGCGTTCGGTGCCGTACGCGCCCGGCGGGCCCGTACGGCGGCGGCCTGACCCCGACGGTGGCCGGTTAGGGTCGGTGGCATGGGAACCCCTGACTTCATCCGCGAGATCCGGGCCGACGCCGGCCACCAACTGCTCTTCCTCCCGGGCGTCAGCGCCGTTGTCCTCGACGACGAGGGGCGGGTCCTGCTCGGGCGGCGCGCCGACACGGGCGCGTGGTCGATCATCGGCGGGATCCCCGAACCGGGGGAGGAGCCCGCTGTCGCGGCGGTGCGCGAGGTGGAGGAGGAGACCGCCGTACGGTGCGTGGCGGAGCGGGTGGTGCTCGTCCAGGTGCTGAAGCCGGTCGTCTATCCCAACGGAGACAAGTGCCAGTACATGGACATCGCCTTCCGCTGCCGGGCCGTCGGCGGCGAGGCGCGTGTCAACGACGACGAGTCGCTGGAGGTCGGGTGGTTCCCCGTGGACGCGCTGCCCGAACTGGCGGACTTCGCGCTCTTCCGGATCAAGCAGGCGCTCGGTGACGAGCCCACCTGGTTCGCGCCCGCCGCTCTCGACTGACACCGCGCGTCCCGGCCGCCCGCCCGCACGGGCGGGCGGCCGGGTTCAGCGGGTCGCCCCCCGGGTGAAGCCGTTGTAGATGTACCGCTGGAGGAAGAGGAAGGCGACCAGCGTCGGGACGATGACCAGCACCGTGCCCGCGGAGATGTTCTCCCAGTGCGCCCCGAAGGGCCCCTTGAAGCGGAACAACGAGGTGGAGATCGTGCCCCGTTCCTCCGAGGGCAGGTAGAGGAACGGGATGTAGAAGTCGTTGTAGACGGTGATGCCCTTGATGATCACCACGGTCGCGACGGCCGGTTTGAGCAGCGGAAAGATGATCTTCCGGAAGACCGTGAAGGAGTTGGCGCCGTCCAGCCGCGCGGACTCGTCCAGCGAGACCGGGATCCCCCGGATGAACTGCAGGAAGATGTAGACCGAGACGATGTCGGTGCCCATGTAGAGCACGATCGGTGCCCAGAGCGAGTCGAAGAGCCCGAAGCTGTTGACGATCTGGAAGGTCGCCACCTGCGTCGTCACCCCGGGCACCAGCGTGGCGAACAGGAAGAGCGCCACCACCAGCCGGCGGAACCGGAAGTCGAAGCGGTCGATGGCGTACGCCGTCATGGAGCCGATGACCACCGTCCCGGTGATCGCGAAGAGCAGGATGAACGCGGTGTTCCCGAAGGCGCCGAGCATCTTGCCGTCCGAGAACGCCGTCGCGTAGTTCGCGAAGTTGAACAGGTTGTCCGGCAGCGCCAGTGCGCCGCTGCCGTCGGCCATCTCCTTCCCGGTCTTCAGCGACGTCAGGAACACCACCCCGAGCGGCAGCAGGACCACCACGGCCGCCACGACCAGGGAGAGGTACTTCAGGGAACCGGCCAGCCGCGCACGGACGCTCATACGAGATCCACCTTGTCGTCCGGGACGAGACGGCGCTGCACCCAGGTCACCGCGAGGATGATCAGCAGCAGGACGACGGCCGCCGCCGAGGCCAGGCCCGTCTTGTTGAACTGGAACGCCAGCTTCACGGTCTGGATCACAAAGGTCTCGGTGCCGGTGGCCCCGCCGGTCATGATGTACGGGATCTCGAAGACCGAGAGCGAACCGGAGACCGCCAGGATCACACTGAGGCTCAGGACCGGCCGGATGCCCGGCGCGATGATGTGCCGGAACTGCTGCCAGCGGCCCGCCCCGTCCAGCTCTGACGCCTCGTACAGCTCACCGGGGATCGACTGGATCGCGCCGAGGAACAGCACGAAGTTCAGCCCCATGAACCGCCACACCGAGACCCCGGCCAGCGAGATGTTCGCCGAGGTGGCGGAGGAGAGCCAGGCATGGTCGCCGGAGGCCCCGAAGAGCCGCAGCACCGAGTCGAGCGTGCCGCCGTCCTGGAAGAAGTAGAGGAAGACGAAGCCGATCGCCACCCCGTTGACCAGGTACGGGAAGAACAGCACACCTTTGAAGAAGTTGCGGAAACGGGTGCGGAAGCTCAGCACGGTCGCGAAGTAGAGGGCGGCGGCGATCTGTACCACCGACGCCGCCAGGTAGTAGCCGCTGACGAAGAAGACCTGGAACAGCTCGGGCCGGGTGAACAGCTCCCCGTAGTTGCCGACCCCGGTGAACGCGAGATCCGGGCTGACCCCGTCCCAGTCCGTGAAGCTGTACACGACCATGTTGACGACCGGGGCGTAGGTGAAGACCACCAGCAGCACCAGCGGTACGAGCAGGAAGAGCCAGGGCGTCAGCTCCCGCCACAGTCGGCGTGTCATCGCGCGCCCGCGCTCTTCTCCGCCTCGTTCCAGCGCGAGGAGAGCCCGGCGAGGAAACCGTCGAGATCGCCCTTGGCGGCGCCGCGCGCCACGTCGACCAGATCCTGCCGGTAGTCCGGCTTCTGCAGACCGACCTCGGCCGCGTTGTCGATCTCGTTGACCAGCGCCGCGTCCTTCTGGTCCAGCTCGATGAATTTCACGCCCCGGTCCGTGTACGGCTTCAGCACCTCCGGCAGCGGGTCGCCCTTCAGCGGCGAGAGCGCGAGGTTGTCGGCGGCGTACCCGGACTTCTCGGTGAACCAGTCGATCCAGGCGCGCGCCGCCTCCTTCCGCTTCGAGTGGACGTTCACCGCCTGGGCGTAGTCCGGTGCGGCGACCGCGCAGTACGCGCCGTTCACCTGGGCGGGATAGGGCATGAAGCCGATGTCGCCGGGGTCCGTACCGGCCTGCTCGGCGGCGGCCCGGAACTGGCTGATCGCCCAGGAGCCCAGCCACATCGTGGCGATCTCGCCCTTGGCCAACTGAGGCTTCGAGCCCTCCCAGTTGGTGGTCGACGGGTCCTTCTCGACCAGCTTGCCGCGCACCATGTCGTACAACAGCGTGTCGATGGACCGCAGTTCGGACCCTTCGGCCCACGGGTCGCTCGTCGCCAGCAGGTTGTTCGCCTGGACGTCGCAACTCACCGAGCCCAGGGCGTTGGTCCACGAGGTGAGCGGCCACCTGTCCTTGAAGTTGGTGTAGTACGGCACCGCGTCCGTCCTCGACCTGATCGCCCTGAGATCGTCGAGGAAGGCGGCCGGGGTCGTGGGCCACTCGGTGACACCGGCCCGCTCCCACACCTTTCTGTTGTAGAGGAAGCCGGGGGCCACCCCGATCGGGCTCTGGCCGTAGACCTTGTCGGCCACGGTGGTGAAGGCCGTGAACCGGTACTTCTTCTCCCGTTCCGCCCGGCTGCCGAGGGAGGCGAAGAACTTCGGGTAGTCGTTCTTCCTGATCGCCGCCGGGATCATGAGGACGTCGCCGTAGTTCTCGGTGTTCATCCGGATCTTGACCTCCCCCTCGTAGTCGGTGATCCCGTCGAACTTGACGGTCACCTTGGGGTAGATCCTCCGGAACGCGTCGGCGTACTTCTTCATCGTGCCGTCCTGCACCCAGTCCGTGCGGTGGGTCAGCACGGTGATGGCCCCCGAGACCTTCGACGGGTCGTCGGCCGCCTTCGCCTCCGCGCCCCGGGAGGCGGCCCCGCCGCCGGTGCAGCCGGCCACCAGCAGCGCGCCGGCGACGGCGGTGGCGATCAGGGGGACGCGGGACGGCCTTCTGCGGTGTGCGCGCACGGTGGTCACGGTCGGTACGGTCATGTCGGCCCCTCGGCTCGGTCGTACGACGGCTGTGCCGGGTGAGCCCGGAGCGGCGCCTCCCCGGCGCGGCTCCGGACTCGTCCATCCAGGGCCGGGGGGTGGTCCGCACACCTTCCGGCGCCGTGAAATTAAGGGCGCCGCAAAGCGAGTGTCAATGCCGGTGCATTGCTTTTCTCAACTTCCCTGGTAAACGATGTGCGCGGGCCGGGCTTTCCGCCCGGACCGATCCGGCCATATTCACCGGAGATCCCCTGGATCCCCGCTCCGGGAAACCGTCCGTACCTGCGGAGAAAAGCGAGGCACCCCACCGTGAAGCGCCCCACCATGGCCGATATCGCCGACCGGGCCGGCGTCACCAAGGCCGCTGTCTCCTTCGCCCTCAACGACCGCCCCGGTGTCTCCGAACCCACCCGGCGGCGCATCCGGGCCATCGCCCAGGAGCTGGGCTGGCAGCCCAACAGCGCGGCGCGGGCCCTCTCCGGCGGAACGGCGGGGGCGTTCGGCCTGGTCATCGACCGCCCGGCGCACACCCTCGGCCTCGAACCCTTCTTCATGCAGCTCATCTCCGGGATCCAGGCCGAACTGATCGCCGACGCCACCCCGCTCGTCTTCACCATGGCCGAGGACCGGAACACCGAGATCGCCCTCTACCGCTCCTGGTCGGCCCGGCGCCGGGTGGACGGCGTCTTCCTGGTGGACCTGAAGGTCGACGACGCCCGCGTCCCCGTACTGGAGGAACTGGGCCTGCCCGCCGTGGTGATCGGCGCTCCGGTCGGCACCCGCAGGCTGCCCGCCGTGTGGAGCGACGACGCCGCGGCCGTCACCACCGTCGTCCGCCACCTCGCCGGCCTGGGCCATCGCCGCCTCGCCCGGGTCGGCGGCCCGGCCCCGCTGCGCCACACGGCGATCCGTACGGAGGCCTTCGACGCGGCCGTCCTGGGCCTGGGGCTCACCGGCAGGACTGTGGAGGCCGACTACAGCGGCGAGGGCGGCGCGGCGGCCACCCGCGCCCTCCTCGGCGCGGACCGCCCGCCCACCGCGATCCTCTACGACAACGATGTGATGGCCGTGTCGGGCCTGACCGCCGCGCACTCCCTGGGGGTGCGCGTCCCCGCCGACCTCTCCGTCGTCGCCTGGGACGACTCGGCCCTGTGCGAGCTGGTAGACCCGCCGCTGACCGCGCTGAGCAGGGACATCGTCGCCCACGGCGCACGCGCCGCCCGGATGCTGCGCGAGGTGGCGGGCGGGCTCGCGGTCCAGGACCTCCAGGACCCGGCGCCCCGCCTCACCGTGCGCGGCAGCCTCGGACCACCGCCGGGAGCCAGCTCCTAAACCGGTTTATGGCACCGTGGGCGGGCTTGACGCTAAACCGGTACAGCGATTCACTGGAAAGGATGTGGCGCCGCCCGTCCGCACCGGCGCCGCATGGGATCTTCACGCGCACGCTGACGCACGCCTGACGCACTCGGGTATTTCCTCATTCCCCGTTCTAGGGAGAGTACGAAGATGCCGCGTCCCGCTGCCCGGATCTCCGCCGGAGGACACCCCGTCACCTGGATCGGCGCCAATTTCTGGTCACGTACCGGAGGGCCGCTCATGTGGCGCTCGTACCGGGGCGAGGTGGTCGACGAGGAGCTGCGGGTGCTGCGCGACCACGGGCTCACCATGACCCGGTCGTTCTTCTACTGGCCGGACTTCATGCCGGAGCCCGACCGGATCGACGAGCGGCTCTGCGCCCACTACGCGGACTTCCTGGACCGTCACCACGATCTCGGCATGACCACCGTCCCCACCTTCCTCGTGGGCCACATGTCCGGCGAGAACTGGGACCCCGCCTGGCGGGGCGGCCGGGACCTCTACACCGATGTCTGGCTGGTGTCCCGGCAGGCGTGGTTCGCCCGCGAGATGGCGGCCCGCTTCAAGGACCATCCGGCCGTGGCGGGATGGCTGGTCTCCAACGAGATGCCGATCTACGGACGGTCGGGCGCCACCCGGGAGGAGGTCTCCGCCTGGGCCCAGCTCGTCGTGGACGGCGTACGGGCGTCGGGCGCCCGGCAGCCGGTCTCGCTCGGGGACGGTGCCTGGGGCCTGGAGAACTCCGGCCACGACAACGGCTTCCGGCTGCGGGACTGCGCCGCCCTCACCGACTGGCTGGGCCCGCACGTGTACCGGATGGAGGACGACCCCGTCCGCCAGCACTACGCGGCCGCCTGGGTCTGCGAACTGACCGGCGGCTTCGGACTCCCCGTCGTCCTGGAGGAGTTCGGGCTCACCTCCGACTTCGCGTCGGGACCGCACGCCGCCCGCTACTACCGCCAGGCGCTGCACAACAGTCTGCTGGCCGGCGCCACCGGCTGGATCGCCTGGAACAACACCGACTACGACACCCTGCGTGAACAACCGCCCTACTCGCACCACGCCTTCGAGATGCACTTCGGGCTGACCGACAGCGCGGGCACCCCCAAACCGCAGCTCAAGGAGGTCCGCGCCTTCGCCGAGCTGCTGAAGCGCGTCGACTTCGGCCACTGTGTCAGGCCCGGCACCGACACCGCGCTGGTGGTCTCCTCGTACCTGGACACCCTCTACCCCTTCACCCGGGAGGAGGACCGCTCGTACGTGGAGCGGACCGGCCGCCAGGCCTGGATCAGCTCCCGGCTGGCCGACGCGCCCGCGACCGTCGTACGGGAGAGCGACGGCATCGTGGACGGCCACCGGCTCTATCTGCTGCCCTCCACCAAGCAGTTGCTCTCGCCGAGCTGGTACCGGCTGGAGGAGCTGGCGCGCGGCGGCGCGACCGTCTACGTCTCCTACTCGCCCGGCGCCCACGAGGAGCAGCGCGGCCCCTGGTACGCCCATCTCGACCGGCTCTTCGGCGTCCGGCACACGCTGGAGTACGGGCTGGTCGACCCGATCGAGGACGACACCGTCGAGTTCACCTTCACACGGCCCTTCGGCACCCTCGCCGAGGGCGACAACCTCTCCTTCCGCGCGGCCGGCACCGCCAGCAGCCGGGTCTTCCTGCCCGTGGAGCCGTACGGCGCCGAGGTGCTGGCCACGGACGGCCGGGGCCGCCCCGCCCTGCTGCTGCGCGAGACCGGCGCGGGCGCCGTGGTGCTGTGCACCTACCCACTGGAGCACATGGCCTCCGTCACACCGCGCGTCAACCCGGAACAGACGGTACGGCTGTACGACGCGCTCGCCGCGTACGCGGGGGTGCGCCGCCCGGTGACCGTGGACGACCTGAGGGTGGCGGTCGATCTGCTGGACCACGAGGACGGCCGCCGCTACGTCTGGCTGGTGAGTCAGGGCCGGGAGGAGCTGCTGGTCGAGCCCGCCGTCGAGGCCGGGCTGCGGCTGACGGAACTGGACGGCTCGGCCGCGGACGAGGTCACCCTGGAGCCGTACGGGGTACGGGTGCTGCGGCTGGTCGGGGCAGGCTGAGCGGGGCGACGGTGGGCTCACTGGGCTCATACAGCTTCGTCGTCCATACTCACTGCCGTGGAGCAGCGCATAGATCCGAAAATCCAGACCGAGTTCGCCGCGGGGACAGACCCGGCGTACATCCCCGGTCTCGTGGCCCCCTCCCCGCCGAGGCCGGAGGAGACGGGCCCCGGGCGGGCCGAGGACGAGAGCGAGGAGCCGGCTGTCGCCGACGACGACGCGACCGCCCAGGCGAAGGCGGAGAAGGGAGAGGAGCAGCCGGAGCAGCAGAAACAACAGGACGAGGCCGACGAGCCGGACGAGTCCGAGGGGTCCGAGGGGCCCGACGACCAGGACGAGAAGGGCGGTCGGGCCGAGGCCGGCGGCCCGGAGGGGGAGCCGGCCCCGGAGGACGGCCCCGTCTTCGAGGTCAGCGACCGCCGCGGCTCGATCACCGCGGACCGGGAGGGCGTCCGGTTCCGGCTGGACGACCAGGAGGCCGAGTTCGACTGGGACGAGATCGGCGCGGTCGAGGTCACGACGCCCCGCTTCGGGCGCCGGTTCACGGTCACGGTGCACACCTCGGCCCGCCGCTGGTTCGACGCCGAGGTGGAGGCGCCGTCGAAGAAGCTCCTCAAGGAGTGGGAGGCGGAGCTGGACGTGGTCCTGGACGCCTACTTCGAGGAGACCTGACCGCACCTCGCACCTCGCAGCCGCACGCGGTCCCTGACGGCCGCCCGCCCGCACGGGCGGGCGGCCGTTTTCGGAAGCGGCGGCCGCGTTCCGGGGCGCCGGTCCTCCGGGGCGGCGCCGCTCCGGGGGGCCTCAACCGGTGAGGACGCGCAGCGGGGCGCCCGCCTGGAACGCCGCGATGTCCTCGGCCGCCTGACCGTAGAACACCTCGTACGTGGCCTCGGTGACATAGCCGAGGTGCGGGGTCAGGACCGTATGGGGAAGGGTGCGCAGGGCGTCGTCGGCGGGCAGCGGCTCCAGGTCGTACACGTCGAGGCCCGCCCCCGCGATCCGCCCGGCGCGAAGGGCCTCGACCAGGGCGGCGGTGTCGACCAGGGGGCCCCGTGAGGTGTTGACGAGCAGGGCCGTCGGCTTCATCCAGGACAGCTCCTGGGCGCCGATCAGCCCCGTACTGCGCTCGCTGAGCTTGTAGTGGACGGTGACGACATCGGCCCGCGAGAACAGGGTTCGCCTCTCGACCGGCTCCACGCCCGCCGCGACGGCACGCTCCGCGTCCAGATTGCTGCTCCAGGCGAGGACCCGCATCCCGAACGCGGCCCCGATCGCGGCGACCCGGGTACCGAGCCGCCCCAGCCCGACGACACCGAGCGTACGGCCGTGCAGATCGTGGCCGATCGTCCGCTGCCAGCCGCCCTCGCGCATCCCGGCCGACTCCGCGGGGATGTTCCGGGCCAGCGAGAGGATCAGACCCCAGGTCAGCTCCGCCGTGGCATGCGGCAACGACTCCGTGCCGCAGACCGTCACCCCGTGCCGTCGCGCCGCCGCCAGATCCAGCGACACGTTCGCCATGCCCGTGGTCACCAGCAGCCGCAGCGCGGGCAGCCGGTCGAACAACTCGGCGGGGAACGGGGTGCGTTCCCGCATGACGACCACCACGTCGAACCCGGCCAGCGCCGCGCCGACCGTGTCCACACCGGACAGCGGCTCGTGGAAGAAGATCACCTCGCCGCCGAGCGCGTCCCAGTCGGCGAAGCGACGGGCGGCCCGCTGGTAGTCGTCGAGGACGGCGATACGCATGGATGGCTCCTTCACACGGGAACGCGGGTCTACGGTCGTCCGGACGCACCGGTGCACGGGGCGGCGCGCCGGTCCCGGTACACCGGCCCGGTCCGCTCCGGTCGGAAGTCAACACGATGGGCCGGGGCCGCGCCGGACCGGCCCGGTGTCATGGCGGGGCGGGGCGCCGTCCGCCGGTCCGCCCGAGGAGGAGAATGGCGGTATGAGGGCCGATCGCCTGGTGGCGACGCTGCTGCTCCTCCAGGCGCGGGGCCGGGTGACCGCGACCGAGGTGGCGGCGGAACTGGCCGTGTCCGAACGTACGGCGCGCCGTGATCTGGAGGCGCTGGCGACGGCGGGCATCCCCGTCTACCCGCAGCGCGGGCGGGGCGGCGGCTGGGCGCTGGTGGGCGGGGCGCGGACGGGCCTGGGCGGGCTGACCGTCGGCGAGATCCGTGAGCTGTTCCTGGTCCCGGGCGGCGCGCACGAGGGCGGCGCGCCGCACCTCAGGGCGCTCGAACGCGCCGTGGTGGACGGGTCACAGGTCCGACTCGGGTACGAGCGGCCCGGGGGACCGGCCGACGAGTGGATCGTCCATCCGCTGGGTCTCGCGACCAAGGCCGGGGTCCGCTATCTCGTCGCGAGCACCGGAACAGCGACCGGATCGGCCACCGGAACCGGAACAGCCACGGGGACCCGTACCGGCAGCGGCGCCGACCGGGGCGCGGGCGGTCTGCGGATCTTCCGGCTGAGCCGTGTCACCTCGGTCGAGCCGACCGGTGACCCCGTCGTCCGCCCGGAGAGGTTCGACCTCGCGGCGGCCTGGCGCTCCCTCGCCGCGACGACGGAGGAGCGGACCCGCGCGGTGACCGTACGGGGCCGGGCGGAGCGCGGCGCCGAGGCCGCCCTGCGCGCGCTGTTCCCCGGGCGGCTGCGGCTCGGCGGGCCGCTGGCCCACGGCTGGATGGCGTTCGAGGCCGACGGTCCGTCGCCGCAGGCCCTGGCGGCCCAACTGGCCGGGCTGGGGGCCAGGATCGAGATCCTCGCGCCCCGGGAGGCCCGGGACCATCTCGCGCACCTCGCGGCCGAACTCGCCGCGCTCTACGGGCCGCCGACGGTCCCGCGCACCGGCTGACGGCGGACCGCGCCGGGTAACGAGTCGATTTCCCGGGTTAATTTCCGCGCACAAGGGGTTGGCGGGGCGATGACGCCTGGCTATCGTTCACGCACTTCACCCAATCGTTCAGTGGAACGAATCAATACGAAGGGTGTCCGGTACATGTCCGACACTGACCGACGAACGGACCCCGGGGCGGTCGGCCGGGCCGGAAAGCCCGGGGCGGCCGGACCGCCCCGGCGCTCGCTGCTCACCGCCGCGGCGGCCGGCGGCGCGGCGCTCGGTGCCTCCTGGCTGCTCACCGGCTGCTCCGGGGGCGCCGGATCCGGTACCGCGGCGGGCGCCGTGCCCGAGGCCGCGCCCGCCGGACGGCCCGACCGCGGCGGCACCCTGCGCATCGCCAGACCGCCCGCCTCCGAGGCCGAGACGCTGGACCCGGCGAGCGCACTGTCCGCGTACGAATACCTCGGCGCCCTCTACAACCGGCTCGTCCGGGTCGGCCCCGACGGACTGCTCGCCCCCGACCTCGCCGAGTCCTGGGAACCGGACGACCAGGCCCGTACCTGGACCTTCCGGCTCCGCCGCGGCCTCACCTTCCACGACGGCCGTGCCTTCACCTCCGCCGACGCCGCCTACACCCTGCGCCACATCCTCGACGCCGCGACCGCCTCACCGCAGGCCGCCGTCCTCGCCCCGCTCGTCGACCCGAAGACCCTGCGCACCCCTGACGCGCACACCCTCGTCGTCCCGCTGAAGACCCCGAACGCCGAGTTCCCCAGCCTGCTGACGCACTACAACTGCTATGTCATCCCCGACGGCAGCGCCCGCTCCATCGGCCGCACCGGCATCGGCACCGGCCCCTTCAAGCTGACCTCGTTCACCGCGGCCGGGCCCGGCCGCGTCACCGCGTACGCCGGGCACTGGGCCGGCCGGCCCGTCCTCGACGCCATCGACTTCTACTCCGTCGCCGACATGCAGGCCCGTTCGAACGCGCTGCTCGCCGGCCAGGTCGACCTGCTCTCCCAGACCAATCTGGACTTCGCCACCGCCCGGGTCGTCGCCGCCTCCGACCGTGCCACCATCGCCCGCGTCAAGGACGCCCAGTGGTACGTCCTGCCGATGCTCACCACCGAGAAGCCCTTCACCGACGTCCGCGTACGCCAGGCGATGAAGCTCGCCTACGACCCCGAGCACGTCCTCAAGGTCGCGCTCCAGGGCGCCGGCACCCTCGGCTGGGACAACCCCGTACCGCCCAGCGACCCCAACCACCTCGCCGACCACCCCGTCCACGACCCGGAGAAGGCCCGGCATCTCCTCAGGAAGGCGGGCCAGGAGCGGCTGGCGGTCGACCTCTACACCTCGTCCTACGACCCGATCTTCACGCCCATGGCCCTCGCCTACCAGGAGTCGGCCCGCCGCGCCGGCATCCGGATCAGGGTCAAGACCGCGTCGGCGGACTCGTACTACACCCAGATCTGGATGAAGAAGCCACTCATGGCCACCTACTGGTTTACCGGCCGCCCCGTCGACCAGCTCCTCAACCAGGTCTTCCGCGGCGGCTCCGGCTACAACGAGACCGCCTGGTCGGACCCCGCCTTCGACGCCCTGCTCGACCGCGCCAGGCGCGAGACCGACGACACGCGCCGGCGCGAGCTGTACGGCCAGGCGCAGACCTTCGTCATCGAGAAGGGCGGGGCGATGACCCCGATGTTCGCGGACCGGCTCGTCGGCATCTCCCGCTCCGTTCGCGGCTACGCCGAACACGGCTTCGAGTTCGACTACCTCGGCATCGGCCTGAAGGGAGCCTGAGACCACCGTGTTCACCTTCGTGGCCCGTCGCGTCGTCACCGCGCTCGGCACCCTCGTGCTCTCCTCCGTCCTCGTCTTCCTCGCCGTCCAGGCACTGCCCGGCGATGTCGCCACCCAGGTCCTCGGCAAGGACGCCACGCCCTCCGCCGTCGCCGCGCTGCGCGACAGGCTCCAGCTCGACCAGCCCGCCTGGGAGCGCTACGTCCAGTGGGTCAAGGGCGCCGTGCAGGGCGACTTCGGCAGCTCGCTCGTCTCCGGCAAGGCGGTGGGCGGCGAGGTCGCGCAGTACCTCGGCAACTCCCTGCTGATCGCCGCCGTCACCGTCCTGTTCGCCGTCACCGGCTCCCTCGTCCTCGGTGTCGTCGCCGGGTACTACCGCGACCGCTGGCCCGACCACCTCATCTCCACGGTCAGCCTGGTCGGGATGAGCGTCCCCGAGTTCGTCGTGGCGACGGTGCTCGTCCTCGCCTTCTCCGTGGCCCTCCCGCTCTTCCCCGCGGTCGTGCTCTACGGACCCGGCGCCACCACCGGCCAACTGCTGCCCGCGGTCTGGCTGCCCGCCGCCTCGCTCGCCGTGGTGATGGCCGCGTACATCGTGCGTATGGCCCGCACCTCCGTGATCGACGTGATGGCGAGCGAGTACGTCACCACCGCCCGCCTCAAGGGGCTCTCCTCCTGGCGTGTGGTCACCCGGCACGCTCTCCCCAGCGCCCTGCTGCCCACGCTCCATGTGATCGCCCTCAATGTGGCCTGGCTGATCGGCGGCGTCGCCGTCGTCGAGAACGTCTTCAACTACCCGGGCATCGGCAAGCTGATGCTCTCCTCCGTGCAGAACCGCGACCTGCCCGTCCTCCAGGCCATCGCCCTCATCAGCGCGGTCGTGTACGTCCTGTGCAACCTCGCCGCCGATCTCGGCGCGATGGCCCTGAACCCCAAGCTCCGTATCCGCGGCGGGAGGACTCGATGAGTGAGGACCCGATGATTTCCGTGAGTTCCCCGAAGCCCGCGAGCCCCGTGAGTTCCGTGAGTTCCGCGCCGCCGCCCGCGGGGGCGGAGGCACCGCCCGTACGTCCGGGCTTCGTGGCCCGCACCTGGCGGACCGTGCGCTCCTCCCGCGCCGCCTCCGTCGGCCTCGCCGTCGTCGCCGTCCATGTGGCCGTCGCCGCGCTCGCCCCGCTCCTCACCCCGTACGCGCCCACCGTGGGCGACTCCGCGCGCGCCCTGCTCGGACCGGGCGCCGACCACTGGGCCGGCACCGACCAGTACGGGCGCGACGTCCTGACCCGCGTGCTGTACGGCGGGCGGTACGCGCTCGGCGTCTCCGCCGCCGCGACCCTGCTGACCATCGCCCTCGGCACCGTCCTCGGCTGCGCCACGGCGCTGCGCGGCGGCCGGCTGGACGACGCGCTGATGCGGGTGCTGGACGCGGTGCTCTCCGTCCCCTCGATCCTCGCCCTGCTCGTCATCGTGACCGCACTCGGCTCGGGCCCGGGCGTCATCGTGCCGGCCGTCGCCGTCGTCTACGTACCCCAGGTGGTACGGGTCGTGCGCGGCGCGGCCCTCGCCGTCGTCCCCGCGGACTACGTCACCGCCGCACGCGCCCGGGGCGAGTCGACCTGGTCGATCCTGCGCCGCGAGGTGCTGCCCAACATCACCGACGTGGTGTGCGTGGAGTTCGCGATGCGCGCTTCGTGGGTCGTCCTGCTGATCAGTTCCCTGTCCTTCCTCGGCTTCGGTGCCAACCCGCCCACCCCCGACTGGGGGCTGATGGTCGCGGAGAACCGGACCGCCATCACCGTCGTACCGATGGCCAGCGTCGCCCCGATCATCGCCCTGGCCACCCTCGTGGTCGGGCTCAACCTCGCCGCCGACGGCCTCTCCAAGGCGTGGGGCGTCGACCGGATCAGGGAGGGTTTCTGATGACCACGCACGCCGGCGGCGCCGCCACCCGTACGACCGCTCAGAGCGCCGGGCTGGTCTCGGTGACCGGCCTCCATGTCGCCTACCGTTCCGGCGGCGTGGACATACCCGTCGTCCAGGACGTCTCCCTCGACGTACGGCCCGGCCGGACCCTCGCCCTGGTCGGCGAGTCCGGCAGCGGCAAATCCACCGTCGCCG
The DNA here is from genome assembly GCF_044763125.1 of Streptomyces sp. NPDC096310. Lineage (NCBI taxonomy): Bacteria > Bacillati > Actinomycetota > Actinomycetes > Kitasatosporales > Streptomycetaceae > Streptomyces > Streptomyces sp. NPDC096310. The sequence goes on along the minus strand of NZ_JBIWFO010000005.1, from coordinate 114,084 downwards.
CCACGCTCCTGGGCCATCTGCGGCACGGCTCCCGGATCACCGCGGGCACCGTGAGCGTCGCCGGACAGGACGTCTTCGCGCTGCCGGCCCGGGAGCTGCGGCGGCTGCGCGGCGGTACGGTCGCGATGGTCGCCCAGAACGCGGGGCACGCGCTCACCCCCTCCATGCGCGTCGGCCGGCAGATCGCCGAGGCGCTGCGCGGCGAGGACGCCGCCCGCCACTCGGTGACGGACCTCCTCGAACAGGTCCGGCTGCCCCGCCCCGCCGACCTCGCCCGGCGTTATCCGCACGAACTCTCCGGCGGCCAGCAGCAGCGCGTCGCCATCGCCATGGCCATCGCGGCCCGGCCCCGGGTCCTGGTCCTGGACGAACCGACGACCGGCCTGGACGTCGTCACCCAGCGCGGCGTCCTCGACCTGATCGGCGCGCTGCGTGACGAACTCGGCCTCGCCGCCGTCCTGGTCAGCCACGATCTCGGGGTGGTCGCGCACATGGCCGACCAGGTCACGGTGTTGCGCGCGGGCCGCATCGTGGAGAGCGCGTCGACGCACCGCCTCTTCGGCGCGCCCGCCGAGCCGTACACGCGCCGGCTGCTCGCCGCCGTGCCGCGCCTCGCCGACGACGGACTCGCGCTGGTCGCCGAGGACGGCACGCGCGAGATCCGGCCCCGGGCCGTGCTGCCCGCCGACACCCCCGAGGCCGTCGCCGTACGGGACGTCACCATCGACTACGGGGCCACCCGCGCCGTCGACGGCGTCTCGTTCCGGGTGCGGCGCGGGGAGATCCTGGCGCTCGTCGGGGAGTCGGGCAGCGGCAAGTCCACCCTCGCGTGGTCGCTGGCCGGGCTGCGCGCCCCGTCCGGCGGCACGATGACGGCGACGGCCGACAGCCAGGACGACGGCGACCGGGGCGGCGACAAGGGCGGTGGCCCGGTCGGCGGTGATCGCACCGGCCGCGGTCGCACCGGCGGCGCCCCGGGTACCGGCGGCCCCGGGGGCGGGGACCTCACCGCGCCGTCCCGCAAGCGCCCCCGCGAGCTGCGCCGCAAGGTCCAGCTCGTCTTCCAGAACGCCGACACCTCTCTCAACCCCCGCCGCACGGTGGGCGACGCGGTACGCCGCCCGCTGCGGGTCTTCGGTACGGCGGCCTCCCGTACGGACGCGGCCCTACGGGCCCGCCGCCTCATCGCCGACGTCCACCTGCCCCCGGAGTTCGCCGACCGGCTGCCCGCGCAGCTCTCCGGCGGCCAGCGGCAGCGCATCGGTATCGCGCGGGCGCTGGCGGGCGAGCCCGACGTGCTCATCGCGGACGAGATCACCACCGCGCTCGACGTCTCCGTCCAGGCCGAGGTCCTGCGACTCCTGGACGACCTGCGCCGGGAGCGCCGGCTGGCCTGTCTCTTCATCAGCCACGACCTGGCGGTGGTCCGCGGTATCGCCGACCGGGTCCTGGTGCTGCGGCACGGCGTGGTGGTGGAGGAGGGCCCCACGGACGCGGTGTTCCTCGCTCCGGCCCACCCGTACACGCGCCGGCTCATGGCCGCCGCGCTGGAACCCGACCCGGAGACGGAGCGGGCACCGGTGCCTGAGGAGGAGTGGCAGGACGCGGCGTCCGGGGACGACATGTGGACGGAGATCACCAGCAGCCACCGCGTCCGCCGCTGGCGCCCCGCGCCCACCTGACCCGCCAGGCCCGCCCCGGCCGCACCCATCGATCGAGCAACCCCCACCGACAGCGACCCGGCCCGCGCAGGCGGCGCCGGTTCAGGCGCGAGGACAACCATGCGGTATCGCGAGACGTACGACCGGCCGATCCACACCGAGGACGTCTGGATCCCCACCCGGGACGGCACCCGGCTGCACGCCCGGATCTGGCGGCCCCTCGACGCCACGGCCGACCCGGTCCCCGCCCTGCTGGAGTATCTGCCGTACCGCAAGAGCGACTGGACCGCGCCCCGGGACGCCCAGCGCCACCCCTGGTACGCCGGGCACGGCTACGCGTCCGTACGGGTCGATCTGCGCGGCAGCGGGGACTCCGAGGGCGTCATGCTCGACGAGTACACCGAGACCGAGCTGGCCGACGGTGTCGACGTCGTCAACTGGCTGGCCGCACGGGACTGGTGCACCGGCAAGGTCGGTATGTTCGGGATCTCCTGGGGCGGCTTCAACGCGCTCCAGATCGCCGCCCTGCGCCCCGAACCGCTCAAGGCGATCGTCACCGTCTGCTCCACCGACGACCGTTACGACAACGACGTCCACTACACGGGCGGCGCCGTCCTCGGTATCGACATGCTCGCCTGGGCCGGCACGATGCTCGCGTTCACCGCCCGGCCGCCGGACCCCGCGCAGGTCGGCGCGGACCGCTGGCTGCCGCTGTGGCGCGAACGGCTCGACGCGATCACCCCGTATCTGCACACCTGGCTGGACCATCAGGAGCGGGACGACTACTGGCGCCACGGCAGCGTCTGCGAGGACTACTCCGCCATCGACGCCGCCGTTCTCGCGGTCGGCGGCTGGGCCGATCCGTACCGGGACACCGTGCTGCGGCTGGTCGAGCGGCTGGACGCGCCGGTACGGGGGCTGATCGGCCCCTGGTCGCACCAGTACCCCGACCGGGGCCTGCCGCCCGGCCCGGCCATCGGCTTCCTCCAGGAGACGCTGCGCTGGTGGGACCAGCACCTCAAGGGGACCGACACCGGGGTCATGGCCGAGCCCGCTCTGCGCGCCTGGATCAACGACCCGGTCCCGCCGGCCACCTCGTACGTGACGATGCCGGGCCGCTGGGTCGGCGAGGAATCCTGGCCGTCGCCCGCCGTCACCTGGGACGAACGCCCGCTCGGCGACGCCGGAGCGGCCCCGGTGATTGTACGGTCGCCGCACCACACCGGGCTCGACGCGGGCCGCTTCTTCCCCTTCGGCAACCCCACCGACCTGCCGCCCGACCAGCGGGAGGAGGACGGCCGCTCCGTCTGCTTCGACTCGCCGCCGCTGACCGGAAGGACCGAGATCCTCGGCCGGCCCCGGGTGCGGCTGCGGCTCGACTCCGCGACCCCGCGCGCCCATGTGATCGCCCGTGTCTGCGACGTCGCGCCGGACGGCTCGTCCACCCTCGTCACCCGGGGCGTGCTCAACCTGCTCTCGCGGCACGGCAGGGAACGGGCGGACGCGTGGGTGCCCGGCACCTTCGAGGACGTCGAGTTCGAACTCAACGCCACCGGTTACGCCTTCCCGCCGGGCCACCGCGTCCGCGTCGCCGTCTCCGACACGTACTGGCCCTGGGTCTGGCCGCACGGCGAGCGCGGGGCGCTGACCGTGCTCCCCGGCGAGAGCGCCGTCCTGCTGCCGGTACGGGATCCGGCGTACGACGCGGGGCGCGCCCCGATCCGCTTCGAGGAGCCGGAGCAGGCCGTGCCGCTCGCGGTGACCGTGGACGCTCCGGACCCGGCCGCCCCGCCGCGCCCGGAGCGGGTCGTACGGCACGATGTCGCCACCGGCGAGTGGACGCTGGAGGTCGACCCGAACTACGGCGGCTCCCGTACCTATCCGGACGGGCTGCGGTACGAGGAGAGTGCCCGCGAGGTCTACCGTATCCGTGCCGGTGACCCGCTGTCGGCCGTGGCGGCCTCACGGTGGACGATCCGGCTGCGGCGCCAGGACGGCTGGGACGCGTACCTCACGGCCGGCACGGAACTACGCGCCACGGCAACGGAGTTCATCATGGACAGCACCCTCGTAGCACGGGCGAACGGAGAGACAGTGGCCGAACGGTCATGGCACAGGACCACCCCCAGGACATCCGGATGACGGGCCGGACGCCACGGCGGGCCGTCGACGCCGCCAGCCGGACCCGCCAGCCCACCGAGGTACGCCGCCGCCTCATCGCGGAAGCGGCGGTGCCGCTCATCGCGGAGCGCGGCTCGGCGGCCGTCGGGGTACGGGACGTCGCGGCGGCGGCCGGGGTCTCCGTCGGCACGGTGACGTACCACTTCGAGAGCGTGCAGGAGGTGCTCTCCGAGGCGATGGTGCTGCACATCGAGCGGTACTACGCCACGCTCAGCGCCTCCGCCGACCGGGCCACCCGGGCCGCGGAGGGGCTACGGCTGCTGATCGACGCGCTCTTCACCGACCACACCGACCGGCACTGGCGGATGTGGTTCGACTACTGGAACGCGGGCGACCGGGACCAGGCGTTCGCCCGCGGCCAGGCGGCGCGGTACGAGAGCTGGCACGGGGAGATCCGCGCGCTGGTCGAACGCGGCCGGGACGAGGGCGACTTCGCCTGCGAGGACCCGGCCGACTTCGCGGTGCGCTTCGCCGCGCTGGCGGACGGACTCGCGCTCCAGCGGCTGCGCCAGTCCCCGCCGCTCACCACGCCGGACGCGCGCCGCCATCTCTACCGGCTGGTCGAGGTGGAGCTGGAACGCGGGGCCTGACGGGGCGGTCGCGGCCGTCGCGGCGGCCGGACCGGGGGCTCAGCGCGCGGGTTCGGCGGCGGTCTCGGCCACCGGCTCGGACCTGCGCGCCCGGTACGCCATCCACGCGGCGACCAGCGCGCCCGACACGTTGTGCCACACGGAGAACACGGCGGCGGGCAGCGCGGCCAGCGGGCTGAAGTGCGCGGTCGCCAGCGAGGCGGCGAGCCCGGAGTTCTGCATGCCGACCTCGAAGGCCATGGCCCGGCTCGCCGGCCGGCCGAGCCCGGCCAGCTTGCCCGCGCCGTAGCCGAGCGCCAGCCCGAGCCCGTTGTGCAGCACGACGGCGACGAACACCAGCAGGGCCGCCGACTTGATCGCGGCGGAGCTGCCCGCCACCACGACCGCGACGATCACGGCGATCGTCAGCGCCGACAGCCAGGGCAGCGCCCCCAGCACCCGGTCGACGTACCGCCCGGCGAGCAGCCGGACCGCCAGCCCGGCGAGGACCGGCAGCAGCACGGTCTTCAGGATGTCGGTGACCATCGAGCCCGCGTCGACCGGCAGGAACTCGCCCGCCAGCAGCAACGTCAGCGGCGGGGTCACCAGCGGCGCCAGCACCGTCGAGACGGTGGCGACGGACACCGACAGCGCCACGTCGCCCCGCGCGAGATACGTCACCACGTTCGACGCGGTACCGCTCGGCGCACAGCCGACCAGGATCACGCCCGCCGCCAACTGGGGCGGCAGATCGAGGGCGGTGGCGATCAGCCAGCCGAGCCCCGGCATGATCACGTAGTGCGCGACCAGGCCGAGCCCGACCGCCCACGGCCGCTTGGCCACCCCTTCGAAGTCCTTCGGCGTCATGGTCAGCCCCATGGCGAACATGACGACGCCCAGCAGATACGGCACCGAGACCGACCAGCCCGCGAAGGTGCCCGGGGTCAGCAGTCCCAGGGCGCCCGCGGCGAGCACGAGGACGGGGAAGACGGTGACCGCGCGCCGCGCCGCCCGGTCGCCCGCGTCGGCGTCGGCGGTGACCGGCGCGCCGGGCGAGGCGGTGACGGCGGGGGCATCAGGGGCGTCGGAGGTGTCAGACGCGTCGGGGGCGTCAGGGGTGGCTTCGGTGGGGGAGTCAGGTTCGGATCGCACGGCGCGATGCAACGCCTCGGCGCCGCCCCGCGCAACACCGTCTCGCGATGTGAGCATCGATGACCACAGAGCGGGACGGCCGTGCCGGTGGTCAGGTGTACTGGCCGACGGGCTCCCAGGGCTGTGTCAGAGGGGCCGCGGTGTGGTGCCAGTGGCTGACGATGCCGTTCCAGTCGGTCTGCGTCGCCATGGAGCTGTCCCATGAGGGGGTGTGGGTCGAAATCTGCTGCCAGGTGATGTCGTCGTTGTTCCGCGGATACGGCACCGCGTGCCCCGAGGCCCCGCCGGAGACATGGCCGCCCAGCTCCGTCGGGGGGACTGCGTCCAGACGGCGGTGCCGGCCGGCCCGGTCCTCGTGGGGCGAGGGCTGGTTGAGCCGGCCCTCGGCGGAGAGCCGCTGGGCCCGGGCGACGAGATGGGCCAGTTCGAGGCCGAACTCCGAGGCCAGCGCGGTCAGGTCGAGCCCGGTGTGCCAGCCGCCCACCAGGACCGCGTCCAGCGCGGCCGACCAGGCGGAGTCCGCGACCGGCACGCCCGTGGCCGGAGCGTGCGCGGAGTGCGGGGTCTGTACGGGCGGCGGCGGGATGGTCTGCTCGGCGGCCGGGAAGTCCGTCTGCGCTCCCGGGCCGAACCCGGTGGCCGCGGACCCGGCCGTGGGGTCGACGGGTGCGGCGCCCGCCGTCTGGTGGTCGTCGGGTGCCACGGTGAGGAGATGCTTGGCGACCGTACGGGCGTCGTCCTTGCCGACGGTGCGCCGGGCGAGCCGTACCTCACGCTCGTTGAGTCCGAGGAGGTTGGCGACGGCGCAGTCGCTGCCGACGGTCACGGCGAAGGCGGCGAGCATCCGCGTCCGGCCCGCCTGCGCCTCGTCGAGAATGCCCTGGGCTTCCCGGACCTGGTCGTCACTGCCGCAGAATGCCGCCGCGAGCACGGAGTGACGCTCCCACAACTCTCTGGGTTCCATGACGTGATCAACGGCCGTTGAGATCTTATGGGTCGATTTGCCGCTATAGATCACTACATCGAGTGCTATTTCCTTCAACCACTTATCCCGGGCCGGTCCGGAGCCGAAAAGGCGCTCCCGGACCGGGCCGTGCGCGGCCGGGCTCTCAGCCGAAGGCCCCGCTGTACGCGTTCAGGGCGGGCTGGCCGCCGAGGTGGGCGTAGAGCACGGTCGAGTCCCTGCCGATCTCGCCCGTACGGACCAGATCCATGAGCCCGGCCATGGACTTGCCCTCGTACACCGGATCGATGATCATCCCCTCCAGGCGTCCGGTGAGCCGGATGGCCTCCAGCGTCGACTCGACGGGGACACCGTAGTAGTCGCCCGCCCACCCTTCGAGCACGCTGATCTCGTTGTCGCGCAGCTCGCGCCCGAGGCCGATCAGCTCCGCCGTACGGCGGGCGATCCGCTCCACCTGGTCCCGGGTCTCCTCGATCCTGGCGGACGCGTCGATCCCGATGACCCGCCGGGGCCGGCCCTGCCCGGCGAACCCCGCGATCATCCCGGCGTGCGTGGAGCCCGTGACGCTGCACACGACGATCGTGTCGAAGAAGACCCCGTGCTCGGCCTCCTGGCGCTCCACCTCGTACGCCCAGTTGGCGAACCCGAGGCCGCCGAGCCGGTGCTCCGAGGCGCCGGCCGGGATCGCGTACGGTGTGCCGCCCTCGGCGCGCACCTCGTCCAGCGCCTGCTGCCACGAGTCCTTGATGCCGATCCCGAAGCCCGCCGAGTCGAGCCGGACATCGGCGCCCATGATGCGGGAGAGCAGGATGTTGCCCACCTTGTCGTTCACGGAGTCGGGCCAGTCGACCCACTTCTCCTGTACGAGCCGGGCCTTCAGCCCCAGATGGGCGGCGACGGCGGCCACCTGGCGGGTGTGGTTCGACTGGTATCCGCCGATCGAGACCAGGGTGTCCGCGCCCTGCTCCAGTATGTCGGGGACGATGTACTCCAGCTTGCGGGTCTTGTTGCCGCCGTACGCGAGCCCGGAGTTGCAGTCCTCGCGCTTGGCCCAGACGGCCGCACCGCCCAGATGGCGGCTCAGCCGCTCCAGCCTGTGGATCGGGCTCGGGCCGAAGAGCAGCGGATAGCGTGCGAAGTCCTCGATCGCCACGGGGGTGTTCCTCTCGCTCGGACTGGGTGGTGCGGGACGTACGGGGCCGTGGTGCGGGGAGGGCGGCCGCTCAGCGGGCGAGGACCAGGCCGTGGCCGCCGGAGACGGCCGGGGCGGGGTCCGTCTCGGTGAGGGTCATCCAGGTCGTGTGCGCGACGGACGCCGCGGTGGCCGCGTCCCCCGCCGCGCAGGCGTCGATCATCCGGTCGTGCAGGGCGACGGAGCCGAGTCCGGCCGCGGAGGAGAAGCGCACCCGCTCGATACGGCGCAGCAGCGGTGTGTACTGGTCGAGCACGTCCGTGACGACGGTGTTGGCCGCGGCCGTCACACAGATACGGTGCAGGGCGTCGTCGGCCGCCAGCGCGCCCGTCACGTCGCCCCGCTCCAGCGCCGCCGCGAACGCCTCGTTCCCGGCCCGCATCGCCTCGATGTCCGCCGGGGCGAGCACCGGGACGGCGAGCCGTACGGCCAGTTCGTGCAGGGACGCCACCACCGGCTGCGCGTCGCGGACGGCCCCGGCGTCGAGCGCGCTCACCCGGGTCGACCTGCCGGGCCTGCTCACCACGAGGCCGCCGCGCTCCAGCCGCATCAGGGCCTCCCTGATCGGCGTACGGCTCACCCCGATCCACCGCTCCAGCTCGCTCTCCCGAAGCTGCTCGTCGGGGCGGAGCGTGCCGTCGACGATGGCGTCCCGCAGGGCGCTGAAGGCGCGGTCCCGCAGCAGGACCCGGGAGGTGAGCGAGGTATCGGGAATCGGCATGCAATATATTGCATGCGCCGACCGGGGGCGCTGTCAAGAGCGGGCCGCGGGCGGACGCGGTTCAGGACGGACGCGGGGCCGTGTCCTGCCGCCCGTCCACGGACGGGGCGGGGAGCCAGACCCCGGGAGCGAGAACGCCCGTCACATAGGCGTGCGCGACCAGCGCCGCCCGGTTGCCGACGCCCCAGCGCCGGGAGAGCCGGCCCAGGTGGCAGGTGACGCCGTCGACCGTCAGCCCGACCGTCCTCGCGATCTGCGCCGTCGTACCGCCGCCCGCCACGAGCGCGAGGATCCGTGCCCCGGCCGTACTGGCCCCGCCGCGGATGTCCGCCGCGCCGGCGGCCGGGGGAGCGGTGGCGCGCTCCCCCCGTACCCGCAGCGCCAGCAGCAGAAGAGCGGAAAGGCCCGGTTGCGCCAGGCGACCGCGTCGCCGTCCCACTCCATGGGGTTCTGTCCGTGCGTCACCGCGCCGGCCCTTCTCACCATCCGACGGCTGGGGCAACCCCGTACCGTGATCCGACACTACAGGAACGTGTAGGGGCGGGGCCGTCCAAGGCGGTTGCGCCGGGCCAGGGTTGAGGAGCCGCCGAAGGCTCTTCGGCACCGGCCGGGAGCCCGCCCCACGTCAGCGGAAGGTGATCCCGCACATGACCGAGACCGTGCTCCCGACGAGGACCGCAGCCCCCGACAGCTCCGGATCCGCCACGACGGCCGGAACCGGCGGCACCACGGGTACCGCCGGAACCACCGGAACACCGGACATGCTCGATGCCCCGGGGGCCACCGGGGACCCCGGTCCCGGTCCCGGCCCCGCCCCCGTTCCTGTCTCCGATGTCTCGGAGAGCTTCGCGGGCAGCCTCCCCGTCCATGCGCAGATGGACTTGGTACGCCGCCACGGCCCGCTCGTCGTGCAGCGCAGGTACGGGCGGGACCTCGTCATGGCGGCCGGGCTCGACATCGTCACGGAGCTGGCCGACGAGCGGCGGTTCGCCAAGTACGTGGGGCCCGCGCTGGAGAACGTCAGGGAGTTCGCCGCCGACGGACTGTTCACGGCGTACAACGACGAGCCCAACTGGGCCAAGGCGCACGACATCCTGATGCCCGCCTTCTCCCTCGGCTCGATGCGCACCTACCACCCGGTGATGCTGAAGGTCGCCCACCGGGTGACCGGCGCCTGGGACCGGCACGCCGCCGGGGGAACCCCGGTCGATGTCGCCGACGACATGACCCGGATGACCCTCGACACCATCGGACTGAGCGGGTTCGGCTTCGACTTCGGCTCGTTCGAGCGGGACGGTACGCACCCCTTCGTGGACGCCATGGTGCGCTGCCTCGACTGGTCCATGACCCGCCTCCTGCGCGCCCCCGGCACCGACCACAGCGAGGCGGACGCCGCGTTCCGCACCGACGCCGCCCATCTCGCCGCGATCGTCGACGAGGTCATCGCGGCGCGCACCGCCGCCGCGGACGGACCGGGCGGACCAGGCGGACCGGAAGGACCGGGTGGGCGGCAGGCCCGAGGCGCCCAGGAGGCACAGGACCTGCTGGGGCTGATGCTCACCGCGCCCCACCCCTCCGACGGCACCACCCTCTCCCTGGAGAACATCCGCAACCAGATCATCACCTTTCTGATCGCCGGTCATGAGACCACCTCGGGCGCGCTCTCCTTCGCCCTGTACTACCTGCTCAAAGACCCGACCGCGCTCCGTCTGGTCCAGCGCGAGGTGGACGAGCTGTGGGGGGACACCCCCGACCCCGAGCCCACGTACGAGGACGTCGGACGGCTCCGCTACACCCGCCAGGTCCTCAACGAGGCGTTGCGGCTGTGGCCCACGGCCCCCGGCTTCCAGCGCCAGGCGCGCGAGGACACCGTGCTCGCCGGACGGCTGCCGCTGCGCGCCGGGGAGGGCGTCCTCGTCGTCGTACCGATGCTGCACCGTGACCCCTCGGTGTGGGGCGACAACCCGGAGCTGTTCGACCCCGCACGCTTCACCCCGGAGGCCGAGGCGGCGCGCTCCCCGCACGCGTACAAGCCATTCGGCATCGGCGAACGGGCCTGCATCGGGCGGCAGTTCGCCCTGCACGAGGCCACGATGCTGCTCGGGATGCTGGTGCACCGCTATCGGCTGATCGACCAGGACGACTACCAGCTCACCCTGAAGCAGACACTGACCATCAAGCCCGACGGCTTCACCCTCACCCCCGTACGGCGCACCCCCGCCGACCGGGCGGCGGGCCGCGCGGCCCTGCCCGCCGGTTCCGCGAGCACAGCCGCCGGCGTGCCCGGCGCCGCCCCGGACGGCGGTCACGACCCGGCGCGGCAGGCCGGGCTCCCCGTACGGGTCCGGCAGGGTACCGGCGCGCTCCTGCTGCACGGCACCAACTACGGGACCTGCCAGGACTTCGCCGCGCGGCTCGCCACCGTCGCCGGCGACCTCGGCTGCGCCACCGACGTCGCACCGCTCGACGCGCACGCCGCGGCCCTCCCCACCGACCGGCCCGTCGTCATCGTCGCCGCCTCCTACAACGGACAGCCCACCGACGATGCCGCGGCCTTCCTCCGCTGGCTGGAGCGGGCGGAACCCGGCGCCGCCGACGGGGTCGCCTACGCCGTCCTCGGCGTCGGCGACCGCAACTGGGCCGCCACCTACCAGCGCGTCCCCACGCTCATCGACGAACGGCTCGCCGCGCTGGGCGCCACCCGGCTCCTGCCCCGCGCCGAGGCCGACGCCTCCGGCGATCTGACCGGGGCCGTGGACGCCTTCGCGGACGCGCTGAGCACCGTACTCCTGGAGCGTCACGGCGACCCCGACGCCACCGAGGACCCCGCGCGGGCCGCCGCCGACGCCCCCGCCTACACCGTCACCGAGGTCACCGGCGGCCCGCTCGACACACTGACCGCCCGCCACGGACTCGTCCCGATGACGGTCACGCGGACGGCTCCCCTCACGGACCCCGCCCACCCCCGCGTCAAGCGGTTCGTCCGGCTCGCCCTGCCCGACGGGGTCACCTACCGCACCGCGGACCACCTCACCGTGCTCCCCGCCAACGCTCCCGGCCAGGTCGCCCGCGCCGCCGCGCTGCTCCACGCCGACCCCGAGACCGTTCTGAACATCGTCGCCAACCGTCCTGTACGGGGCGGGATCGCCGTCGACCGGCCGGTGACCGTACGGGAACTCCTCACCCGCCACGTCGAACTCCAGGACCGCCCCACCGCCGCCCATCTGGCCACCCTGGCCGCGCTCAACCCGTGCCCGCCCGAGCGTGCGGCGCTGCGCGCGCTCGCGGACGACGAGGACGCGCGGGCCGCCGACCACCGCACCCTGCTCGACCTGATCGAGGACCATCCGGCCCTGCGCACGGCCCTCACCTGGCCCGTGCTGCTGGAGCTGCTGCCGCCGCTGCGGCCCCGCCACTACTCCCTCTCCTCCTCGCCGTCGACGAGCCCGCACCACGCCGACCTGATGGTCTCGCTCCTGGACGCGCCGGCCCGCTCGGGGCGCGGCGGCCATATCGGTGTCGGCTCCGGGTATCTCACCTCGCTGCGGCCGGGGGAGACCGTGCTCGCCCGGGTCCAGCCCTGCCGGGAGGCGTTCCGTCTCCCGCACGACGCGACGACCCCGCTCATCATGATCGCCGCCGGTACCGGTCTCGCCCCGTTCCGCGCCGCCATCGCCGAGCGGCGCGCTCTCGTGGAAGCGGGCGCCCGACCGGCCCCCGCGCTCTGCTACTTCGGCTGTGACAGCGCGGACGCCGACTATCTGCACGCCGACGAGCTGCGCGCGGCCGAGCGGGCCGGCGCGGTCAGCATGCGCCCCGCCTTCAGCCACACCCCGGTCGGCGGCCGGCGCTTCGTGCAGCACCGTCTCGCCGACGAGGCGGACGAGGTGTGGGCCCTGCTGGGCGAGGGCGCCCACGTCCGTGTCTGCGGCGACGGTGCCCGGATGGCGCCCGGAGTCCGGGACACCCTGCGGGAGTTGTACGTACGCCACACCCCCGGCGCGGACGGGGACGCCTCCCAGCGGTGGCTCCAGGAACTCACCGCCCAGGGCCGCTATGCCGAGGATGTCCACACCGGCTGACCCTTCCCGGACGACCGTCCCCCGACCGGCCGTCGGGGCGGGGGAGGCGTCAGTCGAGCAGGCTGCCCAGCCTGCCTTCGAGCAGCACCAGCAACTCGGCCAGCGAATCGGCGAGTTGCCGGTGGTTCTCGGCGTCGAGGCCCTCCAGCAGCGACGCGTCGTACGCCACCTGCTCGGGCAGCAACCGGTCGAGCAGATGGCGTCCCCCGTCCGTCAGCGAGAGATGGGTGACCCGGCGGTCCCGGTCGTCGAGGCGCCGGGCGATCAGGTCGCGGCTCTCCAACTGCCGTAGCCGCTTGGTGACGGCCGCGCCCGACGCGAACGTCTCACGGGCGATCCGGCCGGGGGTCAGCTCCCGGCCCGTTCTGCGCAGCGCCCCCAGGATGTCGAACTCCGCCCGGGTCAGCCCCTCCCGGCGCAGCGGGGCGTCGGCGGCCTGCTGGAGCAGCGCGGCGCAGCGGTTGAGACGTCCGATCACCGCCATCGGCGCGGTGTCCAGACCGGGCATCACCTGCTCCCACTGCCGCATCACTCCTGCGACGGCGTCCTCGGTGTTCTCGGCCACACCCACACTCCTTCGTTACGGTCGGGCCGATTCTGCCCCCGGGTCCGGGTGGTCAGGACACCGGGACCCGGGGCGCGGCGTGGCGGACCAGCCGGGCCAACGTACGGTGGCCCTCGCGTTCGGCCGCGGCGATCCGCTCGGCGGGCAGGGCGCGCTGCCACCACTCGCCCGAGGCGACCTCGAACGCCTCGCGCAGCTCGACGAGGGCGAGCGCGAGCCGGTCCCGGGCCCAGCCGGTCTCGCGGTCGGCGTCCCCGGCGTCCGGTCCTGGGCCGTCGTCCGCGCTCGCGCTTTGGCGTTCGCCTTCGCCTTGACCTTCGCCTTCGCCTTGGGCTTCGCTCTCGCCGAGACGGCGCAGCGCCGCGCTCCGCGCCGCCGTCACACGTGCCAGCGCCTCCTCGATCCGGTCGGTGGCCCGGCGGTTGGTGACCACCGCGCAGCAGACCAGCCCCACCGCGACACCGACGACCGTGTCGATCAGCCGGTCGGCGATCAGCGTCCCGGCCGGCAGACGGCCGCCGAACTCGGTGAGCAGCAGCGCCATCGGGGTCACACAGACCGAACCCAGCCAGTAGTTACGGGTGATGAGGGCTTCCGCGCCGATCTGGAGCGCCAGGGCGAGCAGCACCATGACGGGCGGACCGATCCGGATCAGCGGCAGCAGCGCGAAGAAGAGGACCAGCCCGAGGACGTTCCCGAGCACCCGCTGGAGGGCCCGCTGCCCGGAGAGCGTGCTGTTGGCCTGGTAGATGGAGGCCGCGGAGACCACCGCCCAGTACGGATGCCCGACCCCGGCGGCCAGGGAGGCCCACCCCGCCAGGGTGCAGCCGACGGCCACCCGGGCCCCGATCGGCAGCAGCGGGGAGCCGGGCCGCAGCCGCGCCAGGACGGCCCGTACCCCCGTGGCCCGGTCCGGCGCTGGACACCGCTCCAGTGCCGGAACAGTGTGTTCCGCTTCCGTCGCGATGCCGGTCAGCCGGCGGGCCTCGTCAGGGGTCGGGTCGATCTCCGGCAGGGCGCCCCCGCCCCGTACCGCCCGTGCCGCCGCGGCGCACCGCTCGGCCTCGTCGGCCGGAGTGTGCGGACGCCCCGTGCGGGGCGTGGCGAGCGCCGACTCCGCGTGGGCCAGCAGGCGGGCGAGCCGGGCGCGGGCGTCGTCGGTGCCGGGGGCGAGGAAGAGCGTGTGCCAGGCGGAGTTGACCGCTCCGGCCAACGCCTGGCGGGCCGTCAGCTCGGTGTCCGGGCGCCCCGTGCCCTGGCGTCCCGGTGACTCCGTCCCCTCCCGCCGGACCCGCCACAGCCCCGCCGCCGACTCCAGCGCCCGGGCCACCGCGACCCGTTCGGGGCCGTGCGGCCGCACCAGCCCCGGCGCCATGCAGACGAGCCAGGCCACCGCCCCGGCGGCCACCGCCAGGGCGAGATGGAGGGGCACGTCGACGAGCCGCTGCGGCACGAAGAACGCGGACGACGAGATGAACGTGAGGATCAGATTGCCCGGCGACCCCACCCGGGTCGCGTCGCAGAGCGTCTTGTGCGCGGCGGCGACCAGTGAGGCGCCCACCACCAGCAGGACGGGTGAGGCGGTCAGCGAGGCGGCCGTCAGCGCGATCCCCAGGCTCACGACCATGCCCAGCACCACCCACGCCAGGGTGCGGGCGCGGGCCGCGTACGGCAGCCCGTGCGCGTACAGGGCGCACATCGCCCCCGCCGACGTGTACAGGACGAGATCCAGCCGCCCCAGCGCCAGCAGGGTCAGATCGGGCACGGCGAGTGCCGCCGCCGCGCTGAGCGCGGGCTTGTGCCAGGTGTCGACGGGGCGCCGCAGCCGAACGGCGCTTCTGAGATGCTTGCCCATGGAAAAAGATTAACAGGTGTTTTACCTGTAAATGAATTTTTGACCTCCGGCCCCTGCTACACAAAAGCGTGAAAAGCGAGCAAACTAGGGTTGTTACGGCTCGATGCCGTACATCCCGGTCAGACTTGCACGAAATGAAGGAGGCGAGTCGTATGGCCGACGTCTCACATTCGAGGGGCGACCTGTCCAGTCACCCCGATGTTCCCGAGATGCGCGCGAGGTACGCCCGCATGCTCGGCGGGCGCGGTGCGGCGCTCCTGGACGGGCCGGTGTTCCTCGTCGGCCTGTTCTGCGCCCTGTCGCCCTGGATCATCCACTTCACCGCCAGCCAGCCGGCCCTCGCGACCCACAACCTGATCATGGGGATCGCGATCGTCGTGATGGCGCTCGGCCTGACCCTCGCCCCGGTGCGGATGGCCGGGCTGAGCTGGGCCATGTGTGCGATGGGCGTCTGGCTGATCATCGCTCCATGGATCGTCGGCAGCGGACCGGACGCGGGTGTGATCTGGACCAATGCCGTCATCGGCGCCCTCACGTTCCTGTGCGGACTGGCCTGCGCCGCCATGGCGATGCGAGCCGCCCGGAAGGTGTGACCCGCCCGAGCCGTACACCGGGCGCGGCCGGCCCGTCCCGAGCGGGCGGGCCGCGCTCCGTCCGGCACGGTTCCCGGCGCGCCCACCGGGTGGGATCATGGCGCGATGACGCTGATCGACCACGTGGACGCCCTGCTCGAATCCGCCGGCACGCCCCCCGTCGTCGCGGCCGGCGACCCGGTTCTGCGCCGCGCGGCGGCCCCGTACGACGGGCAGTTGGGGGACGAGCGGCTGGCGCGCCTGATCCGGCTGATGCGCGAGACGATGCACGCCGCCCCCGGGGTCGGGCTCGCGGCGCCCCAGATCGGCATCCCGCTGCGACTCGCGGTCGTCGAGGACCCGGCCCAGGCTCCGCAGGACGTCCTCGCGGCCAGAGGGCGGGTGCCGCAGCCCTTCCGGGTGCTGGTCAACCCGTCGTACGAACCCGTCGGCGTGGACCGGGCCGCCTTCTTCGAGGGGTGCCTCAGCGTCCCCGGCTGGCAGGCCGTGGTGGCCAGGCACCGGGCGGTCAGACTCCGCTGCCAGGACGAACACGGACGGGAGACCGACGAGGAGTTCTCGGGATGGCCGGCCCGGATCGTTCAGCACGAGACGGACCATCTCGACGGAACGCTCTACATCGACCTGGCCGAGACCCGCTCCCTCTCCGCCACCCACCACCTCACCGAGCGCTGGTCCCAGCCCACTCCGGCCCTCGCCGCCCAGGAACTGGGCTTCCCTCTCTCCTGACCGTCCTTGTGTCCCGCTGACGCGGACTCCCCCCGCCCGGCCTCTGGTACGGTGCGACCCATGGGTACGCATTCTCATCTCCGTGCAGTGGAGTCGCGCTTCGGCGACCCCCACGGTGTGTGCGCGCCCCGCGGCATCAGCTTTCTGCGCCGCCGAGGCCGGGTGGGTTCTCCCCCGGCGTTCTCCTGTCTCTGTCGCTGACCCCTGCCGTAGGCCCGTAGCTCCGTAGCTGCTGAGCCCCCCAGGCCAGGGGCCGCGTCGTCAGGCACCACCCCCTCTCCGCGTTTTCTGTCGCACCCGTTCCGCCGTTGCGCCGTTCCGCAGTTCCGTCATGCCGACCCGAGGAGCCCCGTGACCACCACCGTCGAACCCACCACCGTCGAGTCCGCCGCAGCCGAACCCACCGACTCCGTACCGGCCGCGCTGCGCGACCACCGCATCCCCGCCGACGGTCTCTACGAGGGCCACCGGGAACTGCGCCGCCTCCCGGAGGGGTGGCCGGAGCGGCCGTACGAACTCTTCGGGCTCGTCCCGCAGGCGCGCACCATCGGCGCCGAGATCCGCGGCCTCGACCTCTCCCGCCCGCTGCCGGCCGGCGTCCGCGCCGAACTCGACCGCGCCCTGCTGGAGTGGAAGGTGCTCTTCTTCCGCGGCCAGCACCTCACCTCCGAGGCGCAGCGCGACTTCGCCCTGAACTGGGGCGAGTTGGAGACCAATCCGCTGCTCGCCACGGCCGGTGCGCCGGATGTCGTCCGGTTCGACCGCTCCGCCGTCCCCACCTTCGAGAACGTCTGGCACACCGATGTGACCTTCCGGGAGCGGCCCGCGCTCGGCGCCGTCCTGCAACTGCGCGAGGTGCCGCCCTCCGGCGGCGACACGATGTGGGCCGACATGGCCGCCGCGTACGACAACCTCCCGCAGGACGTGAAGGACCGTATCGACGGCGCGCGTGCCGTCCACGACTACATACCGGGCTTCTCGCGCTTCTACTCCGTCGAGCGGCTGGCCCCCTTCCAGGACGAGTTCCCGCCGGTCGAGCACCCGGTGGTGCGCCGCCACCCCGACACGGGACGGCGGATGCTCTTCGTCAACGCGTCCTTCACCACCCGCATCGTGGGGCTGGAGCGGGCGGAGAGCGACCGGCTGCTGCGGCTGCTCTTCCAGCAGGCCCATGTGCCCGAGTTCCAGGTGCGGTTCCGCTGGGAGGCGGGCGACATCGCCTTCTGGGACAACCGCGCCACCCAGCACTACGCCGTCGGCGACTACGCCCCGCACCGCCGGGTCGCCGAACGCGTCGCCATCGCGGGGGACCGGCCCTTCTGACCGGCCCTCCCGATCGGCCCTCCTGACCTGGCCTTTCGGCCGGGCGTCCCGACCGGTCCTCCTGCCACCGCGCCACCCCGTTTCCCGGGGCCCGTCCGCCTTTCGGACGGGCCCCGGTGCGCTGTGCGGATACGCCGGGACCGCGCGAGATCCCTGTTCAGACCCTTGACAGTGCTGGTTCACGCACATCAGGATGCCCGGGTGAACCTGTCAGACAGCCAGACAGCCGGGGACCCGCCCAGAAGGATCAGCGCGATGGAAGCCGTGCTGAACCATCTGCGCAGCGCCATCGAGCGGAGCGAGTACGCGGTAGGGGAGAAGCTGCCCTCCGAGGCGGAGCTCTGCCGCCGTCTCGAAGTGAGCCGGCCCGTGCTCCGCGAGGCCCTGCGGGCACTCCAGACGATGGGGCTGACCGTCTCACGTACCGGAAGAGGCACTTTCGTCGTGTCCAACGGGCCGGTGGAGGACCCCACCTTCGGCGACTACTCGGCGAGCGATCTCCTGGAGGTACGCCGCCATGTGGAAATCCCCGTCGCCGGGTACGCGGCCACCCGCCGCACCGCCGAGGATCTCGACCACCTCACCCATCTGCTGGAGCGGATGGAGCACGAGACCGACACCACCGCGTGGGTGGCGATGGACACCCTCTTCCATCTCTCGGTCGCCCAAGCGGCCCAGAACCCGGTCTTCCGCCGGGTCATAGAGGAGATCCGTGACGCACTGGCCCGCCAGTCGGCGTTCCTCAACGAACTCGGCGGGCGGCGTGAACAGTCCAACCTGGAGCACCGGGCGATCGTCGAAGCCCTCGTCGAGCGGTCCGAGAACGACGCCGTCGACGCCATGACCCACCACCTCGCACGGGTCGAGTCGACCCTGACCACCATCGTGCGCTCCCCCCACCGTGCGACACCCCCCGAAGAAGGCGAAGACCAGGCGTGAGCGAGCAGTCAGTCCAGACGGAGCAGCAGACGGGGCAGCCGGGGGAACCACCGGTCCCCCCGAGCGCCCATGTCGACGCCGGCGACGCCGGATACAGCAAGACCCTGAAGTCCCGGCACATCAACATGATCGCCATCGGCGGGGCCATCGGCACCGGGCTCTTCCTCGGCGCCGGTGGCCGGCTCGCCGCCGCGGGCCCCTCCCTCGCCGTCGCCTACGCGGTCTGCGGTCTGTTCGCCTTCCTCGTGGTGCGCGCCCTCGGCGAGCTGGTCCTGCACCGGCCGTCCTCCGGGGCCTTCGTCAGCTACGCCCGTGAGTTCATGGGCGAGAAGGGCGCCTTCGTCGCGGGCTGGATGTACTTCCTGAACTGGGCGACCACCGGAATCGCCGACATCACGGCGGTGGCGACGTACACCCACTACTGGGGCATGTTCTCCGACATACCGCAGTGGGTGCTCGCCCTGATCGCCCTCGCGGTCGTGCTCACCGTGAACCTCATATCCGTGAAGATCTTCGGCGAACTGGAGTTCTGGTTCGCGATCATCAAGGTCGGCGCGCTCGTCCTCTTCATGCTCATCGGCATCTTCCTGCTGGTCACCCAGCACCCGGTCGACGGCCACACCCCCGGCCCCTCGCTGATCACCGACAACGGCGGTCTCTTCCCGGCCGGGATGCTCCCGATGCTGCTGGTCATCCAGGGTGTCGTCTTCGCGTACGCCTCGGTCGAGCTGGTCGGTGTCACGGCGGGCGAGACCAAGGAGCCGGAGAAGATCATGCCCAAGGCGATCAACTCCATCATGTGGCGCGTGGCCCTCTTCTACGTCGGCTCGGTCGTCCTGCTGACGATGCTGCTGCCCTGGAACAAGTACTCCGCCGGCGAGAGCCCCTTCGTCACCGTGCTCTCCAACATCGGCATCCCGGCGGCGGGCGATGTGATGAACCTCGTCGTCCTCACCGCCGCGATGTCCAGCCTCAACTCCGGCCTCTACTCCACCGGACGCATCCTGCGCTCCATGTCGATGTCGGGATCCGCGCCGAAGTTCACCGGGGTGATGAGCCGCAGCCAGGTGCCGTACGGCGGAATCCTGCTCACCTCCGGCATCTGTGTGCTCGGAGTCGGCCTCAACTACGTGGTGCCCAGCGAGGCCTTCGAGATCGTCCTGAACTTCGCGGCGCTCGGCATCCTCTCCACCTGGTCCATGATCATGATCTGCCACCTGCTCTTCTGGCGGAAGACCCGGGACGGGCTGCTCGCCCGCCCGAGCTATCAGCTCCCCGGCTCCCCGTGGACCGAGATCGTCACCCTGCTCTTCCTCGCCTCCGTACTGGTCCTCATGTACGCGGACGGCGGCGCGGGCCGGACGACCGTGCTGGCCCTGCCGCTGATCGCCGCGGCGCTGGTCGGCGGCTGGTACCTGGTACGGGGCCGGGTCGGGACCATCCGGGACGCGGCCGCCCGCGAGCACGCCGCCGCCACGGGTGCCTCCGGCTCCTCCCGCACCACCGACCGCGACCAGAACACCGAGAGCTGACCATGAACGACCTCACCACCCGGCGTCACACCCCGGGCGAGCCCCCCGCCGTCCGCGCACCGGGCCATGTCCCCCTCGCCCATGTCGTCCGGGGAGGCGTCGTCGAGGGCGTCCACCACGGCTCGGTCGTCGTCCTGGCGGCCGACGGCAGCGTGGAGTTCCTGGCCGGGGACATCGAGGCCGCGTTCTATCCGCGCTCCGCCCTCAAGCCGCTCCAGGCGGTCGCCCTGCTCCGTGCCGGGCTGCCGGTACCCGACGACGAGGCGCTGGCCCTCACCGCGGCCAGCCACTCCGGCGAGGAGATCCACCTCGCCGTCGCGCGGCGCATCCTCGACTCCGCCGGACTCACCGAGGACGACCTGGGCAACACCCCTGATCTGCCGTACGGGGCCGAGCAGCGCGACGCGTGGCTGCGCCGCGGCCTCGGCCCCAGCCGCCTCGCGCAGAACTGCTCGGGCAAGCACGCCTCCATGCTCAGCACCGCCCAGGCCCGGCAGTGGCCGCTGACCGGCTATCTCGACCCGGGCCACCCGCTCCAGAAGGAGATCGCCAGGACTGTCGAGGAGCTGACGGGACAGCGCATCGCCCGGGTGACGGTCGACGGCTGCGGCGCCCCGCTCTTCTCCGTCTCCCTGCACGGACTCACCCGGGCGATCGCCCGGCTCGCCACCGCTCCCCCGGACACCGACGAGGGCCGGGTCGCGCACGCCATGCGCGCCCACCCGGAGCTGGTCTCCGGCACCGGCCGGGACGTGGCCGCGCTGATGCGAGCCGTACCGGGGCTGCTCGCCAAGGACGGCTTCGAAGGCGTCCAGGTGGCGGCGCTCCCGGACGGCCGGGCCGTCGGCGTGAAGATCTCCGACGGCGCGGACCGCGCCCGGATGCCGGTGACCGCCGCGGCCCTCGCCCTGTGCGGGGTCGACCCCGGTCTCCTCGACGCGTTCGCCCGTACCCCCGTGACCGGCGGCGGCCAGGAGGTGGGGAGCCTGCGGGCGGCGGGCGCGCTGGCTCCCGCCGCCCCGTGACGAGCCCGCCTCCTCAGCGGCCCCGGGCCGCGCAGGCCATGTCCGGCCGACTCCCTCCCCCCTTCACGAAGGAACCCTGAGCCATGACTGCCGGCCACCGCTCCGAACACGATCTGCTCGGCGACCGCGACATTCCCGCCGACGCCTACTGGGGCGTGCACACCCTGCGCGCCTCGGAGAACTTCCCCATCACCGGGACGGCCATCTCCGCGTACCCGCATCTGATCGACGCGCTCGCCGCCGTGAAGGAGGCCGCGGCCCGCGCCAACGAGGACCTCGGGCTGCTCGCGGCGGAGAAGGCCGCGGCCATCGCCACCGCCTGCCGGGAGATACGGGAGGAGGGCAGGCTGCACGACCAGTTCGTCGTGGACGTCATCCAGGGCGGCGCCGGCACCTCCACCAACATGAACGCCAACGAGGTGATCGCCAACCGGGCGCTGGAACTCCTCGGCCACGCCAAGGGCGACTACGCCCGTCTGCACCCCAACGAGGACGTCAACCTCAGCCAGTCCACGAACGACGTCTACCCGACCGCCGTCAATGTGGCCACCATCATCGCCGTACACGAACTGCTCGACGCGATGACCGTGCTGCGCGAGGCGTTCGCCGCCAAGGCCGAGGAGTTCCACGACGTCCTCAAGATGGGGCGCACCCAGCTCCAGGACGCCGTGCCCATGACGCTGGGGCAGGAGTTCTCGGCGTACGCGGTGATGCTGGAGGAGGACCAGAGCCGGCTGGCCGAGGCCGTCCTGCTCATCCACGAGATCAACCTCGGCGCGACCGCCATCGGCACCGGCCTCAACGCGCCGGCCGGCTACGCGGAGGCCGCCCGCCGCCATCTCGCGGACCTCACCGGGCTGCCGCTGGTCACCGCCGCCAACCTCGTGGAGGCCACCCAGGACTGCGGCGCGTTCGTCCATCTCTCCGGTGTGCTCAAGCGCATCGCCGTGAAGCTCTCCAAGAGCTGCAACGATCTGCGGCTGCTCTCCTCAGGACCGCGCGCGGGCTTCGCGGAGATCAACCTGCCGCCGGTCCAGGCGGGCTCCAGCATCATGCCCGGCAAGGTCAACCCGGTGATCCCCGAGGTCGTCAACCAGGTCGCCTTCGAGGTGATCGGCAACGACGTCACCATCACCATGGCCGCCGAGGCGGGACAGCTCCAGCTCAACGCCTTCGAGCCGATCATCCTGCACTCCCTCTCGGAGAGCATCACCCATCTGCGGGCCGCCTGCCTCACCCTCGCCGAGCGCTGCGTCCGCGGCATCACCGCCAACGTCGAGACGCTGCGCGCCACCGTGGAGAACTCCATCGGGCTCGTCACCGCGCTCAACCCGCACATCGGCTACACCGCCGCGACCGAGATCGCCAAGGAGGCGCTGGCCACCGGCCGCGGCGTCGCCGAACTCGTCCTGGAACGCGGTCTGCTCCCGGCCGACCGGCTCGCCGCGCTGCTGCGCCCCGAGGTGATCGCGGGTACGGGGCCCCGCCCCGTCTCCTCATAGCGCGGGCGCACGTGTGCCCGGCGCATGTGTGCCCGGCACACATGCCGTGGGGCGCGCCGGTCCTTTCGTACTCCAGGGGTACGGGACCGGCGCGCCCGTACGGCGTGGGGCGCGCGCCCGGTTCAGACGGGGTGCACGCCCGGCCGGCCCGCCTCGGTGACGAAGGACATCCGGGTCGACACCGGGGCGCCGGGGGTGGTCACGTAGGGCAGGACCCGGAAGTCGGCGCGGCAGCTCTGCGGGGTGAGGGAGCAGCGGACGTAGCCGCGCTGGTAGTTGGTGAACTTGATGTGCTCGTTGGCGGCCAGCAGGTTCGCCCCCGACGGGTCGAGGTCCATGCCGTCCATCTTGGTCGAGACGGAGGTGCCGACGAACTCGACCCCGATGGTGGGGGAGTCCGGGTCATCGAAGTTCCGCTTGAGGTCGGCTGCGAGATGCCGGTGCATGTCACCGGTGAGGACGACCGGGTTGGATACGTTCCGGTCGTCGATCTCCTTGAAGAGCCGTTCGCGCGAGGCCACATAGCCGTCCCAGAAGTCCATCACGAAGGACTGGCCAGGGCCGGGATCGGTGTCCACCTGGTTCATCGCGATCTGCTGGGGGATCAGATTCCACTTCGCGTCGGAGCGCCCGAGTCCCTGGTAGAGCCAACGTTCCTGCTCGGCGCCGAGAATGGTGCGGTCCGGTTCGAGCCGCTCCTCGCAGCCGGTCTTGGTGCCGTCGCCGCACGGCTGGTCGTCGCGGTACAGCCGGGTGTCGAGGATGTGGAACGTCGCCATCCGCCCGTACCGGAGGCTGCGGTACATCCGGGCGTCGAAACCGCTCGGCTTCTGCGGCAGCCGCAGCGGAAGGTGCTCGTAGTACGCCTGGAACGCCCCCGCGGCGCGCTCGCGGAAGACCGCGGGGTCCACGTCCACGTGCTTGGAGTGGTCGCCCGCCCAGTTGTCCTCGACCTCGTGGTCGTCCCAGACGAGGGCGAAGGGATGGGCCTGGTGGGCGGCGATCAGATCGCTGTCGAAGCGGTGCAGCGCGTGACGGTTGCGGTACTGCGTCAGATCCATCGGCTCGGGGCGCAGCTCGGCGGCGACGGGGGTCTTGCGTACGCCGCCCATCGCGTCGATGGGGTTCTCGTAGATGTAGTCGCCCAGATGCAGGATCAGATCCACGTCCTCGTCGGCGAGATGCCGGTACGCGGTGTAGAACCCCTCGAACCACGCCTGACAGGAGACGAACGCGAAGTTCAGCGAGCGGGGGTCGCTGGTCGGCGAGGGCGCGGTGCGTGAGCGGCCCACGGGGCTGAGCACCCCGCCGGCGCGGAAGCGGTAGAAGTACTGCCGGCCCGGTTTGAGCCCGGTGACCTCGACATGGACGGAGTGGGCGAGTTCGGCCACCGCCCGGGTCCACCCCCGGCGTACGACCCGCCGGAAGCGCTCGTCCTCCGCGACCTCCCACTGGACCTTGACCGCGCGCGGGTCCATGCCGCCGGTGCCGTCGGGGGCGAGCGGGTGCGGCGCGAGCCGGGTCCACAGGACGAAGCCGTCCGGCCAGGGGTCGCCCGACGCGACCCCGAGGGTGAAGGGGTCCTCGTGGAGGCGGCGTTCGGCGGCGCCCGCCCGGCCCGCCGACAGATTGCCCGCGGCGACCGCCAGTGCGACCGTTCCGGTGGCGCCGAGCATCGCCCGTCTTCCGAAGCCTGAGGCTGTGCTGATCCCACTGTTCATAGGCATGAATCCTGGTCCGTTCGTCGTGCGCGATCCCCGCGTGACCCGAGGCGGAAATGACGCGTGATTTAACGTCCGGTCATGTTGTAATCACACGGTGAATATCACACGTATTCACCCGTCACAAGACCACCCGCCGCCAGGTCGACAACGCCTGTCGCAGGCGACTGTACGGCGGCGTCGTAGCGAAGTCCGGTCGCGCCATGGGGTGTCCAATCAGCACCTGTGTAACACCCTTGACACTCCTCGCGGGCGGCTCATAGTGTCCACGCCACAGAATTCACGTTAGATTTCACATGGAGACGTGTCGTCTTCACGCCGGGTGGGTGGCGAACGACGGCGTAGGAACGATGTGATGCGCCGTTAGCCCGGCGCGCAGGAAGGACGTGTCCGTGTCCGTTCCCTCCGCCGCGGGGCACCTGCGCCCCTACGGTCTGCGCTGCGACCACCGGGTCACCCCTCTGGGTATCGACGAGCCGGAGCCCCTGCTCTCCTGGCGGCTCGCCTCCGACCACCGGGGCGACGACCCCGTGGCCCACCGGGTACGGGTGGCACGGCGGCCCGGGGACCTCGCGGTGGGCGGCACGGGCGGCGCAGGCGGCGCGGACGGCGAACCCCTCTGGGACAGCGGGCCGCTGACGGACCCGCACACGATCGGCGTCCGCTACACGGGGCCCGCGCTGGAGCCCCGTACCCGCTACCACTGGCAGGTCACCGTCCAGCCGGCCGGCGCGGCGGAGCCCACCGAGGCCGCCTCCTGGTTCGAGACCGGCCTCGTCATGGCGCCCTCCGACACGCCGCCGGCCGGCCCGCCCGGCGAGGACGGCTGGCGCGCCGCCTGGATCACCCACGACCCCGACCCCATCGACGTGATGGACGCGCCGACCGAGGGCGAGGCGGCCCTCGACCACCACGGACTCGCCCCCTGCCCCGTCCTGCGGCGCGCCTTCTCCGCCGCCCCCACCCCCGTCACCCGCGCCCGGCTGTATGTGAGCGCGCGCGGGCTGTACGAGATCCGCCTCAACGGCACCCGGGTCGGCGACGCGGAACTCGCCCCCGGCTGGACCGACTACCACCATCGCGTCCAGTACCAGACGTACGACGTGACGGAGCTGGTCCAGGGCGGCGAGAACGTGCTCGCCGCGACCGTCGCCGACGGCTGGTGGAGCGGGTTCGTCGGCTTCGAACCCCGCAGGGCCGGCGCCCACTACGGGACCACTCCCCAGCTCCTGGCCGAACTGCATCTGGTCGACGCCACCGGCCGTACCACCAGAATCATCACCGACCACACCTGGCGCACCCGCACAGGAACGATTCGCCATGCCGACCTGCTCATGGGCGAATGCCACGATCTGCGCCACTCGGCCGACGGCTGGGACCTGCCCGGCTACGACGACCGCCACTGGTCGCCCGCGCGGGTCACCGACGCCGACCACCGGCTGCTCGTCGCCGCCCCCGACGAACCCGTACGCGCCACCGCCGAACTGCCTCCCCGTACGGTCACCCGGCTGCGCGACGGCGTTCATGTGGTCGACTTCGGCCAGAACCTCGCCGGGCGGGTACGGCTGCGCGTCGACGGACTCGCCCACGGCGCTCGGGTGACGCTGCGCCACGCCGAGGTGCTGGACAAGGACGGTCAGCTCTACACCGCCAACCTGCGCACCGCCGCCGCCACCGACCTGCTGATCGGCGACGGCCGCGCCCACACCGTCTTCGAGCCGCGCTTCACCTACCACGGCTTCCGCTACGCCGAGATCAGCGGCCTCGACGAGCTGGCCGCGCCGGACATCGTCGCCGTGGCCCTGCACAGCGACACCCCCTGGGCCGGCTCGTTCGACTGCTCCGACCCCGACATCCGCCGGCTCCACACCTGTGTCACCTGGGGCCAGCGCTCCAACTTCGTCAGCGTGCCCACCGACTGCCCCCAGCGCGACGAACGCCTCGGCTGGCTCGCCGACGCCCAGGTCTTCCTGCCCACGGCCGCCCTCAACGCCGATGTCGCCGCGTTCTTCACCAAGTGGCTGCGCGACGTGGACGACGCCCGTGCCCCCGACGGCGGCTTCACCAACGTGGCCCCGCGCCTCGTGGGCGTCGCCGACGAGGGCGCCCCCGGCTGGGCCGACGCGGGCGTCATCATCCCCTGGCACCTCTACCGCACCTACGACGACCCGCGCTTCCTCGCCCGCGCACTGCCCGGCATGTGCGCCTGGGTCGAACTGATCCGCCGTCACAACCCCGACCTGGTCTGGCGCCACCGCGTCGGACCGCACTTCTCCGACTGGCTCGCCCCCGGCACCCCCACCCCACGCGAGGTCGTCGCCACCGCCTACTTCGCGCACAGCGCCCACCTCACCGCACGCGCCGCCGACGTGCTCGGCCACCACGAACTCGCCCGCGACCACCACCGGCTGGCCGCAGCCGTACGGGCCGCCTTCACCGACCGCTTCGTCACGCGCCCGCCCGGCACCGGCGGCGGTACGGACAGCGGTACGGACAGGGGGACGGACGGGGGCGTGAACGGGGGTGCGAACGGTGGTGCGGACACCCTGCGGATCGCGGGCGACACCCAGACCGGCTACCTTCTCGCGCTCGCCTTCGGCCTGCTGCCCGAGGAGCACACCGGCGCCGCCGCCCGGCGCCTCGCCCACCTGGTCGAGGCCGCGGGCCCCGGACTCGTCACCGGCTTCCTCGGGGTCGCGCTCGCCGCGCCCGTCCTGGACGCGTACGGCCGCGCCGACCTCGCCCACGCCCTGCTGCGCCGTACCGAGGCGCCCTCCTGGCTCTTCCCGCTGCACCACGGCGCCACCACGATCTGGGAACGCTGGGACGGCTGGACCCCCGACGCCGGTTTCCGCGCCCCGGCGATGAACTCCTTCAACCACTACGCGCTCGGCTCGATCGGCGAATGGCTCTACCGGGGCGTCGCCGGACTCGACCAGAGCGCGGACTCCACCGGCTACCGGCGACTGACCGTACGCCCGGCCCCCGGCGACCTCACCCACGCGAGCGCCCGGTACGAATCGGTCCGCGGCACCGTCGCCGTCCGCTGGGAGCGGAGTGGCGACACCTTCGCGCTGCGCGTCCGGGTGCCCCCGGGCGCCACCGCCGAGGTCCACGTCCCCACCACCGACCCCGCGTCCGTCCGCGAGTCCGGTGAGGTGCCCGTGGACGGCGCGCACCTCACCCGTGCCGGGACCGCCCCCGGCCGCGCCGTCTACCGGGTGGCCTCCGGTGTCTACCGCTTCACCGCGGCCTACGTACCGGCGGGCACGCCGGGCTCACCGCAGAACAGCCCGCGCTCGTACGCCGCGCACGTCAGCACATCAGGTCCGGCGACGCCGTCGTACGCCGGCCCCCACGAGGAGGAGACGAAATGACCACGGGTTCCCGCACCCCGCCCCTCCCCGGCACGGTCGGTCGCCGAGGGTTTCTGCGGATGGGCGGCGGCGCCGCGGCGCTCGCCGCGCTCCCCACGGCTCTCACCGCGTGCGCGGGTTCAAGCGGTTCCGGCAACGGCAAGATACGTATCGTCGGCGTCGCCGACCAGCAGAAACCCATCGAGGAACTGCTCGCCGCCTACCGCAAGAGCCACGCCGGCACCGCCTTCGCCACCTCCTTCGCCCCCACCGACCAGGTCCAGACCGTCGTCCGCACCCAGCTCGCCGGCGGCAACGCACCCGACGTGCACGTCCTGTTCCCGGGCAGCGGCAGCGCCATGTCCATGGTCGAACTCGCCAGGGCGGGGCTGCTCGCCGACCTCTCGGCGCAGAAGTGGACCCAGGGCATACCCAAGAACTTCGACGCCGCCTACCGCTACGAGGGCAAGACCTACCTCTACTCGGCGGGCAGCAGCGTCATCGGCGCCGTCTACAACAAGAAGACGTTCGCCACGGCGGGTGTCCGGCCGCCCACCACCTGGAGCGAACTCCTCGACGTCTGCGCGACGCTGAAGGCGAAGGGCATCGTCCCGATCGCCCTGGGCGCCCAGACCCCCTGGGTCACCCAGCTCATCACCTACGCGCTCGTCCCCAACGCGGTCTACGCCGGGACCCCCGGCTTCGACGCCGACATGGCCGCCGGACGCACCACGTTCGCCGACTCCGGCTGGGCCGACGCCATGGGCAAGTACAAGGAGCTCCAGACCAAGGGCTTCTTCAACGACAACCCCAACGGCACCACCTTCGAGCAGCAGACCTCCCTCGTCGCGAGCGGCAAGGCGGCCATGGCCGTCCAGGTCTCCGCCGTGCTCTCCACCTTCCGCGACGCCACCAGGACCCCCGACGACCTCGGGATGTTCCCCTTCCCCGGCGGTGACGACGCGGCGCGGCTCTGGATACCCGCCGGCATCGTCGTCGGGCTCGGCGTCGCCGCCCACGCCAAGAACCCGGACAAGGCCAAGGCGTTCGTGGAGTTCCTCGGCCGCCAGGAGAACATCAACGCCTGGGCGACGGCCGTCTCCGCCATCCCTTTCCAGCGCGACGCGTCGACCGAGATCGACCCCGTGCTCGGGGAGTTCCTGCCGATCATCGACGCCGACCGCGCCGTCCCCTTCATGGACCAGGCCTGGCCCAACGCGGAGGTGCAGCCCGCCCACTTCGCCGCTGTACAGGACCTGCTCGCGGGCAAGACGGACGTCAAGGGCGCGCTGGGGCAGATGGACACGGCCTACGGCAAGAAATCGTGAACACCCTGCCCGAGCGGACCACGCCCGACTCGCGGCGGCCGTCCCCCGCGCGAGCCGACCCCCGCGAGCGCCCGGACCCGCGCGGCCCGGTGCGTAACGCCAGATGGCGGCGCGATGCCACCGTCCCGCCATGGGGCTTCGTCGTGCCCGCGCTCCTGGTGTACGCCGTCGTCGTCCTCTACCCGAGCCTCGCCGGCGTCGTCTACGCCTTCACCGACTGGTCCGGCATCGGCGGCTTCTCCTTCGTCGGTCTGGACAACTTCCGTACCCTGCTGGACGACCGGCGCGCCCTGGAATCCGTCAGCAACACCCTGCTGCTCACCGTCGCCGTGGTCGTCGTCCAGAACGCCGTCGGACTGCTGCTCGCGCTCGGTGTGCACGCCAACATCAGATCGCGCTCCCTGCTCCGCGTGATCTTCTTCGCGCCCGCCGTGGTCAGCCCCGTCATGGTCGCCTTCCTGTGGAAGTACGTCTACAACCCCGACGACGGCGCCGGACTCAACGGGATCCTCGGCGCCCTCGGCCTCGGCGGGCTGCGCCAGGACTGGCTCGGCGACCCCTCCCTCGCCCTGTGGTCCGTCGCCGCGATGGTCGTGTGGCAGTACGCGGGCTACTCGATGGTCATCTTTCTCGCGGGGCTCCAGGGCGTACCCGCCGAACTCCACGAGGCCGCGCGGATCGACGGCGCCGGTACCTGGCAGCGCTTCCGCTACGTCACCTGGCCGCTGCTCGCCCCGGCGCTCACCGTCAACCTGATGCTGTCGACCATCGGCGGCCTCAAACTCTTCGACCAGGTGTACGCGGCCACCAACGGCGGCCCCGGCACCTCCAGCGAGACCCTGTCGACCGTGCTCTACAAAGAGGCCTTCGTCTACGGCAAGTTCGGCTACAGCACCGCCGTCGCCCTGGTCCTCGCGCTGTTCGTCGCCGCCGTCTCCCTGGTCCAGCTCCGCTATCTGCGCGCCCGGGAGGTCACCGCGTGAGTTTCCTGAGTCAACCTCTATGCCGCCAAGGGCGTGTCGGTGATCGTGTTGATCTTGCTGTTGGCTTGGTGGGTGGCGGGGTCGTTCCAGGTTCCGTCGCGCCAGCAGGCCCACATGACACGAAGCCAGGCGCGGGCGGGGATGCGGATGGCGTGGGGATGTCGTTTCTGGCGGGAGCGGGCGTCGTTGTAGATTTTCGCGGCCCGGTCGCCGCTGTGCCGGCTGTTGTCGGCGAAGGCGGTCAGGGCGACGCGGGCTCTGCGGTTGGTCGCGAACCGGAATGCGACCGTGCGGGACTTGCCCGATGCTCGCGTCACGGGAACGACACCGGCCTCGGCGATGAGCTGCTCGCTGGTGCGGGCGCGTTCCAGGAGCGGGCCGATCTCGCCGACGACCTGGCCGAGGCTGACTTTGCCGATGCGCGGCATGGTCGCGAACAGCGGCGCGTAAGGGTGGGTTTCGACCGCTTCGGCGATGGCCTTGTCCAGCGTGCGGATGGTCGTGCGGATGCCCTTCACCAGCTGAACCTGGACCTGGACCAGCTGCTCGACGGCTGCCTCGCTGAGGCGGGAGGCGGCCTTCGGGGCCGTCCGCAGGCGTTCGATCAGGACACCTCCGGGCTTCCTGCCGGAGTAGCCGTGGCGCTTGCACCAGGCTTCGAGGCGTCCGGCGGTGAGCCTGGCGGCGGAGGCCGGGGTGGGGTAACGCTCAAGGAAGGCCACCGCGATATCGCTGTCGAGGTCGGCGAACACGGCCTTGCCGCCGGGCCAGTGCGTGTCCAGCAGCGCGGCGAGCTGATTGACCGCCGCGATGCGGGCCTCGACGTGGTCGGCGCGGGTCCGGGTGAGGGCCTGCAAGTCGAGGGTGGCCCGCTCGGTGGGCTCCAGCCGGGGCAGCAGGTGTCCGTCGGTGCGCAGGTAGTCGGCGAGTTTCATGCTGTCGCCAGCGTCGGTCTTGGCCTTGCTGGCGCCCCAGCGTGGGCGCGTCGCGTGGAAGGCGTTCGGGTGCACCGGGACCACAGGATGGCCGGCGGCCGGCAGCCGGTCCACGGCCAGGCCGCGGCTGGTCTCGATCATCACGGGCAGATCCGCCGGGGCTCCGTGCTCGCCCAGCCGTGTCAGGGTCCTGGCGAATCCCTCTTCGGTGTGGGCGAACTCCCACCGGTCCACGCGTTTTCCGGTGTCGTCCATGACGGTCACGTCAT
This sequence comes from Streptomyces sp. NPDC096310, assembly GCF_044763125.1. Taxonomy (NCBI): domain Bacteria; kingdom Bacillati; phylum Actinomycetota; class Actinomycetes; order Kitasatosporales; family Streptomycetaceae; genus Streptomyces; species Streptomyces sp. NPDC096310. The sequence continues at coordinate 82,907 of NZ_JBIWFO010000005.1, read as the reverse complement.
GGGTCTCGGTCGCCCAGTCCCCTCCGATGAACACGAAAGAAGTACTCCTGTGACGTCGACGGAGCACCTGCCCGGTGGTGGTGAGGTCGTCTGCCGGGAGCTCATCAATCGGCCCTCTGCGGGGCGTGTCCCTGAAGCCGATCAGACGGCCTCGGCCCGGCGGGGCCGGCGGAACTCACGCCGGCCGTCGAACGGCTCGCACTACTGGCCATGCACCTGCCGGGACCGAGAGGTCACAACCCTACCGAAGAGGGGTGCAGAAGGGATGGTCCTCTCATGAGCACCACCGCCACCGCCCCGCAGGACGTACGCCCCGCGGGCCGGCCGCCGAAGGGCTTCTCCCGTTACCGCGGTTACGCCCTGGAACTCGTGATGATCGCCGTCGCGGTGGTCTTCCTCTTCCCCGTGTACGCGCTGGTCACCCTGGCGATGAAGGACCCGCGGCAGATAGCCGAGTCGCCCCTGTCCCCGCCCGCGCCGCCGACCTTCGCCAACTTCGGGGACGCCTGGTCCTCCGCCTCGCTCGGACCCGCCCTGGTCAGCAGTGCCGTCATCACCACCGTCAGCCTGCTCCTGCTGATCCTCCTCGGCTCCACCGGCGCCTACTACCTCGCCCGCCGGGCCCGCGGACTCGGCTACGGGCTCTACGTCCTCTTCCTGCTCGGGATCGTGCTGCCGTTCCAGCTCGGGATGATCCCGCTCTACAAACTGGTCGACACCCTCGGCTGGCTCGGCACCTACCAGGGCATGGTCCTCTTCTACACGGGCATCCAGCTCCCGTTCACCGTCTTCCTCTACACCGGCTTCATCCGCGCCCTGCCCGCGGACTACGCCCAGGCCGCGCTGATCGACGGCTGCGACCATCGGCAGGCGTTCACCCGGGTCGTCTTCCCGCTGCTGCGGCCCATCACCGGCACCGTGATCATCCTGAACGCGGTGTTCATCTGGAACGACTTCTTCACCCCGCTGCTCTACCTGGGCGGATCCGGCAAGGAGACCGTGCCCGTGGGGGTGTTCGCCTTCGTCGGCCAGTACGTCTCCGACTACGGCCTGGTCTTCGCCGGACTGGTGCTGGCCGCGCTGCCGATCCTGCTGGTGTTCCTGCTGCTCCAGCGCTATGTCATCAAGGGGTTCGCGAGCGGCCTCAAGGGCTGAGCGGGCCGGGAGGGCCGGGAGGTTTGACTCCAGGGTCCTCCCGGGGCTCCCGGTCCTCCCGGTCCTCCCGGGGCGGCGTCGGGCTCACCGGGCGCCGGCGGGGCCCCGCCACCGGGCCCGCGCGCTCTCCACCCGGAACAGATACTCCGCGTACGCCTCCTCGTAGAACGCCACGCCCGCCGGATCCGGCTCCACCACCGCCTCCGGCGCCGTCCACGCGGCGACGTCCAGCTCCCGGCCCAGCCGCTCGCCCCGGGCCGCGACGGCGGCCAGCACCGCGCCGCGCGCGCCCGGCTCCGGGCCGCGCGCCACCCGCAGCGGCCGGCCGATCACCTCGGCGAACAGCCGCAGCCAGGCCGGGCTGCGGGTACCGCCGCCGCACACCGCCAGATCGCCGGTGAGGCCCGCCGCCTCCAGACAGTGCCGGGCCGCGAAGGCGATCGCCTCGCACATGGCCCGTACGAGGTCGGCGCGCGAGGCCCGCAGATCGAGGCCGGTGAACTCGGCGCGCGCGGTGTGGTCCACGAACGGGACGCGCTCGCCCGAGGGCGACAGATAGGGGAGCGCGGCCACGCCCCGGGCGCCGCGCGGTGTCCCGTCCAGCAGATCCGAGAGCTGCGCGTGCGAGGTGCCGGTAATTCCCAGCACCCAGTCGAGCGCGACCGTCCCGGTCATCGCGGGCAGGGCCCGCATATGGCGGTCGGATCTGGCCAGCGCGAGATGGAAGCCCACCGGCTCCGCCTCGAACGCCACCCGCTCGACCACGACCTGGCACGCCAGCGTCGTACCGACGATGAGCAGCCCGTCCCCCGGCTCCGTCACCCCCGCGCCGATCGCGCACGCGGGCAGGTCGTAAGGGCCCGAGGTGACCGGTGTCCCGGCGGGCAGCCCCGGGACGTTCCCGAGCGCCTCCCCGTACGGCAGACTCGCCGCGATGGGCGGCAGCAGCCCCGCGCGGTGACCGACGCCGAGGGCTTCGAGCGCCTCGGGGGCGTAGGCGCGGGTGCGCGGGTCGAGGAAGGGGACGGAGGCGTCGGAGAGATCGGTGGAGCGCTCGCCCGTCAGCCGCAGATGGAGGATGTCCTTGCAGCACGCGGCGGTCGTCGCCGCGTCCAGGGAGCGCGGCTCGTACCGGTCCAGCCAGGCCAGCAGCGGCCCCGGGGAACCCGGGAACAGGACGTTCCCCGTCCGCCGGTACATCTCCCGCGCCGTACCGTCGGCCATCCACCCCGCGACGAGGGCGCCCGCGCGGCCGTCCATCCAGGAGAGCGCGGGGCGCACGGCCCGGCCCCGGTCGTCGGCCAGCCACAGGCCGTCGCCCTGGCCGGTGAGGGCGACCAGCGCGGGGGTACGGCCCGCGGTCACCGCGGCGACCACGGTACCCGCGGCGCGCACCACCTCTTCGACGTCCTGCTCCACGTGGTCGCCCTGCCCGCCCAGCGAGATCGGGACCGACTCCACACCGCGTGCCGCCCCGTCCTCCGCGAAGGCGACCGCCTTGGCCACCGAGGTACCCATGTCCACTCCGACGAACACCGTGTCTCCTCTTGCCGATTCGATTCGATGTGCTGTGCCGCGGGGGCCGTAGATCTTCAGACGACGCGGTGCGCGAGCGGTTCACCGCGCAGGAAACGGCCCACCTCGGCCGCCGCGATCCGTGCCGCGTTGTGCGCGACGGCGGTGTTCGCGCCCGCCAGATGGGGCGTCATGACCAGCCGGGGAGCGGTCCGCAGCCGCGACCCCGGCGGGGGCGGCTCCACGGCGTACACATCGAGGCCCGCCGCGCCGAGCCGCCCCGACTCCAGCGCGTCGCACAGCGCCTCCTCGTCCAGCAGCGCGCCGCGCGCGCAGTTGACGACCACCGCGCCCTCGGGGAGCAGCGCCAGTTCGCGGGCGCCGAGCAGCCCCCGGGTCTCCGGCGTCAGCCGTGCGTGCAGCGACACCACCTCGGAGCGGCGCAGCAGCTCGTCCAGGTCGGCGACGGGCGTACCCGCCGCGCGCAGCGCTTCCTGGTCCGCGTACGGGTCGTACAGGAGGACCCGCGCGCCGAACGCGGCCAGGGCGCGCGCCACCCGGCTGCCGACCGCGCCGCAGCCGACCAGTCCGACCGTCGCACCGTCCAGTCCGGGGCCGCAGTTGCCGTACGTGTAGAACTCGCCGGCCCAGCGGCCCGCGGCGAGCGCGGCGGACGTCTCCGGGATGCGGCGCATCGCGGCGAGGAGCAGGCCCACCGTGTACTCGGCGGTGGCGGCGGCGTTCCGGCCGGGCGTGTTGCAGACCTGGACGCCCCGCTCCTTCGCCGCGTCGAGATTGACGTTGACGGGCCCGCCCCGGCCGACCACCACCAGCCGCAGCTCGGGGGAGCCTTCGAGGACCTTACGGGTCACCGGGGCCATCTGGGTGACGCAGACGCGCGCCCCCTCCAGCGCGGCGAGGACGGTCTCCTCGTCACCCGACGCCTCCACGACCTCGCCGACCGGGCCGAACGGGGTCAGCGGCCAGTCCAGCAGCAGCTCCGCGATCGTATGGTCACGGCCGATCTCGGCCTCCAGTTCCCGGGTGAACAGGTCGGGGGCGACGAAGTGGTCGCCCGCGGCGAGGATTCTCATCGGCGCGGTCTCCTTCGGCTGGACTGGGCGGACGCCGGGTGGTTCGGCCGAACCCGGCGCCGCATGCGTACGGGGGGCGGGCCGACGGCATGTCAGACGGCGGCGGTCTCGGCGATCTGGTAGGGGACACCGCGCTCGTCGAGGGAGCGCAGCACATCGGGCGGGGTGCGGTCGTCGATGAGTATCAGATCGAAGGTGGTGAGCGGGGTCAGCCGGTGCAGCGCGGTGCGGCCGAGTTTCGAGTGGTCGATCATCAGGACGCTGCGCCCGGCGGCCTTGAGCATCGCCCGCTTGACGGCGACGATGCGCTGTTCCTGGTGGAAGGCGTAGTCGCCGTGGACGGACGAGGTGGAGACGAAGCACAGGTCGACGCGGAGCGCCTCCACGGCCTCCACACAGGGGACGCCGAGGAACGAGTCGTGCAGCGGGTCGTAGTCGCCGCCCAGCGCCATGAGATGGAGGCCGCGTTCGTCCGCGAGGAGGTTCAGCACCTCCAGGAAGTTGGTCACGACGGTCAGCGGCTCGAAACGGGGAAGGAGCCGGGCCAGCTCCAGCGCGGTGGTCGAGTCGTCCAGCATCACCGACATGCCGGGCTCGATCAGCGACGCAGCCCTGGCCGCGATCGCCGCCTTCTCGCGACGCATGGACTTCTTGCGGAACGCCACATTGCTCTCGAACACGCCGGAGGGCTGGACGGTGACCCCGCCGCGGAACTTGCGCAGCACACCCTCGCGTTCCAGCTCGTCGATGTCGCGGTAGATCGTCATCACGCTCACGCCGAACCGCTCCGCGAGATCCGACGCCGACACCGAGCCCTCGGTCAGCACATGGTCGGAAATCTCGCGGCGGCGCTGGAGGGGGCCCCGCCGGCTCTTGTCCTGTGACATTCCTCGGTCCTGTTCCAGCGACACCTCAGTAACATCAAGCTCTGAGGATATAACATTGTTTGTTGATGTACCGTCGGCAGTGTTCACCACGGACAGCGGGCAGGTCAACCCGTCGGCCGACCGGGTGGAGCGTTCCTCACCAGGCAGGACACGGGAGATCCGGGCCGCGGTCGGCTGTCGGGACGTCAGCCCTGAGGCGTGGGCGCGGGTGTGAAAATCGCCCTGAGGTCACGCGTCGTCAGCTCAGCGGGCATCGCTGTCCCATGACGGGCATCGCTGTCCACGACGGGCATCGCATACCACGACGGGAACGACGGGAAGGCGGGAGCTTGTGACGGACCCACGCCACGGGGACGTGTGGATCGGCGTCGACCTCGGGACCCAGAGCGTGCGCGCGCTCGCCGTCACCGACGACGGCCAGGTGGCCGGCCGCGGCTCCGCCCCCCTCACCGGACACCGCGACCAGGACCGCCACGAACAGCTCCCCGCCGACTGGTGGTCGGGCGTCCGTGACGCGCTGCGCGGAACGCTCCGTACCGTCGCCGCCGCGCGGGTACGCGGCCTCTCCGTGTGCGGCACCTCCGGTACGGTCCTGCTGACCGGACCCGACGGCGCGCCGCTCAGCCCCGCGCTCATGTACGACGACGGGCGCGCCGGCGCCGAGGCCGTACGCGCCCAGGAGGCCGGCGCCGAGGTATGGCGGTCGATGGGACACCGCATCCAGCCGAGCTGGGCCCTCGCCAAACTCCTCTGGCTGACCGGGGCGGGCACGCTGTCCGGTACGGCGCTCCGGGGGGCCCGCGTCTGCCACCAGGCCGACTTCGTCACCGCCCGGCTCGTCGGTCACCCCGTGCCGACCGACACCAGCCACGCGCTGAAGACCGGATACGACCTGACCACCCGGACCTGGCCGCTCGCCGTCCACGACCGGCTCGGCCTCACGGAGCTGGACTTCCCGGCCGTCGTGCTCCCCGGCACCCTCCTCGGTACGGTGTGCGCCGAGGCGGCCGAGGCGACCGGGCTCGCCGTGTCCACCCCGGTCGTCGCCGGCATGACCGACGGATGCGCCGCCCAACTCGGCTCCGGGGCCTGGGACATCGGCCAGTGGAACACCGTCCTCGGTACCACCCTCGTCCTCAAGGGCGTCACCGCCGCCCCGCTCCACGACCCCGCCGGCGTGCTCTACAGCCATCTCTCCCCGGACGGCCACTGGCTCCCCGGCGGCGCCTCCAGCGTCGGCGCGGGCGCCCTGACCCGGGCGTTCCCCGGGGCCGACCTCGCCCACCTCGACCGGCTCGCCGCACACCGCGAACCGGCGGGCGCCGTCGCCTACCCCCTCGTCTCGCACGGCGAGCGCTTCCCCTTCCTGGCCGCCGACGCCGAGCCCTTCCTGCTGTCCACGCCCCGCGACGACGCCGACCACTACGCCGCGCTGCTCCAGGGCGTCGCCCTCGTCGAACGGCTCTGCCTGGCGTACATCGGCCAACTCGGCGCCCCCGTCGACCGGGCGGTCACCTTCACCGGCGGCGCCACCCGCAGCGCCTACTGGAACCAGCTCCGCGCGGATGTCCTGGGCCGCAGAGCCACCGTCCCCGCGCACACCGACTCGGCGCTCGGCATGGCGGTGCTCGCCGCGCACGGCGTCCGGCGCGCCGCCACGGACGCCGGCCGGGCGGGACCGGACGCGCCGCTCTCCGACCTGCGCGCGATGGTCCGCGTCCGTACGGTCCTGGAGCCGCGCCCCCGGGTCGGCGCCCGCTTCCAGGAGCCCTTCGTGGCCCTGGTCGACGCACTGGAACAGCGCGGCTGGCTGCCCGCGCCGACCGCCGCCTACGCACGGGAGCACGGATGAACCCCGACTCGACCCCCCTCGCGCCGGCGCCCGCGGCGCCCGCGACACCCCCGGCGCCCGCGACGCTCTTCCTCGCGCGCCACGGCGAGACCGTCTGGCACGCGGAGAACCGGTACACCGGCGTCAGCGACATCGAACTGACCCCGCGCGGCGTCGAACAGGCCGGGGAACTCGGCGGGTGGGCGGGCGGCGCCCGGCTCGACGCGATCGTCACCTCCCCCCTCTCCCGGGCCCGGCGCACCGCCGAACCGGCCGTCCGTACGACGGGCCTGACGCCCGTCGTCGAACCGGAGCTGACCGAGGTCGACTTCGGGGTCGCGGAGGGGCGCACCCTCGCCGAACTCCAGGCGTCGCACCCCCGCGAGACGGCCGACTTCCTCCGCGACCCGGCCGCCCATCCGCTGCCGGGAGGGGAGGACCCGAAGGCCGCCGCGGGCCGGGGCGCGGCCGCCCTGCTGCGCCTCGCGGAGGCGTGGCCCGGCGGGCGTGTGCTGGTCGTCGCGCACAACACGCTCTTCCGCCTCGTCCTGTGCCGGCTGCTCGGGATCCCGGAGAGCGAGTACCGCAGGGTCCTTCCGGGGCTCCGCAACTGCGCGATCACCGAGGTACGGGTGACGGCGGGGCAGCCCGCGCTCCTGTCGTACAACGTGCCCGCGACATCGTCGGCGTGACCGCGCAGAGGCCGGCGTCATCCCATCGGGTCCGGGAACGTGCCCTCCGGCGCTCCCGCTCGTTGTATCGATCATGAACGTGCAACGGATTCTCACCGCAGCCGCCGCCGGTTCCGCGCTTCTCGCCGCCGTCGCCCCCGCCGCCCAGGCCGCCGACCTCGGCTCCACGCTGAGCGGTACGGCGAAGACCGCCGTCGCTCTCGGCCAGGAGGCCAAGCCGGTTGTCCAGGGTGTCACCGGGGACAAGGTGGGCAAGAAGGTCGGCGCCGTGAAGAAGGCCGTCCAGGCCGGAACGGACGCGGTCCAGGCTGGCAATGAACTGATCAACTGACCCGACGAGCGTATGTCCGGGGCGGGGCGGTGCCGACAGGCGCCGCCCCGCCCCCGCGTTCCGCCACCGGTGTGTTCCGGCCGCCTGTATGCCGAAGCCCCTTGTTACCGAACCCTCTTGTATGCCGAACTACCCAGGCGTGGTTGCCCGTTGGCGTCCCGACGTCAACAATGCCCATGACAAACCGAAGGAACTTCGGTCACAGAGGGGACACCACATGAGAAAGCCTCTCCTCGGCGCGCTTCTCGCCGTCCTGCTCCTCGGGGCAGGCGCGGCACCCGCGATGGCCACAAGCCATGACGCGGGCGCGCCCACGAAGGCTGTACGGGCCGACGCGGCCACCCGCGTCGCCGATCCGGCACCCCGAACCCAGCTCGCCGCGGTCGACTTCGCCGGAACGGTCGCGCTCAGCAACTGCTCAGGCTCCGTCGTCCGTACACCCCGGTCGCAGCCGTCCGACCCCGCACTGGTCCTGTCCAACGGGCACTGCCTGGAGACCGGCTTCCCGGCCGCCGGGCAGGTCATCGTCGACCGGGCGTCCACCCGGACCTTCACCCTGCTCAACTCGGCCGGCACCGGGGTGGCGACCCTGCGGGCCAGCAAGATCGCGTACGCCACGATGACCGACACGGACGTCTCGCTGTACCAGCTCACCAGCACCTACGCCCAGATCCAGAGCGCGTACGGCATCACGGCGCTGGAACTCAACGCCGCGCGCCCCGTGCAGGGCACGGCCATCAAGGTCGTCTCCGGCTACTGGAAGCGCATCTACAGCTGCGGCATCGACGGCTTCGCCTATCTGCTGAAGGAGGGAAGCTGGACCTGGAAGGACTCGGTCCGCTACACCTCGGCCTGCAACACCATCGGCGGCACCTCGGGCTCGCCCGTGATCGACGACGCCACCGGCAAGGTCGTCGCCGTCAACAACACGGGCAACGAGGACGGCGCGCGCTGCACGCTCAACAACCCGTGCGAGGTCGACGCGAACGGCACGGTCACCGTGCGCCAGGGCATCAACTACGCGCAGGAGACCTACGGGATCGTGGCTTGCGTCACCACCGGAAGCAAGATCGATCTGAGCGCCGCGGGCTGCACCCTGCCCAAGCCGTAAGCCGTAAGCCGTAAGCCGTAAGCCGTAACGCCCGCGCCGCGCGGTGTGCGACGCGCGACGGCTGCCGTCCGGCATCCCGGACGGCAGCCGTTCACTGGGGGCGCCGGGTCACCTCGGTACGGAACTCGCCGGGCCGGCAGTCCTCTTGAGCGGGCCCACCGACTCCAGGGTCGGGACCACCCGGTCGATCGTGCCGTCCGCCGCGAACATCATCCGGTCCAGAGTGGTCTCCCGGTGCATCCCGTCACCGCGCGGCTTGCCGGGGCCCGAAACCGCGAAACGGTGGTACGCGATGTACCAGTCGTCCGTGCCGGGGGCCCGCACCACCGAGTGGTGTCCCGTGCCCTTGATGCCCAGGTCGGGACGTTTGGAGAGGATCACGTCCCGCTTGGTCCAGGGGCCGAGCGGGGAGGGCCCGGTGGCGTACGCGACCTGGTAGTTCTCGCTGCGGGTGTCGTCCTCCGACCACATCAGGTAGTACGTGCCCTGCCGTTTGACGACGAAGGTGCCCTCCCGGAAGCCGCTCGGGGTGATCCGGCGGATCTCGGACGGATCGTACGACACCATGTCGTCGTGGAGCGGGACCACGTACGCGTCGCCGTTGCCCCAGTAGAGATACGACTGCCCGTCGTCGTCGGTGAACACCGACGGGTCGATCATCTGCCCGCTGAGCCCACCGCCCTTGGCGACCAGCGGCTTGCCGAGCGCGTCCTTGAACGGACCCGCCGGGCTGTCCGCCACGGCCACCCCGATCTGCTGCTCGGCGCAGAAGTAGAAGTAGTACTTCCCGTCACGCTCGGCCGCCGCCGGTGCCCACGCGTTGCCGTCCGCCCAGCTCACATCGGGCCCGAGGTCGAGGACCACCCCGTGGTCCCGCCAGTTGACCAGATCGGCCGAGGAGTACGCCTTGAACCGGGTCCCGCTCCAGCCCTCGAAGCCGTCCGTCGTGGGATAGATGTAGTAACGCCCGTCGAAATACTGGATGTCGGGGTCCGCGTTGAGCCCGGGGAGCAGCGGACTGCGCATGTGCAGCGCGGTGACCGTCCAGGTCCTGCGGGTGCCGTCGGCGGCGGTGACGGTGTATGTCTGCGGGGCGCGGAAGTCCCGTCGCGTTCCGGAGGGCGGGCTGATCCGCGCGCCCGCCGAGAGGCCGAACTCCGGTGCCAGGTGCGAGAGACGCGTGCCCGGCTCCAGCGGCAGGGTGACCTTGGCCGTCGCGTCGTCGACGAGGGCGTACGCCTTGAGGCCGGGGCTCGTCGCGTCCGCGACCGACGCCTTGGGGGCGTACGCGCCGAGCAGCCGGTCGTACTCCGCCCGGGTCACCGGCAGGACGGTCCCGTGACGCGGGCTCGCCGGGAGTTCGTAGTTCTCCGACATGGTCCACCTGCCGGAGTCGAGGTCGGTGGTCTCGAAGGGGATGTAGCCCCGGCCCCCGAACTCGTCGATGAACAGGTACCACTTCTCCTCGGTGTTGGACTTGAAGACCGTCGGCCCCTCGCCCCGGGAGATCGAACCTTGGCCGATGCAGTCGGCGACGAAGTCGTACGAGGGGGAGCGCAGGTCGTCGGACTTCTCGGCGGTGATGAACTTGGCGCACGGGGTGGACGAGGAGCCGTCCCGCTCGTCCTTCGTGAAGCGGTAGTAGCTGCCGTCGTGCCGGATCACGGTCGAGTCGATGACCGAGTAGCCGGGGTCGTTCCACACCTTCGCCTCGCTGAAGGTACGGAAGTCGCGTGTGGTCGCGTACATCATCTTGTTGTACGTCGAGCCGGTGTGCTGCGGGTCGTCGTCCGCGTAGATCTTCGAGGCCCAGAAGACGACGTACGCGTTCAGCTTGTCGTCGTAGTACGCCTCGGGGGCCCAGGTGTTGCCCGCCGTGTCCGGGGCGACCTTCACCAGCCGCTGGTCGGTCCAGTTCACCAGGTCGGTGGACTCCCACACCATGATGGACTTGCTGCCGGTGCGCTGCACCTGGTCCCAGTTGCCGTTGCCGTACATCCGGAGGTCGGTGGCGATCTGGTAGAACTTGTCGCCCTCGGGGGAGCGGATGACGAACGGGTCGCGCAGCCCCTTCGTACCGAGGTCCGAGGAGAGGACCGGGTTGCCGCCGTTCAACTCCCGCCAGTGCAGCGGGTCGTTGCCGCGGCTGAGCGCGGTACGGATCTGCTCGCCGTTCGCGGTGCCCTCACCGGTGAAGTAACTGAAGGCGTAGCCCGTGTACTTCTGCTTGGCGGGCAGTTCGCGGACGGTGGCGGGGAACACCCGGGTGGCGTGGGCCTTGCCGCGGGTGACGGTGGCGGTGAGCCGTACGGACCGCGGGCCGGAGCCGTGCCGGGGGCGGTGGACCAGGCCGGTCGTGTCGATCACCGCCGGCTTGTCGGACTTCCAGCGCACGGAGGTGGAGGCGGTGCCGGTGTCCGGCAGGGTGAGATGGCCGCGTACGTCGTCCAGGCCGGCCACGGTGAGCTGTTGGGCGGCGAGCGTGGTGGCGGCCTTGTCGCTGTCGTCAGGGGACTCCGCGTGCGCGGGCCCCCCGGGTACGGCGAGCAGTCCGAGAAGCAGGGCGAAGAGTGGAACGAAGCCTCTGCGTGCGGAGCGGGGGCGCATGGAGGTCCTCCCCGGACAGAATGTTCTGTGAGGTATTGCGCGTTCCTGTTGGAACGGCCGTCTCGAAGTGTTGTCACTTGTGCGACACAGCGTCAATGGTCGTGCACGGATCGGCCGCACCGGAATTCCTCCGGTGCGGCCGATCCGTGCACGGTGGCGCGCGGGTGCCTCTCCGTCTCCGGGGCCGTCTTCCCGCGCGGGGGCCGTTTCCTACGCCGGTGGTGTGAGCGCCGCCGTCGGTGTCAGCGCGAGGAGCAGACAGGCCGGGGCGGCCGGCAGCTCGACGGTCAGCTCCGCGCGCTCCGCCCGCCAGCGCGCCCTGCCGGACGAGGCCAGGGGGTGCAGGATCTCCACCCGCGCCTCGACACCCGCGAGATGCGGTACGGACAGGATGCGCGCGGCCTCCGCGTCCCGGCGCCAGAGCGACAGATAGGTCGTACCGCCGGCCGCCTCCACGGACCCGTCGCCGGGCCGCAGCCCCAGCGCGATCCAGGCGTCGGTCCACTGCGGCAGCCCCAGCGGCCAGAAGGGCACGGCGGAGGGCAGATCGCCCCGCAGCCGTTTGTACGTGGCCACCGCCTGCTGGACCAGGGCGAGTTGGTCCGGCGTCATATGGTCCAGGTGGCCGGAGAGATGGATCCGGCCCAGCAGCGCGCTCCCGAGGGTGAAGGTGATCTCCTCGGGGGTGAACCCCGGCTGCGGGTAGGCCCAGACCGCGCCCTGCTCCGGTGGCACCGCAGTGGGCGCCGAGGCCGCGATCGGCGGGTAGTACAGGGGGTCCTGCTGATCGCTGGTGGACTGGAGCTGGGCGACGGCCAGAGAGGCGCCGTCCATCCGCATGCCGCCGGACGCGCAGTTCTCGACCACCAGACCGGGGAAGCGGTCCAGCACCGCGTTCAGCCATGCCAGATAGGCGCGGGTGTGGCCGAGCAGACCGCCGCCGGGCGAGGTGTCCCCGTCGCCCTGGGTGCCCGGCGCCACGCTGATGTTGTAGTCGAGCTTGAGATACCCGACGCCCCAGTCGCCGGCGATCCGGTCGATGGTCGCGTCGAGATGCGCGCGGGCCGCCGGATGGCGCAGATCGAGCTGATGACGGCCGTGTTCGGTGATCCGGACCCCGTCGCGCCGGAAGAACGCCTCCGGAGGCAGGGCCTTGGCGACCGGGCTCCGTACCCCCACCACCTCGGGCTCCAGCCAGAGCCCCGGCACCATGCCGCGCGAGCGGATGTGGTCCAGCACCGCCCGGATCCCGCCGCCCGGGAAGCGGCGCTCCGAGGGCTGCCACTCGCCGACGCTGTCCCACCAGCCGTTCGCGTGGTCGTCGTACCAGCCGGAGTCGATGCAGAAGTACTCCGCGCCCGCCTCGGCGGCTGCGTCGACGAGCGGCAGCAGACGCTCGGTCGTCGGGTCGCCCATCAGGGTGTTCATGTAGTCGTTGAAGACCACCGGCAGCGCGGTGTGATCCGGGTGCGGGCGGCGGACGGCACGGCGGTACGCGGTGAGCTGGCCGAGGGCGTCCTCGAAGTCCGAGCCCACCGCGATCGTCGCGCCGACCGTGGTGAACTCCTCGCCGGGCGCCAGCCGTTCACGCCACTGGTGCTCGGCGTCGGTGGGCCCGTTCAGCGCGAGATACGCCGCGCCGGCCCGCTCACCGGTGTCCCAGCGCCACCCCGCCGCCGACTCGATCTGCCAGAGCAGCGAGTGCCCGGTGGTGCGGTCGGTCAGCCCGCCCATCGGCAGATGGCCGTCGCTGGGCCAGCTCCCGCGCCCGGCGAGGACGAGCGCGGCCCGGCTGTCGTGCTCGTGGGCCTCGTGGTTGAGCCCGGCGACCGTCTCGCGCAGCGGAGCCTGGTACCAACGGCACTCCGCCAGCCAGTCGTTGCGCGCGCGGTGCACGTCGAGTACGTCAGGGGAGGGCAGCCCGCCCAGGAGCAGGCTGCTGACGGACTGCACGACGAGTGGCTCCGCGCCCTCGTTGACGAGCCGCACCTCACCGCGGAGCACGGCCACCCCGTCCGGCGAGGAGAACCGCACCTCCGCGGTCAACCCGCCGAGCGGATCGTGCAGTTCGAGGGTGAGCCGGTGCCAGCCGCCCGCCCGCACGGAGCGATGCGCACGGTACCGCAGCCGCGAGCCGAGCGCGCCGTCCAGGAAGCGCTGCCCCGACCAGCCGCTGCCGTGGCCCAGCGCGGTCACCTCGACGAGCGGCAGCAGCGCCGGGGTGCCCGCCGGGGCGGCGGTGGTCCCGCCGGGGCGGACCGGCCCGGTCATCCTCAGCGTGCCGTCGGCGGCGGTGGCGAAATCCGCCCGGAGCGCCGCGTGCCCCCAACTGAACGTCTCCCGCGTGCCGTTCGGCTGACCGGTCAATGTGTCCCCTCCCGATCCGCCGCAGTCGGCGGTGTGCGTCCGGTACGTGAATCCTTCGTTACGGTCTCTTGACGCGTCCTGTGTGACCGGTCACAATCCTGGCATGAATGTGACCGGTCACACAAGGAAGACGGCCAAGGCGGGCGCGAAGGCGGGCCCGAGCATCCGGGATGTCGCCGCCGCCGCGGACGTCTCGTACCAGACCGTCTCCCGTGTGATCAACGGTCATCCGAGCGTCAGACAGTCCACCCGCGAACGGGTCCTCGCCACCATCGACGAACTGGGATTCCGGCGCAGCGCCACCGCGCTCGCGCTGGCCAGCGGCCGGTCCAGGTCGGTCACCGTGCTCACCGCGAACACCACGCACCACGGCTACGCGGCGATCCTCCAGGGCATCGAGGAGGCGGCGCGCGGCGCCTCGTACGCCATGGGGATCCGGGTACTGGAGTCGGCCGACGAGAGCGCCGTACGGGCCGAGGTCCAGCGCGCCGCCGACACGGGCGGCGGGCTGATCGTGATCGCGTACGACCCGGCCGGGGTGGCGGCGCTGGCCGCCGTCCCCGCCGGGCTGCCGTTCGTCGGCGTGGTCGAGACCCCCGCGAGCCCGCCCGCCGACGGACTGCCCTGGGTGTGGACCGACGACCGGCGGGCGGCCCACGAGGCCACCCGCCATCTGCTGGGGCTCGGCCACCGGACCGTGCACTACGTGGCGATCCCCTCCAGCACCCGGCGCACCGCGCCCCGGACGGCGGGATGGCGGGCCGCGCTGCGCGAGGCGGGGGCGGCCCAGCCGCGGTGGATCAAGGGCGGCTGGGGGCCGGCCGACGGGTACGCGGCGGGGCGGAAGCTGGCCGCGGACCCGGCCGTCACCGCGATCCTCTGCGGCAACGACGATCTCGCGCTCGGTGTGATCCGGGCGCTGCACGAGGCGGGCCGGGCGATCCCCGGCGAGGTGAGCGTGGCCGGTTTCGACGACGCGCCGGGCTCCGCGTACCTCACCCCGTCGCTCACCTCCGTACGACTGGACTTCACCGGCCTGGGGCGGGCCGCCTTCGGGCTGCTGCACGGGGTGGTCGAGCAGTCGGAACCGGTGGCGCCGCGCCCGCTCTCCGTACCGGAGCTGGTGGTGCGGGAGAGTTCGGGCCCGCCACCGCCACCACCACCCGGGAGCCGTGACACGACCCGGGGGCGATGACACCACCCCGGGCCGGAGCCCCGCACCGGGCCTACCGCCGTAACGCCACGCCGGACCCACCGCCGCAACCCCACCGCCGGAGCCACCCACCGGAAGCCACCGCCGGAGCGCGTCCTCCCCATGTCCCCCTACGCAGTGAGGCAGAGACCCCGATGAAGAGAGTTCTCCCAGCCCTCGTCCTGATATGCGTGACCGCCCTCACCGCCACCGCGTGCAGCGACCCCACGGCCGGGGACGGCGGCAGCGGCGCGGACTCCGGCTCCGGCGTCCCGGTCGACCCGACGGCCAGGCTCGACGGCGTCAAGCTGACGATGTGGACGGCGCAGAACACCGTCAACGCGCCCCGGCAGGTCATCGACGCCTTCGAGAAGGCCACCGGCGCCACGGTCGACACCCAGGCCATCCCCGACCTGTACGAGCAGAACGTACCGACCAAGCTCGCCTCGGGCGACAAGCCGGACCTGATGTTCTGGCAGCCGTCCGTCTCCACGCTCCCCTTTCTCCAGCCCCGGCAGAACCTCCTCACACTCGACAAGGAGCCGTGGGCCGACAAGCTCGGTGACACGGAGAGGTCCCTCGGTGTCATCGACGGCAAGCGGTACGCCGCGATCGTCACCAGCCCCGCCATGCTCGGCGTCTACTACAACAAGGACGTCTTCCGGAAGGCGGGCATCGCCGAGGACCGGTTCCCCCGGAGCTACGGGGAACTGCTGAAGCTCGGCCACACGGTCAAGGACCGCACCGACGCCGCCGCGTTCTACGAGTCCGGTGGCGACAAGTGGCCCCTTCAGTGGCAGATGCAGCTCCAGCTCACCGACCTCGACCGGCAGTGGTGGGACGGGCTCAACACCAACAAGGAGAAGTGGACGGACCCGGTCGTCGTCAAGGCCGTCACCACGTACAAGGACCAACTCCTCGGCGCGGGGCTCGCGCAGAAGAACTACCGTACCGGCACCTTCACCGGCTCCGCCGACGCGCTCTGGAACGGCGACGCGGGCATGGTCCTCAACGTCACCTCCTTCCAGACACAGTTGCAGGCGAAGCACACCACCGAGGAGATCGACCGGAGGATCGGCTGGTTCCCGGTCTCGAACTCGGACGCGGCCGGACTCTACTCGCCCGACCAGACGAACGGTGTCGTCGCCTTCAGGACCGGCGACGAGAAACGGCAGAACGCCGCCCGCCAGTTCCTCGCCTTCTGGCTCGGCCCGGACTACGCGGACTACATCAAGGCGATGAAGATCCCTTCCGTCCAGCCCGCCGTGGACAGCCCCGCCGGACTGCCCGGAACCTCGCTGGCCCAGCTCAAGGCGCTGCCGACGGCGCACGGTGTGTTCCAGGCCAAGGCCGTCGTCGCCCCGGACACCCACCTCTACCTCGCCGACATGATCTACGGCAAGAAGACCCCGGAGCAGGTCACACAGGCCATCCAGGACCAGTTCGCCCAGGTGGCCAAGGCCCAGGGCGCACCCGGATTCTGACGCGAACCGTCCATCCGGCCGGTTCGCGGAACACCTCACCACTCACACCTCACCACTCAGCACCACAGCACTAGAACACCTCATCGCTGAACACGTCAGAACGAGGGATGCCAGCCGTGGCGCAGACAGCCATACGCTCACGCAAGGCGGCGCCGCCCGCCCGCGGGGAGAGGAAACCGGTGGGAAGGCTGCCCCGTGCGGCCGTGCACCACCCCTGGTGGTTCGCGCTGCCGGCGGTCGTGCTCTTCGTCGGCTTCTTCCTGGTGCCGAACCTGCTCAACTTCTACTACCCGTTCACCAATTGGTCCTCGTACCACTCCGACATCGCCTTCACCGGGCTCGACAACTTCGCGACGATCGCCGAAGACGGCTCCCTGCTCAGGGCCATCAGGACCACCCTGGTCTACGCGGCCCTGGCCGCCCTCTTCCAGAACGGTTTCGGGCTCGGCCTGGCCCTGCTGCTGGAGCGGGACTCCCGCTTCAACCGGTTCTTCCGCGCCGTGTTCTTCCTGCCCGTACTGATCTCCGCGCTCGCCGTCGGCTATGTCTTCCAGGCCCTGCTCGAACAGGACGGCGCGGTCAACTCGCTCCTCGGTACGGACATTCCCTGGCTCGGCTCCACCACCTGGACGCTCGTCCTGGTCTCCGTCATCCACGGCTGGAAGTGGATGGGCCTGTCCATGCTGATCTATCTCGCCGGCCTCAAAGGCATCCCCGGCGACATGCTGGAGGCCGCCAGGGTCGACGGGGCAGGGCCCTGGCGCACCTTCCGCTCCGTGCGGTGGCCGATGCTGGCGCCCGCCCTCACCTTCAATGTGACGACCGCGCTCATCGGCTCGATGAACACCTTCGACATCGTCCAGGCCACCACCGGCGGCGGCCCCGCCGCCTCCACCGAGGTCTTCAACATCTACATGTTCCGGATCTTCGGACAAGGTCTGTACGCCCAGGCCTCCGCGATGAGCCTCGTCCTCTTCCTGATCGTCGTCGCCATCGCGATCCCCCTCGTCATCGGGCTGCGCCGAAGGGAGCAGATGCTGTGACCACCGTCCACGCCCTCCGTACGGCCGGCCGCGCACCCGCCCCCGGCCGGGAGTCCCGCGCCTGGCGCCTCGGACGCCCCGTCCTGGTGGTGCTGCTCGCCGCCGTCGCCGTCGGCGTGCCCCTGTGGCTGGTCCTCGTCACCTCGGCCAAGCCGCAGGGCGAGGCGGTCCGCCCCAACCTCGATCCGCCGCGCCAGTGGCAGCCAGCCGACAACTACGCCGATGCCGTCAGCCAGGGCGAGATGGTGCGCGGTTTCGTCAACTCCCTGCTGGTGGTGGTGCCTTCGGTGGCGCTGGTGCTGATCCTCGGCGCGGGCGCCGCCTGGGTCTTCGCGCGCCGCTCCTCCCGGCTGGTCTCGGCGGCGTACGCGCTGACCATCAGCGGTCTGCTGCTGCCGCCCGCCGTGATCACCATCGTGATGGAGCTGCGGCAGCTCGGACTGGCCGGCACCCGACCCGGGATGATCGCCGTCTACACCGGGATGTATCTGTCCACCTCGATCTTCTTCATGACCGGGTTCATCCGCACCATCCCCTACGAGCTGGAGGAAGCGGCCCGGATGGACGGCGCCAAGCCGCCGCGTGTCTTCCTGAGCCTCATCCTGCCGCTGCTGCGGCCGGTCATCGCCACCGCGACGATCATGGTGATGCTCTACGCCTGGAGCGACATCTTCTACGCCTTCTTCGTTCTGGGCGGCTCCGACGCGGCGACCCTGCCCATCAACCTGTACCAGGTCGCCGGAGCCCAGCTCTATCTCAACAACTGGCATCTCGTCTTCGCCTATGTGGTGGTGATGAGCCTGCCGATGGTCGCCCTCTTCCTGGTGGCCCAGCGCGGGATCGTGTCCGGAATCACCAGTGGAGCCGTCAAGTAACCCCGAACAAGCGGAGGTTCAGTGAGTACGACCCGTACGTTCCGTAGCACCCGTACACCGGGCAGAACCCGGCACCGAGTGTCCACCGCCGTCGGAGCCACCTTGCTGGGAGCAGCGTTGACCGCAGGATTCCTGCCCGCCGCCCAGGCGGCCGACCACCC
Organism: Streptomyces sp. NPDC096310; assembly: GCF_044763125.1. Lineage (NCBI taxonomy): Bacteria > Bacillati > Actinomycetota > Actinomycetes > Kitasatosporales > Streptomycetaceae > Streptomyces > Streptomyces sp. NPDC096310. The sequence continues at coordinate 64,562 of NZ_JBIWFO010000005.1, read as the reverse complement.
CCGTACGGTGGCGGCCCAGCGCCTCACCGTCGATCTCGCCGCCTCCGAGGGCAAGGTCATGCTCGGCGCGAACGGCGCGCTCTACGGGCTGGGCGACGACGGGGTACCGAGCGACGCGGCCCTGGCGCCGCTGAAGCTCACCAGCGTCTCGCAGAAGCCGCAGGGCGGGGCGCAGCACCCCAACGGGGACGCCCTCTCCGTCTCGAAGTCGTTCCTGCGCAACGGCGGCGGGGACGTTCTCGTCCTGATGCAGGACATGTACGCCAAGTGGCCCTACGAGGACCTGGGCATCGGCGACTACCTCACCAAGGTCGACCGGATCGCCGCGGACATCGCCGCCGCCCCGGACAGCGAGCACTTCGTCTACGTACCGTTCAACGAGCCCGACCAGATCTGGTACAACCTGGGCGTCGCCGACCAGGCGGCGTACGAGGTCAACCGCGACCGCTTCCTCAAGGACTGGAAGACGGTGTACCAGCGCATCCGCGCGGTCGACCCGGACGCCCGGATCGCCGGGCCCAACGAATCCTCGTACCACACACGGCTGTTGACCGACTTCCTCACCTTCGCGAAGAGGGAGAACGTCCTGCCGGACATCACCACCTGGCATGAGCTGGGCCCGTCCTCCCTGCGGGACTTCCAGGCCCACCATGACAACTACCGCTCCATCGAGAAGAGCCTCGGCATCGGTCCGCTGCCCGTCAACATCGACGAGTACGCCAATCGCCGCGATCTCTCCGTACCGGGGCAACTGGTCCAGTGGGTCTCGATGTTCGAGCGGAACAAGGTCTTCGCCAACCAGGCGTACTGGGACGCCGCCGGCAACCTCAGCGGCAATGTCGTCCACACCAACATCCCCAACGGCGGCTGGTGGTTCTTCCGCTGGTACGCGGGGATGACCGGCCGGACGGTGAAGGTCACCCCGCCATCGGCGAACACCGTGGACACCCTCCAGGGCCTGGCCTCCCTCGACACCTCGCGCCGGCAGGCGCAGGTCCTGCTCGGCGGGTCGGCGGGCGACGCGGACGTGGCCGTGCGCAACGTCGACCCGAAGGTCTTCGGCACCTCCGTCACCGCGACCGTCGCCGAGGCCGCCTGGTCCGGCTACGAGGGGCGGCACGCCACCCCGCGCGTGCTCTCCCGGACGAAGCTGTCCGTGGCCGCCGACGGCACCGTGACCGTACCGCTCACCGGCCTGGACCGGATGTCCGCCTACCGGATCCTGCTCACCCCGGCGGGTTCCGGCACGCCCGCCACCGCCGCCGTACCGTGGTCCGCGTCGTACGAGGCGGAGGACGCCCGGATCACCGGCGGTCAGGTCTACACCCAAGGCACCGTCGCCAACGCCAACGGGTACGCGGCCTCCGGCACCAAGGACGTCGGCTCGCTCAACACCGACGCCAGCAAGGTCGACTTCACCGTCGACGTCCCGGCCGACGGCACGTACGACCTGTCGGTCCTGTACGGCAACGAGTCCGGCGCCCCGGCCACCCAGACGCTCTCCGTCGACGGCGGGGCGGCGCGCACCGTCGGCTACCCCTCCACCCAGAACTGGCTCTACCGGGGGAAGCAGGACGTGACGGTGGAGCTGACCGCCGGGCGGCACACCCTCACCCTGGCCAAGGGAGCCGGTGAGGTCACCCTGGACCGGATCGACCTGATGGCGCACACCACGCCCGCGACCGCGTACGAGGCCACCTTCGCCGACATCTCCGGCAGTGTGTCGTACGACTACCGTGACGCGACCGGCACCGGTACGGGCGCGCTCGTCCTGGGCTACGGGGGCAGGGCCGTGCTCGACGTGTACGCGCCGCGCGACGGCTACTACACCGTGACCTCGCGCGCCTCCGCGCCCGTACAGCTCGCGCTGCACGGGGAGAGTGTCACCGCGGCGCCGGACCAGGCGCTGAAGCTGTACCTCGTGGCGGGCAACAACCGGGTCACCGCCACGGGCCGGGCGGCGCTGCGCTCCCTCGACGTGTCGGGCACGGGCACCTCCGCCGGTTCCGTCGCCTACGAGGGTGATCGGGCCACGCTGGCGGGCGGTGCGCGCCTCGTCGACAACGCCCACGCGTCCGCCGGTACGTACATCGGCCGGCTGGGCAACAGCGCGGCCAGCACCGCCGGATTCACCGTCACCGCGCCGCGCGCCGGACAGTACGTCCTGGTGCTCTCCTACAGCCACAACGACCGCCGGGACAACGGCCACGCCTACAACACCGACATCATGTCCCGCACCGCGGACATCACCGTCGGCGGTGCGACCCGGAAGGTGACCTTCAAGAACACCTGGAGCTGGGACGACTTCTGGACCCTCGGGGTCCCGGTCACCCTGAAGCAGGGCGCCAACACCCTCACGATCGGCAACGCTTCCGCGTGGGCGCCGAACATCGACCGGATCGAACTCGCCCCCGTCCGGGGCTGATCCGACCGACCCGCACCACGACCGAGGACCGGCCCCCTGGGGGGCCGGTCCTCGGCTGCTCTCCGCGTGGCACTAGCTCAGGCCGGTGACCTTCCAGCGCTGGTTCGTACCGGAGTTGGGCGTCCAGACCGAGACCCGGGAGCCGTCCGCCGTCGCCTGGCCCGGGACTTCGAGGAGCTTGCCGCTCTCCGCGCCGACCAGGGTGCGGGTGCCGTCACCGGTGGTGGACAGGATCCACTGTGCGGCCGCCTTCGCCCGGCCCCGGTCCGGTTCCAGCACCGCCGCGCCGTCCCGTACGGCCAGCCGCAGCTTCCGCTCCGCGTTGCGCACCACGTAGCGGTCCCGGTTGCCGGTGCCGTTCGACACCTTCTCGATCCGCCACCGCTGGCCGGTGTCGGCCGTGTCGGTGGTGCGGATGACGGTGCCGGCGGCGTCGTCCGAGACGTCGAGCGACTTGCCGCTGCCCACGCCCGTCAGGGTGTAGGACCGCCCCCGCTGGAGCTCCGCGGCGTCCTTCGCGACCCCGGAGACCCCCTTGACCAGCAGACTGGTCACCGACTGCGCCGGCACGGTGACGGTCGCGCCGCCGCCCTTCACGGGCACCGGAGTCCCCTTGACGAGGGCGCCGCCCGCGTCCGTGACCACCGGTGTGACCGTCGCGTCCCGGGAGATCCGGCCGAAGCCGGAGAGGTCCACGGTCACGGCGCGCGGCGCCGTCGTGTCATTGACGTGGACGACGGTGGCATCCCGCCCCGACGCGGAGACGGCCGCCGCGCTCGCGGTGTCGTCCGTCTTCACCAGCCTGTCGCCCGGCTTGATGAAGTGGGTGAAGTTCCGGGCCGTGTCGAACTTGGTGTTGGTCCTGACCGGGCAGGTCTCCAGGGTGTCCTTCGCGGTGCAGCTGAACGGCACCTGGATGGAGCCCCAGTTGCCGCCCTTCGCGGATTCCCCGCCCGGCTTCATGTTGTCGTAGTCCTCCACCGGCTGCCAGAACAGCCAGGCGGTGGGCTCCAGTTCCCGCAGGTCGTCCACCACGTGCTTGGCGAGCCCGAGGCCCGGCTTCATGCTGGTGAAGTCCTGGCCGTCGCCCCAGTCGCCGTCGACCTCGCTCATCCACAGCGGCTTGTCGGCCGCCTTGGCGATGTCCCGGGCGGTGGTCCTGCCGCCGGTGCCGTACGTGTGCACGTTGAGCTGGGAGACCAGGTCCCGTACGTCCTGCGGGTAGGACTCCCAGTTGCGGGCGAACGTGGTCGGGTTGGTCTCGTCCATCGCCGAGATCACCGCGTCGGTCCTGGACTTGTCCAGCTTGGCCGCGAGCGCCCTGATGACCTGCTGCTGACGCTCGGGGCCGACGTGGGCGCCCTCCTGCCGGCCGCCGATCGGCTCGCCGTCCGGGCCCAAAGTGGTGCCCCAGTAGGAGGTGTTGGGCTCGTTGAACGGGTCGATGGTGTCGACCTTGATCCGGCTGGACTTCTCCAGCCGCTCCACGGCGCCCGTCAGATACGCCGCGAAGTCGTCCACCGAGCCGGGCTTGAGCTGGTCCTGGCCGGCCTGGAAGTTGCCGGAGACATAGCCGCTCTCGGTCATGAACCACGGCGGGGAGTTGGAGAACGCCTCCCAGTGGGTGATGTCCTTGGCGATCCGGTCCACCCACCAGCGCTGGGTGGCGTCGGCCTGGGGGTTCCAGTCGGCCGGGTCGTCCGCCGACCACCAGGTGGTGTCCTCGCGGGTGGTGCCCTCCGGCGCCTTCCACCAGCCCTGCACCGCGCCGCCCGCGCGCAGATAGTCCTTCACGTCGGGGGCGTTGCCGCCGCCGATGTTGTAGCGGGCGATGTTCAGCGCGAGACCGTCGTCGCCGAAGACCAGCTTGGCGAGCTTCTCGCGGATCGCCGGGGGATAGCCGCCGGTCGCGTTGGCGAACCAGACGAGGCTGGTGCCCCAGCCCTCGAACTTCTGTCCCTGGTACGAGGGGTCCGGCCGTACGGTGACGGCGGAGCCCGGCTCGGCCGCGGCGGCGGCCGGCAGCGGTCCGCCGGCCAGCACACCGCCGGTGGCCAGGACGACGGCCAGGGCCGCCGGCAGATACCGGATGGTACGTGGTCGCTTCATCGTGGGGTCTTCCCTTGTCCTCGTCGCGTCATCGGGGGAGAACTGCGCACGTGCCTGTCGAAGGTGGTCGCGGTCGTACGTCCCTTCTCTGCGGAGGAAGCCCTCAGCGGCGCACCACCGCGACGCCGCGCGGGCCGAGAACGAGGGGCCGCCCGGCGGAGCGCTGGTCCGCCCCGGCCGTCAGCGCGAGCAGGGTCCCGTCCACACCGGGCAGTTCGACGGGCTCGTCGGTGCGGTTGACCAGGAACCAGTAGTCGGTGGTGCCGTGGCCGCGCACCACCAGCTCGACCCGGCCGCGGGCCGCCTCCGGCAGGTCGCCGCTCACCCCGGCGCCGTCGAGCAGCCGGGCGAGCACGCCCCGTACCCCCTCGGCGCCGAGCCGGGTGGAGACGTACGCGGCGGACCCCCGGCCCACCGCCCGCCGGGTGATCGCGGGGCGGCCCGCCTGGTCACCGGAGGTGTACGAGGCCAGCACCTCCACCGCGTCGTCGGTGAGGGTGACCGGGTCCGTCCACAGCGTCCCGGTGGAACCGTCGTCCAGGGTGACGCTGCGGCCCTCGGGCAGCGGTGCGAACTCCTCGATCCTGATGCCCAGCAGATCGCGCAGCGCACCCGGGTAACCGCCCAGCCACGCATGGTCGTTCTCGTCCACCACACCGGAGAAGTAGGTGGTGACGAGATGGCCGCCGTTCTCGACGAAGCTGTTCAGCTCCTTGGCCAGCGGGCGCGGGACCACATGCAGCACCGGCGCCACCACCAGGTCGTAGCCGCCGAGTTCGGCCCCGGTGTGGACGATGTCGGCCCGTACGCCGAGGGCCAGGAACGCCGAGTACCAGTCGAGCGCCTCCTGCCGGTAGCGCAGCAGGGAGGACGGGTGGGAGTCCTGCTCGGCGGCCCACCACGACTCCCAGTCGAAGAGGATCGCCGCCCGCGCGGGGCGCCGGGTGGACCCGGCGACCTCGGAGAGCTCGCCCAGCAGTGCGCCCAGCCGGGTCACCGAGCGGAACACCTCGCTGTCGGCGCCGGCGTGCGGCACCATCGCCGAGTGGTACTTCTCGGCGCCCGCCGCGGACTGCCGCCACTGGAAGTAGCAGACGGCGTCGGCGCCGTGCGCCACATGGAGCAGCGAGTCCCGCGCCAACTCCCCTGCGCGTTTGGCCAGGTTGACCGGCTGCCAGTTGACGGCGCTGGTGGAGTGCTCCATCAGGAACCATGGCCGGCCGCCCGCGATCGAGCCGGTGAGGTTCGCGGAGAACGACAGCTCGTCCAGGCCCTGCGGCCCCGGATGGACGTAGTGGTCGTTGGAGACGAAGTCCACCTCGCGCGCCCAGTCGGCGTAGTGCATGCCCTTGGTCTCGCCCATCACCATGAAGTTGGTGGTGACCGGTATCTCGGGGGTGAGCCGGTACAGCACATCGCGCTCGGCGCGCAGATGCTCCTTGAGGGCGTCCGAGGAGAAGCGCTTGAAGTCGAGCTGCTGGGTCGGGTTGGGGTGCGAGGCGGCCAGCCGGGGCGGCAGGATCTGTTCCCACTCCGTGTAGCGCTGGGACCAGAAGTCGGTGCCCCAGGCGTGGTTGAGCGCTTCGACCGTGCCGTAGCGGGCGGCCAGCCAGGTACGGAAGGCGCGGGCCGCGTCGTCGGAGAAGTCGTAGACGTTGTGGCAGCCCAGCTCGTTGGAGACGTGCCAGGCGACGAGCGCCGGGTGGGAGCCGTACCGCTCGGCCATCTTCGTGGCGAGCTTCAGCGCGTACGTGCGGAACACCGGGGAGGTGGGCCGCCAGTGCTGGCGGGCGCCCGGCCACACCGTCTCGCCGTGCGGCCCCACCGGAAGGATCTCGGGGTGCAGGGTGGTCAGCCACGGGGGCGGGGAGGCGGTGGCCGTGGCCAGGTCGACGGATACGCCGCCCGCGTGCAGGAGATCCATGATCTCGTCCAGCCAGCCGAAGTCCCAGACGTCCGGGGCGGGTTGGATACGGGCCCAGGAGAAGATGGCGAGGGAGACGATGTTCACCCCGGCCTCGCGCATCAGCCGGATGTCCTCGGGCCACACCTCGCGCGGCCACTGCTCCGGGTTGTAGTCGGCGCCGTAGGCGAACCCCGGTGCGGGGGCGTCGTGCGGCCTGCGCAGCCAGCGGGGCGACGGGGCGCGGGTCATCTTGCTCCTCGGGAAGATCGTGCCGGGTCCGCGCGGTCCGGGTGGAGCGCGGGCACCGGGCGGTGGGGGGGGGGGGGGGGCCCGCCCCCCCCCCCCCCCCCCCCCCCCCCCCCCGGGGGGGGGGGGGGGCCCCCCCCCGGCGGGCGCGGGCACCGGCGCGGGCTGGGCCCCCGCGGCGGCGGCG
>NZ_JBIWFO010000005.1:0-57679 GCF_044763125.1 Streptomyces sp. NPDC096310 | reverse complement strand
TTTGGCCCGGGGGTTTTTTGGGGGGGGGGGGGGGGGGGGGGGGGGGGGGGGGGGGCGGGGGGGGGGGGGGGGGGGGGGCTCCCGCCCCCCCCCCCGCCACCCCCGGCCGGCCGGTGTTACTTGACGGTGAAACCCTGCTCCGTGCCGTAGGCACGGGACTGCTTCTGCCAGGCGGCGAGGCCGTCGGAGAGCGGTGTGCCGGAGACGTACGCCTTGCCGACGGTGTCGTTGAAGATCGAGTTGGCGTAGACCTGGAACGGCAGGTACGTCCAGCCGGGGACGACCTCGGTCGCCGACTGGGAGAAGACCTTGTTGATCTGCTGGCCGCCGAAGTAGTCGAACTTGGTGTCCAGGAACTCCTTGGACGTCAGATCGGCGGTCGTGGCGGGGAACGCGCCGTCCTTGATACGGGACTTCACGCCCGCGCCGGCGGCGGCGTACTCGGTGAAGGCGTAGGCGAGGGCCTTGTTCTTGCCCACGGAGGGGACGGCCAGCGAGCTGCCGCCGCTCTCCGCGCTGGCCTTCGCGCCCGCCTTCCACTGCGGCAGCGGGGCCACACGCCAGTCGCCCGCCGCCGCCGGGGCGCCCGTCTTGAGGTTGGTGGGCATCCAGGCGCCGGTGGCGAGTGTGGCGATGGTGCCGTCACCCAGCCCCTTGAACCACTCGTCGGTCCAGGAGGTGACGGGCGCCAGCAGCTTGCCGTCGATGAGCTTCTGCCAGGTCTTCGTGAACGTGGTGCTGCCCGCGTCGGTGAAGTCGATGTTCACATCGGTGCCGTCCACCTTGTACGGGTGGCCGCCGGCCTGCCAGATCATGCTGGTGGCGAAGCCCGCCTCGCCGGTGTCGGCGGTGATGAAGACCTTCGGGTCGGCCTTGTGCAGCTTCTCGGCCGCGGTCACGTACTCGTCCCAGGTGGTGGGGACCGCGATCTTGTGCTTGTCGAAGACCTTCTTGTTGTAGTAGAGCGCCATCGGGCCGGAGTCCACGGGCAGCCCGTAGACCCCTTCACCGGTCTTGACCGCGTTCCACGGGCCGGGGGAGTAGGTGTCCTTCAGCTTGTCCGCGCCGTACGGGGCGAGGTCGGCGACGGACTTGGAGAGGGAGAACTGGCTCAGTGCGAAGTACTCGATCTGCGCGACATCGGGGACGCCCTTGCCCGCCGATATCGCGTTCTGGAGGGCGGTGTACTCGTCCTTCGAGGTGCCCGCGTTGACGACCTTGACCTTCACCTTGGGGTGTGCGGCCTCGAAGTCCTTCGCGACCTGGGGAATGGTGCTGTCCCAGGTCCAGACCGTCAGGTCGCCGCCCTTGTCGAGGGCGGCCTTGACGTCCGCGGGGCTCCCCGAGTCGCCGCCACCGCCGCTGTCGTCGGAGGAGCCGCCGCAGGCCGTCAGGGTGAGGGCGAGCGTGAGGACGGAGGCCAGTCCTGCGCCGCGCACGGTGCGGCGCGTTGTGTTGAACATCAGAGTCATCTCACTTCGTTGTCAGAGAACTGCCGAAAGCTGGGAGAACGCGGGAAGTTCGGGAAACGGGGGGAGGACTGTGAGGCAGACGTCACTCCTTGACGCTTCCGGCGGCGAGCCCCGACTGCCAGTACCGCTGGAGCAGCAGGAACGCGGCGATGAGGGGCACGATGGTGAGCAGGGAACCGGTGATCACCAGGTTGAAGATGGCCTCGCCCCCGTTGGTCTGCGCCTGCGCGTTCCAGGAGTTGAGGCCGAGGGTGAGCGGGTACCAGTCCGGATCCTTGAGCATGATCAGGGGCAGGAAGTAGTTGTTCCAGGTCGCGACCACGGTGAACAGCAGCACCGTCACGATGCCGGGGGCGAGCAGCGGCAGACTGACCGTGAAGAAGGTACGGATCTCACTCGCACCGTCGATCCGGGCGGCCTCCAGCAGCTCGGTGGGGATCGCCTCGGCGGCGAACACCCACATCAGATAGAGGCCGAACGGTGAGATCAGCGAGGGGATGATCACCGCCCACGGGGTGTCGGTCAGCCCCATCTTGCTGAACATCAGGAAGGTCGGGACCGCCAGCGCCGTACCGGGGACGGCGACGGCGCCGATCACCACGGCGAAGACACCGCGTTTGCCGGGGAACTCGAACTTGGCGAGGGCGTAGCCGCCGAGCACCGCGAGGAAGGTCGCGCCGCCGGCTCCCACCACGACGTACAGCAGTGTGTTCAGCAGCCAGCGGACGAACACACCGTCGTTGTAGGTGAGGGTGTCGGCGATGTTGCCGAAGAACGCGAAGTCGCTGTCGAACCAGAGCCCGGAGGAGCTGAGCAGACCGGTCTGGGTCTTCGTCGAGTTGATGACCAGCCAGACGAGCGGCACCAGCGCGTAGACAAGCACCAGACCGGTCAGCACGGTGAGCAGCACACTGCGGCGCGGGCTGTTGACACTGTGCCGCTGTCCGGACCGGGGGGTGCGCAGCCGGGTGACGGGGCGGGGCGCGCGCTTCTCGCCCGGGGCAACGGGGGCAGGGGCGGTGGCTCCCATCGTCACGCTTCCTTTCGCATGCCGCGGAGCTGTACGGCATACGCGATGATCATGGTGAAGATGCCCATGATGATCGCCACCGTGGCCGCGTAGTTGTGCTGCTGGCCCGAGAAGGCCAGCGAGTAGGTGTAGAAGTTCGGCGTGAAGTCCGTGGTGATCGTGTTGGGCGCCAGATTCCTGAGGATGCTCGGCTCGTTGAAGAGCTGGAAGCTGCCGATGATCGAGAAGATGGTGGCGATGACCAGCGCGCCCCGGATGGCGGGCAGCTTGATCGCGCCGATGATCCGGAGCTGCCCCGCGCCGTCGATCTCCGCCGCCTCGTAGAGCGAGTGCGGGATCACCCGCAGCGCCGAGTAGAAGATCAGCATGTTGTAGCCGACGAACTCCCAGGTCACGATGTTGCCGATGGAGGCCAGCACCAGGCCGGAGGAGAGCGGGTCGGGCAGTGAGACCCCGAGGGCGTCGTTGATGTTGCCGACCAGGCCGAAGCGGGTGCCGTACATGAAGCCCCACATCAGGGCGGCGACCACGGCGGGTACGGCGTACGGCAGGAAGATCGCGATCCGGAAGAAGTTCTTCCCGTAGAGCCTGCCGCTGTCGATGGCCAGCGCGACCAGCAGCGCGATCCCGAGCATGACCGGCACCTGGACGGCGAGGAAGAGGGTCACCCGGCCCAGCGCCGCCCAGAAGTTCGGATCCTCCAGCGCGCGCTGGTAGTTGTCGAACCCGACGAAGGAGGTGCCGCCGACGAGCTGGGTCCGGAAGACGCTCAGATAGATCGAGTAGCAGATCGGCGCGAGGAAGACCAGGGCGAAGACCGCCATGAACGGGCCGATGAAGCCCCAGCCGATCAGGGCCCGCCTGCGTCGTGGGCCCCGTGGCAGGGCGGGGCCTTCCGCTGTGGAGGGCGGTGACAACGTCGTCATGGCTGTTCCTCGCTGGTCGTCGGCACCCGGCCGCCGGGTGGAAACGTCCGTATCGAGCCGTGGCCCGAAGCGGGCACCGGCGCTGATGTTTACGTAAACATCGATGAGTGGGATGCTTGCATCGGCCCGGCGGGGCGTCAAGATTTCGGCTGGTCTCAGTTGAATCAAGCAGGTCGCGGCGGTAACGGCGACGGGAAGCGCGGGCGCGGAGTGGAGGAGACGGTGGACGGCGTTGAGCGGGCGGAGGCGGACGAACGGCCGCCGCCGGCCGAAACGGGCCAGGGGCCCCGGGGCCGGCGGCGCAGGGTGTCCATGGCGGACGTCGCCCGGCGGGCCGGTGTCTCCTCGCAGACCGTCTCCCGGGTCTCCAACGGCCACCCCGGCGTGGTCGACGCGACGCGCCAGGACGTGCTCGCCGCGATGAAGGAGCTGGGCTACCGGCCCAACAGCGCGGCCCGCGCCCTGAAGAGCGGCGAGTTCCGCACCATCGGCATCATCCTGTTCACCCTCTCCACCACCGGCAACGTCCGCACCCTGGAGGCCATCGCCAGCTCGGCGGCGCAGCAGGGGTACGCCACCACGCTGCTCCCGGTCGCCGTGCCGACCCAGGACCAGGTACGGGGCGCCTTCACCCGGCTCGGCGAGCTGGCCGTGGACGCCATCATCGTGATCATGGAGGTCCATCTGCTGGACGCCGCCACCGTCACACTGCCCCCCAACGTCGGTGTGGTGGTGGCCGATTCCAACGCCGGTGACCGCTACAGCGTCGTCGACACCGACCAGGCGGGCGGCGCCCGCGAGGCGGTGAGCCATCTGCTCGGCCTCGGGCACACCACGGTCTGGCATCTCGCCGGACCCGAGGAGTCCTTCGCCGCGCAGCGCCGCGCCGACGCCTGGCGCGCCACCCTGCGCGAGGCGGGCCGCCCGGTGCCGCCGCCGCTGCGCGGCGACTGGTCGGCGGAGTCGGGGTACCGGGCGGGGCTGCGGCTGGCCGCCGAACCGGAGTGCACGGCGGTCTTCGCGGCCAACGACCAGATGGCGCTGGGCCTGCTGCGCGCGCTGCACGAGTCCGGCCGCGCGGTGCCCGGGGAGGTGAGCGTGGTCGGGTTCGACGACATCCCGGACGCCGGTTCGTACATGCCGCCGCTCACCACCGTCCACCAGGACTTCGCGGAGGTCGGACGGCGCTGCGTGGAGGGCGCGCTGCGACAGATCCACACCCACGAGGAGGAGCGCGGCACCACCCTCGTCCCCACCCGGATGGTGATCCGCGGATCCACCGCGCCGCCGCCCCGGCCGGGGGACTGACACGGTGACGACGGGGGAGTCACGGCGCTCGGTCGCCGGACGGGCTCCCCGCGGGCGCCGGACGGGCTCCCGGGGCAGGGATTAGCATGCAGCGATCATCACGGTGATGTGACGAGTGAGAGGGGCGGGCATGCGCGCGGAGCAGTGGACCGGAGTCGTCACCTACCACGGGGAAGGACCCGGATGGGACCCCGGGGCCGGGCGGTTGAAGGTGGTCGACATGCTCGCCGGGGACCTGCTGACCTTCGGCGCCGACGGCACCGAGGCCCCCGGACGCCACCACCTCGGCGAGGTCGCGGCGGCCTGGCGGCCCCGTACCTCCGGCGGCGTCGTGGCGGCGGTCGAGCGCGGCTTCGCGCTCATCGCGCCCGACGGCACGGTCACCCGCGGCGAGGAGCTGTGGAGCGACCCCGCCATCAGGATGAACGAGGGCGGCTGCGACCCGGCCGGAAACTTCTACTGCGGGTCGATGGCGTACGACGCCCGCCCCGGTGCCGGCCGGGTCTTCCGGCTCACCCCCGGCGGCGAGACCTCCGTCGTCCACACCGGCGTGACCATCTCCAACGGCCTGGCCTGGTCCCCGCAGGGCGACTTCGCCTACTACGTCGACACCCCCACCCAGAGCATCGCCCGGGTGACGGTCGACCCGGGGACCGGCCGGTTCGCCACCCCCGAGCCCTGGGTGCGCGTCGACCAGGCCGACGGCGCGCCCGACGGCATCACGGTGGACGCCGATGGCGGCGTGTGGGTCGCGCTCTGGGGCGGCTCCGCCGTCCGCCGCTACACCGACAAGGGCGTGCTCGACACGGTGGTGGAGGTGAACGCCCGCCAGGTCAGCGCCTGCGCGTTCGGCGGCGACGACTACCGGCGGCTCTTCATCACCACCTCGCGCGAGAACGTACCCGACGGCGAGGACCCGGCGGCGGGCGCGGTGTTCACCGTCGAGCCGGGGGTCGCCGGACGCGCGCCGCTGCCGTACGCCGGATAGCGCTCACAGCCCCGGCGCGCCCCAGACGGGGAACCAGCGCGAGAGGTCGGGCTCGATCCGCAGATCGTCCCCGAGCACCGCTCTGACCTGGAGCTCCCGCTGATTGTCCCGCTTCTCGGCGCCGCCGGGGAGCGGGGCGAACGGATAGAACGTGCCTCGCTTGTAGAGATAGACCAGGGCCAGGGGCCGCCCCTCGGCGTCCCGGAAGCCGACCAGCGAACACAGGAGCTGCGGCCCGAATCCCCCGTCCTGGAGCAGGGTGTTGACCGCGTGCAGATCGTTGACCAGCGAGGCGGTGTCGTCGGGGGGCCGCTGCGAGAGCAGCCAGGTGTAGCCGTACGGATCCTGGCTGAACGTGACGGGAACCCCGGCCCTCTCCCGCGCCGTGTCCGCGTCCAGCAGCTCCTGGACGTCCTGCCGGATCCGCGCGAACCCGCCGCCCTCGACGCCCGCGAAGCAGACCGATCCCGACCCGGTGGGCACGTAACCCGCGCCCGCTTCCAGGGTGAGCGCGGCCGACGGGAGGGAGAAGAGCTGATCGAGTTGGGGGCGGACCGGCTTGCTGCGGCCCAGAATGGTGTCGAGAAGGCCCACGGGACCAGCTCCTTCGTGTGCGGGGTCGGTCACGGGCGGGCGAGTTCGGCGGAGATACGGGCGAGCTGTTCGAGCCGCTGTTCGAGCGTCGGGTGCGAGGAGAGCAGCCGGCCGAGGCTCTCCTTCGAGGAGAACGCCGGGACGAAGTAGAAGGCGTTGTACGGCTCCGCCTTCCGCAGGTCCTCGGTGGGTATGCGCGCCATCTGGCCGCTGACCTTGGTCAGCGCGGACGCCAGCGCCGAGGGCCGGCCGGTGAGCAGCGCAGCCGCCCGGTCCGCAGACAGCTCGCGATAGCGGGAAAGCAGCCGGGTCAGCAGAAAGCCGATCGCGTACACCACCGCGCTGACCAGCGGAATCAGCATGATCGCGATCCCGGCGGGGCCGGCGCTGCGGGCGTTCCTGGCCAGCCCGCCCCACAGTGCGATCCGGGTGATCAGCCCCGCCAGCACCCCGAGGAACGAGGCGATGGTCATGACAGCGACATCGCGGTGCGCCACATGGGACATCTCGTGGGCGAGGACGCCCTCCAGCTCCTCGGGCTCCAGCCGGCGCAGCAGCCCGGTCGTGGCGCAGACCAGCGCGGTCCGCTCGCTGCGCCCGGTGGCGAAGGCGTTGGGAAGGTCGCTCCGCGCGATGGCGACCCGGGGCTTGGGCATGTCGGCCAGCGCGCAGATCCGGTCGACGGCGCCGTGCAGGGCGGGCGCCTCCTCGGGCGTCACCTCGCGGGCGCCCATACTGAACGCCGCGATCTTGTCGCTGAACCAGAACTGCGCGACGAACAGACCACCGGCGAAGATCAGGATGATCGGCCAGGCGTGGTTCAGCACCGCGAGCAGCACACCGACCAGGACCACGTACAGCAGACCGATCAGGAACATGGTCGTCACCATGCGCGTGGTCAGACCGCGGTCCGGGGTGTAGCGGTTACGTGTCATTGTCCCTCCACTCACTCTTCTCCCCTGCCATTTTCCTCCTTTCCTCGCCAAACGGGATAAGGGGGGTGTATGGGTGCGGGCGGAGGGGCGCACGGTGGCGCACTGCTGTACAGGGGGGCTCGCGCTGTACGGGAAAGTGCCCCCTGTGCTGCCATGCGGCGTGGTCTCGCGGGTCCAGCACCACCCACAGCCGGGTGCCCGCCGCGCCGAGCGCGGTCATCAGGGTGTGCAGGGCGGGCAGCAACGACTGGACGAGATAGGCCAGCGCCCCCATCAGCGCCCCCGCCGTCACCCCCTGGCGCAGCCGCCAGGGCGTGGCCGCCAGCAGCAGGATCACCGGCAGCTGGCCCGCCACCCCCAGCGTCAGCGTACGGACGGCCGCCCATCGCGCCAGCACGCGCGAGGCCCGCGCGGCCGCCTCGATCAACCGCTCCGCGTGGTCCGCCACCTCCGTCAGCGTCCCGCACGCGACGATGTCGCGCAGCCCCGCGCCGATGGCGCCCGCCCGGTCCGCGACCGCCTCGTCGAGATCGAGGAACGTGCGCTGGGCGGCGGCCATCGGCGCCAGTGCGGCGAGGAACAGGGCGAGCCCCAGGGCCAGCGGCGCGCCCACGATCAGCAGGAACTGCGGGGCGAGGGCCAGCAGCCCGGCCAGCGCGCCGATCGCGGTGAAGACGAACGACCGCGCGGTGAGCACCAGTCCGGCGAAGCTGTCCCGGACGATCTCGCTCTGGTGGGTGAGCCGGGAGACCGCCGTACCGTCCGCGCGGGACGGGTCGGCCACCGCCGCGTCGAGCGACCGCCCGACCGCCCGGCGCACCAGACCGTCCCGCAGCGGCTCCACCAACTCGGCGAGCTGGGCGAAGACGCCCCGCACGAGCGGCCCCCCGACAAGGATCGCGGCCGCCGCCACGGCCAGCCACGCCAGCCCGCGCCCGGTACGGCCCGCGAGGAACCCCTCGTCGAGCGCGCGCGCCAGGCAGTAGCCGCCGAGGAAGGTCTGCGCGGACTCCAGCAGGGACCAGCCGGCAAGCCGGACCAGGACGCCCTTCCTGCGCAGCAGAAAACGCCGGCCGGGCGGAAGGATCCGACGCAGCATGCCCCGGCCCTCGCGCGCCGGCCGCCCCGGCGCCTTCCGGCCCGCCCGCCGTACCGGCGACGGCCGCCGGTCCGTGCCCGGCTGCCGCCGGGTCGCGCAGGATCTCCGCCACGGCCTCGTCGAGGAACGCGCGCTCCACCGGGAACTGCCGCGCCACCACCTCCGCGAGGTGCCGGGCTTTCCCGCGGTCCACCGCGAGGAGACTGGTCAGCGGGATGAACAGGGCGAGGCGCAGACAGGCGAGGGCGTACCGGTCGACATCGAAGCCGCGCCGGCCGGCGGGGGTCACGAAACCGGGGTTGGCCACGGTCTGGCGCGCGTTGTCGTCGATATGCGCGCCCCAGCGGAGATCGCTGAGGATGTACGGTCCCGGCTCGCCGGCCAGCAGGGCGTCGAGGTCCTCGGCGATGGTGCGGCAGTGTGTGTCGTCGACCGGGTAGACGGTGAGGAACTTGCCGCTGGCGGAGCGGTCCGCGTACTTGGCGTTGCGGGGGTGGAGCAGATACCGGCTCGGGACGAACTTGAAGGCGATCCGCCGTGCGACGCAGTACTCCATGACCCGGTCGAGAACGGACTCGGCGTTGCCGAGACAGGCCGACACATGGATCTTCCAGCCCTGCGAGGGCAGGCGGACGTCGAGGGGCCGTAACGCCAGCCAGTCACCGGTGCGATGGCGCTGCCATCCCGTCGGTACGGGCCGGCGGGCGGCCTCGTACAGGGCCTCGCGGTCCGTGGAACCGGCGGTGGACAGCCGGTGCGGTGCGTCGTAGAACTGCCGGTCCGCATCGCAGAACACGGCGTATCCCTTGTTCACACGGACTCCCTCGGACGGCGACAGAGCCCACCGTGTCACGGCCGCCGAAACCCGAAACAGTCGCCGATGTCACCTTCCGGGCGTGGAGTCTGCATGGGTTACCGGTGGGAAAGCAGGGGACCGGCGGGCCCCTGCCGGGGTCCGCCGGTCCTGTTCCGCGTGCGTCGGACGCGGGGTGGTGCGGGGGGTGTTACAGCGCCGGGTAGGCGTTCTTCAGCAGCTCCTGGAACTGCGCGGAGAACCAGTCACCCGAGAGCGGCGCGTTGGGCAGGGCGCCCGACATGTGGTTGTTGTTGCGCGGGTTGCCCGTGTACGTCGGGTCGCACATCTGGTCGAAGCCCTTGCCCTGGTCGTTCGGGATGACCTTGCTCGCACCGTCGGACTCGCCCGGGGGCTTCATCCAGACGTACGCGTCGATCCCGGCGGCGGGGGCGGCCTTCGGCCGTTCACCGAGCCCGGCCCCGGACTGGTTGCACCAGTTGCCCAGGTGGATCCTGCGGTCGTAACGCCCGCCGTCCACATAGGTGTCCACACTGGTCTGCGCGCCGGGCCCGGCGGGCCTGGCGCTGCCGCCCCAGCCGTTGCGCGAGGTGTCGATCAGCATGCCGATGCCCGAGGAGAAGCCGACGCTCACCAGCTCCTGGCGGAACGCCTGCGCGAACGACTGCTCGTCGACGTAGCGGTTCCAGTCCACCCACTTCGACTCACGGACCGACTTGCCGGCCACGCTGTCGTTGATGGTGAAGTTGTTCTCCTTCGTCGCACCGTAGTTGGCGGTGTTGACGATGAAGCCCGCGACCTTGTCGACCGTGCTGCCCTCGGCGGTCGCGGCCTGCTTGAAGATCTGCGCCGAGGCGTTGAAGTTGTCGTCCCAGCCGATCCAGCCGTGGTGTCCGGCGTCCACGTAGTTGTAGACGTTGGCGACGGCGCCCAGCTTGTTCAGGGCGTAGCCGACGCCCTTGATGTAGTTGCCGTTCGCCTTCATCACGTCGCACTGCGGGGTGACGGTCGGCCGCGGCGAGACATTGGTGACGAGGTTGGGCAGGGAGTCGATCTCGACGGTCGTCACGATCCGCAGGTTGGCGTACTTGGCGTCCCCGAGGATCGCGGCGATCGGGTCGATGTACTCCTTCTGGTAGCGGGTGATCTCCGTCGGGCCCAGCTCCCCGTTGGAGGCGAGCGCGGCGCAGTCACGGCCCGGCAGGTTGTAGATCACGAGCTGGACGACGAACGCCTTGCCCGCCGCCTGCGTCAGGGCCGCGTCGAGATGGGCGCGCAGCCCCATCCCGCCGTTCGCGCCGTTGATGGCCGCGATCCGGTCCAGCCAGACCCCCGTGGGCTGGTTGGAGACCTTGGTGCCGCCCGGCTCTGCGGCGGCCTTCGCCGCCCACTCCGGGTTCACGTACACCCCGGCGCCCGCGTACGGGTTGTCGACCCTGGCGGCCGACCCCGGGGGCGGGGTGGTCGGCGGATCCGTGGGGGTGCCGCCGCCCGGCACGTTGCAGGTGACCCCGTTGAGCTTGAACGTGGTGGGGACCGCGTTCGTGCCGCTGACGTCGGCGTTGAAACCGAACGACGTCGAGGCGCCGGAGGCCAGGGTGCCGTTCCAGGAGGTGTTGGAGGCCGAGACCGCCGTACCACTCTGGGTGATGGTGGAGCTCCAGCCCTGGGTCACCTTCTGGTTGCCCGCGAAGCTCCATTCCAGCTTCCAGGAGCTGACCGCGTCACCGGTGTTGGTCACGGCGACGGCCGCGGAGAAGCCGCCGCTCCAGGAGCTCTGGACCTTGTAGTCGACCGTGCAGCCGGCCGCCGCCGCGGCGGCGGGCCCTTCCAGCACGGTCGCCGTGCCGGTCGCGGCGGCGACGAGCGCCAGCGCGGCGAGCACCGCCGTCCGTGCCCGGCGCGGAGGGGAGAGGGTGCGGCTCATGAGAGTCCTTTCAGATGGTCACGCAGTCCTACGCCGAAGGAGGTCGGCGTACCGTTGTAGTCGCTGATCAGAGACGGGCCCGAGGAACAGTCCCAGGTGTTCCAGGTCCAGCCGAGGTAGGAAGCGCCCCGGCCGTCCAGCCAGGCCATGACCCGGTCGATGTACCCGTGCGAGCAGGTGTTCTCGCCGATCTCGCCCGCCACGAGCGGCACTTGGGCGATCACCGGAGCGAGCTGTTCGTTCCAGCAGCTCTCGTTCGAGCAGGTGTTGAAGTTGTACGTGTGCCAGGCGGCCGCCGTGTTGCCCGCGGGATCGGACGGCCGGTACTTCAGCCACTGACGCATGTCGTTCGAGTAGGCGACTCCGGGGATCAGCACCAGGTTCTGCGCGCCGGTCGCCCGTACCGCGTTGAGCAGGGACTGCATCCCCGCGACCTGGAAGTCGATCCCGGGGCAGCTCCCGCCGTCGCGCCAGCAGGTCCACGCGGCGTCCAGGTCGCTGGTGGCACGGTCCGGGAAGGGCTCGTTGAAGAGATCGAAGACCACCGCCCGGTCGTCCTTGAAGGTCTGGGCGACCGAGGACCAGAACGCCGGTGTGTACTGCGCGTTCGGCATCGGCTTCTGACAGGTCGCGTACTCGGTGTCCGGACAGTGGCTGTCACCGCCGGTGTACTTGCCGTGGGACCAGTGCAGTTCGACGACCGGCGTGATGCCGTGCGCCTCCAGCCTGGCCACGTACCCCTTCACCGCCGCGATGTAGTTCGCGCCGGAGTAGGCCGCGTTCACATGCGGGAGTCCGAGCCAGCACTCCTCGTTGAGGGGGACGCGTACGGTGTTCACCTTCCAGTCCGCGATGGCCTGGACGGACGCGTCGTCCACCGGCCCGTCGAAGAAGCCGTAACCCTGGACGCACATGAACTCACCGCCGGAGCGGTTGACGCCGAGCATGCGGCGGGTGGCGCCGTTCTGGTCGACCAGCTTGTTCCCCGAGACGCGGAGCTGGGGCGGTGCGCCGCCCGGAGCGGGCGGGTCGGTCGGTGGATCGGTCGGCGGGTCCGTCGGGTCACCGGGGCCGGTGTTCCCCTCGCACGCCACGCCGTTGACCTTGAAGGCGGTGGGCGCGGGGTTGGACCCCGACCAGGAGGCGGTGAAGCCGGCGCTGACCGAGGAGCCGGTGGGGATCTTGCCGTTCCAGCTCTCGTTGACCGCGGTCACGGTCCTGCCCGACTGCGACCACTTCCCGTTCCAGCCCTGGGTCACCTTCTGCGTACCCGGGAAGTCGAAGGTGAGGGACCAGTTCTCGACCGGCGACCCGTGGTTGGTCAGTGTGACGTCGCCCTGGAAGCCGGCGTCCCACTGACCGGTGGTGCGGTACTCGACGGTGCAGCCGGCCGCGGTTCCCGACGCGGCCGCCTGCGTGGCGACGGCTGTTCCCGCGACGACCAGGGCCGTCGCGGCCAGCAGTGCACAGAGGCGCGGTGGTGCTCGCATGGAGCGACTCCTCGATGGCCCGTACACCGCCTGACACGGCGTACGACTGATGGAAGCGCTCCCACTGGTTGTGTTCGACGGTAGCGCCGAAGTGGCGTGAGTCAACAGCCCAGTTGAATTCTTTTACCTGCCAACTCGCCTGGACGTGCGTCTCGTTCAAAGTCTTGACAGGTGCACGGACCCGCTCGACGCTTGGGAGCGCTCCCACTGGTTCGTATCCCCATCCCCCCACCCGCACCGGACCGCGAGGAGGACCCCTCCATGCTCGGCATGTTCGGCTCACGAGGCTCCCCACCAGGCGCGTCATCCCCGCCCAGAAGGGGCCGCGGGCCGCGCGGCGCCCGTCGGATGCTCATCGCCCTCGCGGCCGCCCTCTCCCTGCCGCTCGGTCTGACGGCGGTCAACAGCACTCCCGCGCACGCCGCCGCGGTCCAGTGCGGCGTCGACTACAAGGCGAACGACTGGGGATCCGGCTTCACCGCCGATCTGACGATCACCAACCGGGGCACGGAGGCCATCTCCGGCTGGACCCTCGCCTACGGGTACGCCGGCAACCAGACGCTCACCAGTGGCTGGAACGGCACCTGGTCGCAGTCCGGCAAGAACGTCACCGTCAAGAACGCCGCGCACAACGGGTCCATCGCGCCCGGCGCCTCGGCCACCGCCGGCGCCAACTTCACCTACAGCGGCGCCAACACCGCGCCCACCGTCTTCGCCGTCAACGGCGTGAGCTGCACCGGCGCCCACCAGCCGCCCATCGCCGTCCTGACCAGCCCGGCCCCCGGCGCGGTGTTCACCGCGGGCGGCACCATCCCGATGGCCGCCACCGCCGCGGCCGCCGACGGCGCGGGCATCACCAAGGTCGAGTTCTACAGCGACACCACGCTGCTGGGCACCGACACCTCCTCGCCGTACACCTTCGACTACACCAACGTCCCGGCGGGCGATCTCTCCCTCTACGCCAAGGCGTACGACGGCCAGGGCGCCGCCGCCGAGTCCACCCCGGTCGGGGTACGGGCCGCCGCCGGCCCCTCCCTCGTCGCGACACCCGGCCAGCTCGGTGTGCAGCAGGGCAAGACGGGCACCTTCGCGGTGAAGCTCTCCGCCCAGCCGAGCGCGAACGTCAGCGTCACCGTGGCCCGCACCGCGGGCAACACCGGACTGACCGTCACCTCGGGCGCCGCCCTCACCTTCACCCCGGCCAACTGGAACACCGCCCAGCAGGTGACCGTCACCGCCGCGGCCACCGGCACCGGCGCGGCCACCTTCACCGCGAGCGCCACCGGACAGGCCAAGGCGGAGGTGACCGTCACCCAGCTCGCGGCGTCGACCACGTACGACGCCCGGTTCCTGGAGTTGTACGGCAAGATCACCGACCCGGCCGCCGGGTACTTCTCGCCCGAGGGCATCCCGTACCACTCGGTCGAGACCCTGATCGTCGAGGCGCCCGACCACGGCCATGAGACGACCTCGGAGGCGTACAGCTATCTGATCTGGCTCCAGGCGATGTACGGCAAGGTCACCGGCGACTGGACCAAGTTCAACGGCGCGTGGGACATCATGGAGAAGTACATGATCCCCACTCACGCCGACCAGCCGACCAACAGCTTCTACAACGCGTCGAAGCCCGCCACCTACGCGCCCGAGCAGGATCTCCCCTCGCAGTACCCCTCACAGCTCAACAGCAACATCCCGGTGGGCAACGACCCCATCGCGGGCGAGCTGAAGAGCGCGTACGGCACCGACGACATCTACGGCATGCACTGGATCCAGGACGTCGACAACGTCTACGGATTCGGCAACGCGCCCGGCAAGTGCGAGGCGGGCCCCGCCGATCAGGGCCCCTCCTACATCAACACCTTCCAGCGCGGACCGCAGGAGTCGGTCTGGGAGACCGTCACCCAGCCCACCTGCGACTCCTTCAAGTACGGTGGCACCAACGGCTACCTGGACCTCTTCACCAAGGACGCCTCGTACGCCAAGCAGTGGAAGTTCACCAACGCCCCCGACGCCGACGCACGCGTGGTCCAGGCCGCCTACTGGGCCTCGGAATGGGCCAAGGAACAGGGCAAGGGCAGCGCGGTCTCGGCCAATGTCGCCAAGGCCGCGAAGATGGGCGACTACCTCCGCTACGCCATGTACGACAAGTACTTCAAGAAGGTCGGCGACTGTGCGGGCGAGACCGCCTGCCCCGCGGGCAGCGGCAAGAACAGCTCGCACTACCTGCTCTCCTGGTACTACGCCTGGGGCGGGGCCACCGACGCCTCGGCCGGCTGGGCCTGGCGCATCGGCTCCAGTTTCAGCCACAGCGGCTACCAGAACCCGATGGCGGCCTGGGCGCTCAGCTCGTACGCCGACCTCAAGCCGAAGTCGGCCACCGGCCAGCAGGACTGGTCCACCAGTCTCAAGCGCCAGGTGGAGTTCTACCGCTGGCTCCAGTCCTCCGAGGGCGGGATCGCGGGCGGCGCCACCAACAGCTGGCAGGGCCGGTACGCGACGCCCCCGGCCGGGACGCCGACGTTCTACGGCATGTACTACGACGAGGCCCCCGTTTACCACGACCCGCCGTCCAACCAGTGGTTCGGCTTCCAGGCGTGGTCCATGGAGCGCGTTGCGGAGTACTACAACCGTACGGGTGATGCCGCCGCCAAGGCGGTGCTGGACAAGTGGGTCACCTGGGCCCTGTCCAAGACCACCGTCAACCCCGACGGGACGTATCTGATCCCCTCCACCCTCCAGTGGTCCGGCAAGCCCGACACCTGGAACGCCACCAGCCCCGGCGCCAACACCGGGCTGCACGTCACCGTCGCGGACTACACCAACGACGTGGGTGTGGCCGCCGCGTACGCCAAGACCCTCTCGTACTACGCGGCGAAGTCCGGCCACGCGGCGGCGAAGACCACCGCCAAGGCGCTGCTGGACGGCATGTGGGACCACCACCAGGACACCCTGGGCATCGCGGTCCCCGAGACCCGCGCGGACTACAGCCGGTTCGACGACCCGGTCTACATCCCGAGCGGGTGGACCGGCGTCATGCCGGGCGGCGACCGGATCGACTCGAACTCCACCTTCGCCTCGATCCGCTCCTTCTACCGGAGCGACCCGGCCTGGTCGAAGGTCGAGGCGTACCTCAAGGGCGGCGCGGCGCCGACCTTCACGTACCACCGGTTCTGGGCACAGGCGGACATCGCACTGGCCCTCGGCTCGTACGCGGATCTCTTCGAGTAGCGCTGTCCCATGACCGCGGAGGGTCCCGGCTGTCGCCCGCCGGGGCTCTCCGCTCCATGGGCGAGCCCGCGCCCGCTTTACGCGGGCCTCAAGTTCCGTTCCCTTAAGACCGTTTGATGTATTTATGGCGTACAGAATTGACAACACAAGGTCAAATCCTGGTTTCTGATCTGTCGGAACGAGTCCCTTGAGTGCCACTCTCTGGACGGCTCACCGCGCGTAGATCACGTGGTGAGTCAGCTCTGTGGCACTCGCGCACCTCTCAGCACTTCGGGCGGCGGCTTCACCCACGGCCGTCGCTTCCCCACAGGGGACCGCTCACCGGCGGTCCGACACTCTTGGAGACTGAGTGAGACTCGTAGCTTCCACCCCCCGCGTCACCACCCCCCGCAAGGCCCTGCGCGTCGCGGCGCTCGTCGCGTCCGCCGCCATGGTCGTCGTCGGTGTCCAGTCGGGCCCGGCGAGCGCCCAGCCCGACCCCACCCGGGAGAGCGGCGCCACCGCGCTGCAACTGACCCCCGCCCAGCGCGTCGACGCCATCAAGTCCGCCCAGGCGGACACCGCGAGCGAGGCGAGGACCCTGGGTCTCGGCGCCGCGGAGAAGCTGGTCGTCAGGGATGTCGTCAAGGACGCCGACGGCACGGTCCACACCCGGTACGAGCGGACCTACCAGGGCCTGCCCGTGCTCGGCGGTGACCTCGTCGTCCACGAGACCCCGGCCGGCGAGCAGGACGTCACCAAGGCGACCACCGCCCGCATAGCCGTGGCCTCCACCGACGCCGCGGTCGCCTCGTCCACCGCGAAGTCGAAGGCCCTGAAGGCCGCCTCGGCGGAGAAGACCACCGGCGCGGCGGCAAAGGAAGCGCCCCGCAAGGTGATCTGGGCCGCCTCCGGCACGCCCGTGCTCGCCTGGGAGACCGTCGTCAAGGGCGTCCAGCCCGACGGCACCCCGAGTGAACTGCACGTCGTCACCGACGCGGCCACCGGCGCCGAGCTGTTCCGGCACGAGGCCATCGAGACCGGCACCGGAACCGGCAAGTACAACGGCACCGTCACGCTCGGCACCACCAAGAGCGGCACCACGTACAACCTGACCGACGGCGGGCGCGGCGGCCACAAGACGTACGACCTGAACCAGGGCACCTCCGGCACCGGCACGCTCTTCACCGACGCCGACGACGTCTGGGCCGGCGGCCGGCAGACCGCGGGTGTCGACGCGCACTACGGCGCCGCCGAGACCTGGGACTTCTACAAGAACGTCGTGGGCCGCAACGGCATCAAGAACAACGGCGTGGCCTCCTACTCCCGCGTCCACTACGGCAACAGCTATGTCAACGCGTTCTGGAGCGACTCCTGCTTCTGCATGACGTACGGGGACGGCTCGGGCAACGCCAACCCGCTCACCTCGCTCGACGTGGCCGCCCACGAGATGACCCACGGCGTCACCGCGGCCACCGCCAACCTGAACTACAGCGGCGAGTCCGGCGGCCTCAACGAGGCCACCTCGGACATCTTCGCCACCGCGGTCGAGTTCTACTCCAACACCGCGAGCGACCCGGGCGACTACCTCATCGGCGAGAAGATCAACATCAACGGTGACGGCACCCCGCTGCGCTACCAGGACAAGCCCAGCAAGGACGGCGCCTCCAAGGACTACTGGTCGTCCACCCTGGGCAACCTCGACGTCCACTACTCGTCGGGCCCGGCGAACCACTTCTTCTACCTGCTGTCCGAGGGCAGCGGCGCGAAGACCATCAACGGCGTGAGCTACAACAGCCCCACGTACAACGGCGCCGCGGTCACCGGCATCGGCCGCGACAAGGCCATCCAGATCTGGTACAAGGCGCTCACCACGTACATGACGTCCACCACCAACTACGCGCGGGCGCGCACCGCGACGCTCAGCGCGGCGGGCGCTCTGTACGGCACCACCAGCACCGAGTACAAGGCGGTGGCGGCCGCCTGGACCGCCATCAACGTCGCCTGACGGCGGCCCGCACGGTCCCGCGGCATGGGTAGCCCGGTGACCGGGCGGTGATCGAGGGGCACGGCCCGCGCGTTCCTCCCGCGCGGACCGTGCCCCTTCGCCGTAGGGTGCGGTCCATGGCCGGACACAACGGGCGGGACGCAGGCGCCCCCGCCGACCCGACGGGCCCCGCCGACCCCGCGGGCCCCGCCGCTGCCGCCGCGCCGGACCCGCGGCGCTGGAAGGCGCTGGCGGTCTGCCTGGTGGCCGGGTTCATGACGCTGCTGGACGTCTCCATCGTCAACGTCGCCCTGCCCTCCATCCGCGAGGGGCTCAGCACTCCGGTCTCCGACCTCCAGTGGGTCGTCTCCGGGTACGCCCTCGCCTTCGGGCTCTTCCTGATCCCCGCCGGCCGGCTCGGGGACGCCCGAGGGCGGCGCCCGGTCTTCATGTGGGGGCTCACCCTCTTCGTCCTCGCCTCCGCCGCCTGCGGAGCCGCGCAGTCCAGCCTCTGGCTGGTGCTCGCCCGGCTGGTGCAGGGGTTCGCGGGCGGACTGGTCTCCCCGCAGATCTCCGCCCTCATCCAGCAGCTCTTCGCCGGCCGGGAACGGGGCCGGGCCTTCGGCATGTTCGGCACGGTCGTGGGTATCTCGACCGCGGTCGGTCCCCTGCTGGGTGGTCTGATCATCCAGGTCGCCGGAGCGGACGAGGGCTGGCGGTGGGTCTTCTACGTCAACCTGCCGCTCGGCGTCGTCTGTCTGCTCCTGGCCCACCGGCTGCTGCCGGACACCCCGGCGGCCGGCCGGGTCACCCCACGCGATCTCGACCCCGTCGGGGTCCTGCTGCTCGGCGGCGGCGTACTGGCGCTGCTGCTGCCCCTCGTCCAGTCGGAGCAGTGGCACGGCGACGGCAAGTGGCTGCTGCTGGTGGTCGCCGCCGCGCTGCTGGCCGGTTTCGTACGGTGGGAGTCCCGGTGCCGTAAGGGCGCCACCCAACCCGTCCTGGACCTCTCCCTCTTCCGCGTCCGCTCCTTCCGGCTGGGCTGCCTGCTGATCCTGCTGTACTTCGCCGGATTCACCACCGTCTTCTTCATCAGCACGCTCTACCTCCAGAACGGACTGCACTACACCGCCCTCCAGGCGGGGCTGGCCATCACCCCCTTCGCGCTCGGCTCGGGAGCGGCGGCCGCCCTCGGCGGGCGGCTGGTGGGACGCTTCGGGCGGCCGCTCGTCGCCGTCGGGCTGGTCATGGTGGCGGCCGGCCTGGGGCTCACCGCCCTCGCCGTGCACCTGGTGCCTGGACGCGGCGTGGGGTGGGCGGCGGCGGCGCCGCTGCTCCTGGCCGGGGTGGGCAGCGGCCTGGTCATCTCGCCCAACCAGACCCTCACCCTCGCCGAGGTGCCCGTGGTCATGGCCGGCAGCGCCGGGGGCACACTCCAGACGAGCCAGCGAGTGGGTTCCGCGATCGGGATCGCCGCCGTGGGCTCGGTGTTCTTCGCCCAGGTGGCGGTGGACGGCTATGCCGCGGCGTTCGACCACGGACTCGTCGTCGCGGCCGCGTTCGTGATCGCGGCGCTGCTGGTCGCGCTCGCCGACATCGCCGTCGCCCACCGCGCGGCGAAGCGGCTCCGTACGGCGGACCGGCCCCGTACGGAGGGAACCCGACGACCAGGAAGGAACCAGTGATGAACCGACCCACCGAGACCGAGGGCAACGCCGCCTACGGGAAGAAGCCGTTCAAGCGGTCCCGGAGCCACTTCGCGGACCGGATCACGGCCGACGGCGCCGACGGCTGGCCCGTCGAGGCGGGCCGCTACCGGCTCGTGGTCAGCCGCGCCTGCCCCTGGGCGAGCCGCGCCCTCGTCTCGCGCCGTCTGCTCGGCCTGGAGGGCGCGCTCTCGCTCGCCGTCGCCGATCCCGTCCAGGACGACCGGAGCTGGCGCTTCACCCTCGACCCGGACGGCCGGGACCCCGTCCTGGGCATCCGCTACCTCGCCGAGGCGTACGACGCGCGCGAGCAGGGCTACCCGGGCGGGGTCAGCGTCCCCGCGATCGTGGACGTGCCCAGCGGCCGGCTCGTCACCAACGATTTCCAGCAGATCACGCTGGACCTCGCCACCGAATGGACGGCGCTGCACCGCGACGGCGCGCCCGACCTCTACCCCGAGCCGCTGCGCGACGAGATCGACGAGGTCATGGAAGGCGTCTACCGCGATGTCAACAACGGCGTGTACCGCGCCGGGTTCGCGTCCGGGCAGAGCGAGTACGAGGACGCCTGCCGCGCCGTGTTCCACCGGCTCGGGCTGCTCTCCGAACGGCTCGCCGACCGCCGCTACCTGGTGGGGGACGCCCTCACCGAGGCGGACATCCGGCTCTTCACCACGCTCGTGCGCTTCGACGCCGTCTACCACGGGCACTTCAAGTGCAACCGCTCCAAGCTGACCGAGGACCCGGTCCTCTGGGCCTATGTCAGGGACCTCTACCAGACCCCCGGTTTCGGCGACACCGTCGACTTCGACCACATCAAGCGCCACTACTACCAGGTGCACACCGGGATCAACCCGACCCGGATCGTGCCGCTCGGCCCCGACCTCTCCGGCTGGCTGACGCCGCACCACCGCGCGGAGCTGGGCGGCCGGCCGTTCGGCGACGGCACCCCGCCGGGGCCGGTGCCGCCGGGCGAGGAGATCCCCCCGGCGGGACGCCCCTGAGGGGTACGGGCCCCTGGCGCGGCCCCTGGCGCGGCCCCCGGCGCGGTCCGCGGCGCGTCAGCCCCCGGCGCCCCCGCCGGGGGGACGGCGCAGCACGTACACCCCGACGCAGGCCGCGAGCACCACCACACAGGCCGAGAACGCCAGCCCCGCGCCCCTGAGCCCCAGCCACAGTGTCAGCGCGCCCACCCCGACGACCGGCAGCGAGATACCCGTGTAGGCGACGACGAAGAAGGCGGAGAGCGTGGCGCCCCGGTGTTCCGGCGGCGCCGCGCCGCTGACCGCGGTCAGGGCGGCGCGGAAGGCCAGCCCCTGACCGAGCCCGCCGCAGAGCGCGCCGACCACCAGCAGCGGCAGCGACCGCCCCGCCAGCGAGGCGGCCACCAGCAGCAGCCCCACCACCAGGACCAGACAGCCGCCGGGCAGCGCCGCGCGCGCCCCCAGACGCTCCATCAGCGCCTGTCCGGCCGTCGAGGCGAGAAAGACGGAGAAGACGACCGCGCCCGTCACCGCCAGATTGTCCACCGCCAGGGTCCGGGCCAGAAAGCTCGGCGCGACCGCCGTGAAGAGCCCCAGCAGCGCGAACCCGGCGAACGCGGCCAGCGCCGAGGGCACGAACACCCCGCGGATCCCGGGCGGCAGCGAGAGCCCCCGGGGGCGCGGCCGTGGCCGCCGCCGGTCCACGACGGTTTCCGACAGGAACCAGGTCAGTACGGAGGCGATCGCCACCAGCGCGAGATGTGCCAGGAACGGCAGGCGCAGCGGCCACGGCGCGTACTGCGCGAGCACCCCGGACAGCAGCGGACCGCAGCCGAGCCCGCCCATGTTCGCCGCCGTGGCGGCCAGCCCGGCGCGCGCCTGGCGCCCCGGCGGGGCCAGCTCCAGCACATACGCGGTGGCCGTACCGCTCAGCAGACCGGCGGCGAAGCCGGACAGCAGCCGCCCCGCGAACAGCGCCGGCAGACCGCCCTCGAAGAGGAAGCACAGGGCGCTGCCCGCCGAGAGCCCCAGCGCGCAGAGCAGCACGGGCCGCCGCCCCACCTGGTCGGAGAGGTCACCGGCCAGCAGCAGTACGGCGATCACCCCGAAGGCGTAGACGGCGAACACCACCGTCACCATCAGCTCGGAGAAACCGAGTTGCTCCCGGTAGAGCCCGTACAGCGGCGTGGGCAGGGTCGTACCCGCCATCCCGACGGCGAACACCCCCGCCGCCACCGGATATCCCAGGTGCCGGTGCTCGCGAACCGCCATACGACCCTCCGCCCGAACGGACGCCTTCCCCCTATGAAGGGCCATGGCGGACGGACGCGCCAGACGGGGACGGCTGTCGGAGGGGACGGTCCCGCTCCGCGGCGCTCGCGAGTCCCGCCTCGACCTCGTCCAGCGCCCGGCGCGCGGCGGCGATCCGCGCGAGCAGCACGGCCCGCGCCTCCTCCGGGCCGCCCTGCGGCGCTGCCGCCATCTCGTGCGTCCGCTCTTCCTCCTCCAGTTCGCGCGCCTCCTCCAGGGAGTTGATGACCACCCCGATCAACAGGTTGACCAGCAGGAACGACCCAAGCAGCACGAACGAGGCGAAGTAGACGATGGTCCAGCGGGAGACCTCAAGACCGCCGCGCACCGCGTCGCCGAGCCCGTCGAGCGTGATCAGCAGGAAGAGCGTGAGGGCGGCACGGCCGAGCGAGCCGTAGTGCTCGGGGTCGGCGCGCGCGAAGAAGACCCAGCCGAGCATGGCGTACACATACAGCAGCAGCGCGCCCACCAGCACGAAGCTCGCGGTGCCCGGCAGGCTCTTGCCCACCGCGACGATCACGATACGGAGCTGCGGCAGGAAGCGGGCCGCGCGCAGCACCCGGGCGAGCCGGAGCAGCCGCAGGAGGGTCGTGTTCTCCCGGGCGAAGGGTGTGAGGGCCAGGGCGACGACCGCCAGGTCGAAGAGGTTCCACGGGTCGCGGAAGAACTCCCTGGGGCGGTCCGCGCAGGCGGCGGCGCGCAGCAGGATCTCCGCGGTGAAGGCGGCGAGGAACAGGTGCTCGGCGAGCTTCAGTTCGTCGCGCCACTGGTGTACGGCGCCGGTGTACGTCTCGATGCCGAGCAGGCACGCGTTACCGACGATCAGACAGAACACCGCGCTGCTGAAGGCGGTGGATTCCACGATGCGCCGGCTGTGCGCGGCGAGAGCCACCGGCTCTAATCGACTCGTCCCGTCGGACATCGGAGGACACTCGTTTTCTCTTGCGCGTACCGGTACGAACGTAAAAGGGTGGGCGGGTGCGAAGGGTGAGGGGACCGTCGGGAGCGGCCGGTGCCCGGGGCGGGACACCGGCCGCTTTCGCACCGTCCGGCCGCAGGGAATCGGCCGGAGCGGGCGGTCCGCGGGGTGGTGCGGTCCGTGCGGCCCGCCGCTACACGGCGGCGGTCGGCGGGCCCGTGGCGGGGCCGACCAGTTCCTCCAGGACGTCCTCCATGGTGACGAAGCCGATGACGGTGCCCTTGTCCCCGGCGACGGCGGCGAGGTGCGTACCCGCGGCGCGCATGGCCGTCATCGTGTCGTCGAGCGGGGTGTCGATCTCGACCCGGATCACCGTGTGCAGCGCGCCGCGCGGGAACGGCTCGGTGCGCTCGACGACGCCGAGGGCGTCCTTGATGTGCAGATAGCCGAGGATCGTGTCGTCGGGCCCGGTCACCGGCAGCCGGGAGAAGCCGGA
Source organism: Streptomyces sp. NPDC096310 (assembly GCF_044763125.1). NCBI lineage: Bacteria > Bacillati > Actinomycetota > Actinomycetes > Kitasatosporales > Streptomycetaceae > Streptomyces > Streptomyces sp. NPDC096310. The sequence goes on along the minus strand of NZ_JBIWFO010000005.1, from coordinate 34,487 downwards.
CGACGCGGCGGCGCGCTCCAGTTCCCGCGGGGTGACCCGGTGGTCGACGGTGACCGTCCGGTTCAGCGGGACCATCACCTCGCCCACCGGCCGGGTACCCAGCTCCAGCGCGTCGCGCAGCCGCTCGCCGTCCGCCGGGTCGAGCAGCCCCGCCTCACTGGAGTCCTTGACCAGCCGGGCGAGTTCGTCGTCGGTGAAGACGGAGGCGACCTCGTCCTTCGGCTCGACCTTCAGCAGCCGCAGGATGGAGTTGGCGAACGCGTTGATCCCGAAGATCACCGGGCGCAGCGCGCGGGTCAGCCAGACCAGCGCGGGCCCGAGCGCGAGCGCGGTGGGCGCCGGGGCGGCCAGCGCGATGTTCTTCGGCACCATCTCGCCGACCAGCATGTGCAGATACGTCGCCAGGGTCAGCGCGATCACGAACGCGATGGGGTGGATCAGCGCCTCGGGCACCCCGATCGCCTCGAACGGCGGCTCCAGCAGATGCGCGATCGCCGGTTCCGCGACGGCGCCCAGCACCAGCGAGGAGATGGTGATGCCGAGCTGCGCGGTGGCCATCGCCGCCGAGAGGTGTTCCAGACCCCACAGGGTGTTCTTCGCACGCCTGCTGCCCTTGACGGCCAGGGGCTCGATCTGGCTGCGCCGTACGGAGATGAGCGCGAACTCGGCCCCGACGAAGAACGCGTTGGTGAACAGGGTGAGCACGCCGATGGCGAGCTGCAGGCCGGTCATCGGGCATCCTCCGTGAGCTGTGCGGCCGGGGCGGGCGCGGTGACGCCCACCCGGTCCGCGCGATGGTGCTCGACCCGCAGGACGGTGAACCGCCAGCCGTCGATCTCCAGGGTGTCGTCGCGTACGGGCAGCCGTTCCAGCCGCGTCGCCAGCAGCCCGGCGAGGGTTTCGTAGGGCCCCTCCGGCGCGGCGAAGCCGATCGCCTGGAGCTGGTCGAGCCGGACGGATCCGTCGGCCTCCCACACGTCACGGCCGTCGGCGTCCGGCCGTCCTGGCGCCAGGTCCGGGGTCTCGTGCGGGTCGTGTTCGTCGCGTACCTCTCCGACGACCTCCTCCACGATGTCCTCCACCGTGGCGACGCCGGCGGTGCCGCCGTACTCGTCGATGACGACGGCCATCGTCCGCGACGCGCGCAGGCGGCGCAGCAGCCGGTCCACCGGGAGCGAGTCGGGCACCAGCAGAGGGCCGGTCGCCAGCTCGGTGACGGGGGTGTGGTCCCGCCGGTCCTCGTCCAGGGCCAGCACGTCACGGATGTGGATCGTGCCGATGACCTCGTCGAGGCTGTCCCGGTAGACGGGGAAGCGCGACAGGCCGGTGGCCAGGGTGAGGTGGGCGGCGTCCGTGGCGGTGGCGTGCGCCTCCAGGGCCCGGACGTCCACCCGCGGGGTCATCACGTTCTCCGCGGTCAGCTCGGCGAGGTGCAGGGTCCGTACGAACAGCTCCGCGGAGTCCGCCTCGATGGCGCCCTCCCGCGCGGAGTGCCGGGCCAGCGCGACCAGCTCCTCGGGGGTGCGGGCGGACGCCAGTTCCTCCGCGGGTTCCAGGCCGAAGCGCCGGACCAGCCGGTTCGCCGTGTTGTTGAGGTGCCGGATCAGCGGGGCGAACGCGGCGGTGAAGCCGCGCTGCGGCCCGGCCACGACCTTGGCGACCGCGAGCGGGCTGGAGATCGCCCAGTTCTTCGGGACCAGCTCGCCGACGACCATCAGGACGACGGTGGAGAGCGAGACACCGAGCAGGGTGGCGACCGTGGGGACCGCGCCGCCCGGCAGGCCGACGGCCTCCAGCGGGCCGCGCAGCAGCACGGCCAGCGACGGCTCGGCGAGCATGCCGATGACCAGGGAGGTCACCGTGATGCCGAGCTGGGCCCCGGAGAGCTGGAAGGTGAGCCGCTTGGCCGCCTCCAGGGCGCCGGCGGCCCCGCGCTCACCGGCGGCGGCGGCGCGCTCCAGCTCGCCCCGCTCGATCGTGGTCAGGGAGAACTCGGCCGCCACGAACACCGCACAGGCGAGGGTGAGCGCGAGGGCGAGGAGCAGCAGGAGCACTTCGGTCACCGTGCCACCTCCGTCCCATGGCTCGACGGGACGGGAATGGCACGGTTCGTACTGGGAGGCTCACCCATTGCGGGACCGTAGCTCCTTCTTGGATCAGTTGGTTCGGTTCGTGCGGCGGACGCTGGGACGACGGGGGAGTGGACCCCCGTCGCTCAATGGTAAAGGAATCGCAAAGAAGCGCAATGTGGCGTGCGACACCAGTGGGGGCGCCTGCCACGGCCGGCGCGCGCCCGCCCGGACGTGGAGATCATCGCAGGGCCTTGAAATCCTCGCCCACGGTCAGGGTCACCACACCCGGCGTGGCCGCCGCGTCCTGCTCGGCGGTGCTGCCCGGCAGCCGGGAGGACAGCACCGCGGCCGCCGCCCGGAGGTCCTGCGGGTACCCCACCGTGGTCTTCTCCGCCGACTCGGGCGCGTTCCCGACCGAGGAGACGGTGAAACCGGCGCTGCGCAGGGTGTCGGCGACGTCCGCCGCGCGCCCCTGGGTGCCGGTGCCGTTGAGCACCTGGACCCGCACCGTGTTCGCGAAGACCGGGTTCTCGCTGTCGGCCTCCAGCTTCTCCTTGTCGGTCTCCTTGTCCCGCGCCATCGCGGTGAACAGGTTCCCGGCCTGCGGATACTGCCAGACGACATTGGCCCTGTCGGTCGGTACGTCGGCCTCGCGCGGGTAGTTCGGCACGGTCAGGAACGTCAGCCGGTCGCTCGGGACGGCCTTGATCTCGTTGGCGAGGGAGGTGAGCGGCTTGATGCCCGCCAGCTCCTCGTCCGTGGTGAGGGACTTGGTCGCCGAGTCGAGGAACCCGTACAGCGCGTTCGGGCTGGTCAGCTTCGCCTGCGCCTTGGCCGCCACGGCCTCCATGAACTCCTGCTGGCGCCCGATGCGCCCGAGGTCGGAGCCGTCCCCGACGCTGTAGCGGGTACGTACGTAGCCCAGGGCCTGCTCGTCCCTGACCGTCTGGCAGCCCGCCTCCAGGTCGAGATGGGCCTTCTTGTCATGGATCGCCGTCTCGGGGCAGACCTCGATGCCGTCCAGCGCGTTGACCATGCCCTTGAAACCCTGGAAGTCCACCGACATGAAGTGGTCGATGCGCAGCCCGGTGTTCTGCTCCACGGTCCTGATGGTGCAGGCGGCGGCGTCCGCGACCTCCCCGGTCGACCCGCCGATCGCGAACGATTCGTTGATCTTGAAGTGGTGCGGCTTCGACATGGTCCCGTCGCCCTGCTCGCAGGACGGGATGTTCACCCAGGAGTCGCGGGGGAGCGAGACCACCGTGGCCCACTTCCGGTCGGCGGCCAGATGCATCACCATCAGCGTGTCCGACTGCATGGTGGTCAGGCCCTTGCCGTACTTGCCGTTGTCGCCGTCGCGCGAGTCGGAGCCGACGACCAGGATGTTCTTCGAGCCCGGACTGGAGTTGACCGGGCGGTCACCGCCGATCTTCCCGTCGATGTCCGCACCGTGGATGTTGCCGTCGAGACTCTGGTAGACCCAGGCTCCCGCGCCCGTCACGCCGATCAGCGCCACGGCGAGCACCCCGCCGGTCCACAGGGCTATTCGCCCCCGCCGGGTGAGCCTGGTCCGGTCCGCCTCCCGGGCGGCACGTCGGCCGCCGCCCGCCGGCGGGCGGGCGCGCCGCCCCCTGGATTGACTGCCCACGCTGGTCCTCCGTGCCCCGTACCCGGCCCCGCCCACCCATCGGACGCGCCGGTTCGCCGCACTGTGCGACGCGTGCACTCTACTGGTTCTACAGACGTGTAGAGGACGCCGGGTGGATCAGGCCGGGCGCCGGCCCACGCGTCAGGGCCGTCACAGCGGTGTCGCCGCTTCGAGGACGAGGAAGAGCGCGGACGCCGCGTTGAGCGCGGAGACGGTGGACGCGGCGGTCCCCGCCGCGGCGATGTACGCGGCCATCCCCGCCCGGGTCAGCGCGGGCGGCCAGCTCCTGCGCGGCGGTACGGGGCCGAGCAGCGCCGCCACCCTGCGCGGCACCGGGCCCGCCGAGGCGAACGCCGCGAACCCCGGGGGCGGCGCCTGGTGCGAGAACAGCGCGGCCTTGCCCACCGCCCGCGCCGTCGTGCGCCGGTCACCCGTGACGGCCGCGGCCTCCTCGTCCGCCCACCGCTCGGTGCTGTACGTCACCGCCCCCGCCAGCGGGCGGAGGAACGGATTGGCGCACCCCGCCAGCCGTACGGCCAGCAGCAGCCGGTGGTGGCGCCCGGCGAGATGGGCGTGCTCATGGGCGAGCAGGGCGGCCCGTTCCCCCCGGTCGAGGCAGGAGAGCAGGCCCGTGGAGACGACGATCCGCCCGGGCGAGCCGGGCAGGGCGTACGCGTACGGCAGTTCGTCGTCCAGCACCGCGAGCCCGGACACCGCGCGGTACGCCGGCGCCTCGGGCAGCCCGGCCAGCGCACGGTGGGCGCGCGAACGGAAACGCAGATGGCGCCGTACGGTCCTGCCGCACGCCACGACGACCAGGAGCAGCGCCACGATCGCGGTCTTGCCGGCCACCTCGTCGTACGGCACGGCCGCGCGCACCTCCGGATCCGACCAGCTGTCCGGCAGCGGGTTGCCGGGGAGCTGCGCGGTCCCGACCACCACCAGCAGCCCGAGACAGAAGGTGCTGCACGCCGCGAGGACCACCGCGACGGAGGTCAGCAGCCACGCGGCGCTGCGCGGATGGAGATGCTGCTCGGCCAGGCGTGCGATGGGCAGCGCGGTCAGCGGCAGGACCAGGGGGAGGAAGACGAAGACACCCATCGGTCAACCCTCCGCCGCGTCCGCGGCCCGCGGCACCGCCCCGGCGCCGTCCGCGCCGTCGGCCTCGTCCGCGGCGCTGAGCAGCGAGCGGAGCACCCGCTCGTCGTGCGGCGAGAGGGCGGACACAAAGCTGGAGAGCACCGCGTCGCGGTCGTCGCGTTCGTCGAGCAGCCGGCGCATGCGCAGCGCCGTGAGCCCCGCCTCGTCCGCCACCGGAGTCCACAGGAACGAGCGGCCGGAGCGGGTTCGGGTCACCGCCTGCTTGCCGAGGAGCCGCGTCAGGATCGTGATCACGGTGGTGTAGGCCAGCTCCCCGTCGAGCCGTTCCTGCACCCAGGTCGCCGCCACCGGGCCGCTCGCCGAGCCGAGGACCGCCAGCACCTGCGCCTCCAGCTGTCCCTGGCCACGCCTGCGGGTACGGGAGCCCCGCCCGCCGTCATCGTCGTCATCGCCGTGCCCGAGGCGCCCGACGTGCCCGGTTTTTCTGGTGTTCCCGGCGTTTCCGACCACGGAAGTGGCCTCCTCCCACGCTGCCGCCCCAGACGCCCTGGCGCCGGGGCATCCTAACCACCAGCTCATTTCTACAGTGTTGTAGATTTACGATGGTGTCACACGGCGCCATGGCCGCCGGTACGTCCCGTACGTCCGGTGTGCCCGGCTCCGGACGCCCGCCGGATCCGCACGGACGAAAGGAAGCAACATGGGTGTGAGCCTCGCCAAGGGCGGCAATGTCTCGCTCAGCAAGGAGGCCCCGGGCCTGACCGCCGTTCTGGTCGCTCTCGGCTGGGACGTGCGGACCACCACCGGCGCCGACCACGATCTGGACGCCAGCGCCCTGCTGTGCGACGGCTCCGGCAAGGTCGTCTCCGACCAGCACTTCGTCTTCTACAACAACCTGAAGAGCCCGGACGGTTCCGTCGAGCACACCGGCGACAACCTGACCGGCGAGGGCGACGGCGACGACGAGACCGTCAAGGTCGACCTCTCGGCCGTGCCCGCCTCCATCTCGAAGATCGTCTTCCCGGTGTCGATCCACGACGCCGAGTCCCGGGGCCAGAGCTTCGGCCAGGTGCGCAACGCGTACATCCGGGTGGTCAACCAGGCGGGCGGCGCCGAACTGGCCCGCTACGACCTGAGCGAGGACGCCTCGACCGAGACCGCGATGGTCTTCGGCGAGCTGTACCGCAACGGTGCCGAGTGGAAGTTCCGCGCGATCGGCCAGGGGTACGCCTCCGGGCTCGCCGGGATCGCCTCCGACTACGGCGTCAACGTCTGACCCACGCGTCCGGCCGAGCCCCCGCCACCCGGCCCCGCCCTCCGGCGACCGCGCCAGGTCCCCGCGCCGGGGCCGGGCCGGCACCAACCATCAGGAGTGAACGATGAGCGTCAACCTTGCCAAGGGCCAGCAGATCAGCCTGACCAAGTCCGGCGGGGGTGAACTCACCGTCGTCCGCATGGGACTCGGCTGGCAGGCCGCCAAGAAGGGGTTCTTCGCCCGGCTGACCGCCCGCGAGATCGACCTCGACGCCTCGGCGCTGCTCTTCGCCGGCAAGGAGGCCGTCGACGTCGTCTTCTTCCAGCATCTGACCAGCGACGACGGCTCCGTACGGCACACCGGTGACAACCGGGTCGGCGGCGCCGGCCAGGGCGGCGACGACGAGTCGATCATCGTGGACCTCCAGCGGGTCCCCGTCCACGTCGAGCAGATCGTCTTCACGGTCAACTCCTTCACGGGACAGACCTTCGAAGAGGTCGAGAACGCCTTCTGCCGGCTGGTCGACGAGACCAACGGCCAGGAACTGGCCCGCTACACGCTCACCGGAGGCGGCCACCACACCGCCCAGATCATGGCCAAGGTGTACCGCTCCGGGGGCGGCTGGCAGATGGCCGCCATCGGCACCCCCGCCGAGGGGCGCACCTTCCAGGACCTGATGCCGGCCGTCACGCCGCACCTCTGACCCCGGCGGTCCGGCCGACCGGACCGCCGGCACCACCCCGTCCGACCCGCCCCCCGACCGACCAGGAGAAGCCACGTGGCCCTGTGGGACCGCATCAAGGATTCCGCGTCATCGATGCAGACGCAGCTCAACGCGAAGAAGAACGACCTCAAGAGCGGCGCCTTCCGTGACGCCAGCATGGCCATGTGCGCGCTGGTCGCCGCCGCGGACGGCTCCATCGACGCCTCGGAGCGCCAGCGCGTCGCCGCGCTGATCATGAGCAACGACGTGCTCCAGAACTTCCCCGCGGAAGACCTCCAGGCACGGTTCAACGACTACTGCCAGAAGCTCACCACCGACTTCGACTTCGGCAAGGTCGGCATCCTCCAGACCATCGGCAAGGTCGCCAAGAAGCCCACCGAGGCCCGCGCGGTCATCCAGATCGGCATCGTCATCGGCGGCGCCGACGGCGACTTCGACAAGACGGAGCAGGCCGTGGTCCGCGAGGCGTGCTTCGCCGTGGGCATCGCGCCGAGCGAGTTCGACCTCTGACGGTCGCTCTCCCCGGGCGCCGCTCAGGACCAGGGGCGTGCCGGACCTCCGGCACGCCCCCGCGCCGCCGTCACATGTCCTCCGCACCGGAGTCCGGTACGGGTCCCCGCTCCGCGGCGGGTGCGCGGCCCAGCCGCCGATGGGTGTGGTGCTCATGGACGAGACGGCCCACCAGCGCGCCGCCGTAGACGACGAAGCCGACGCCGACGAGCCAGGACTGGAGCACCAGCACCGTTCCGAACGGGCCGTACGTGACGGCGTTCGAGGCGATCAGCGGTGAGAAGACGACCCGGGAGAACACCCGCAGCCCGAGCAGTCCCAGTGCGATCGCGACGGCGCCGGGTGCCAGCGCCCGCCAGCGCACCCGCCCGGCGAGCAGCACATGCTGGGACCACCAGAAGAAGAGAAACGTCAGGATCAGATCGCCGGTCGTGACGAGCGTCAGCTCGACGACCGAGTCCGAGGTCACCGGTGTGTTGACGAACACCACCAGGAACGCGACGAGCACCGCCAGCCACACCACATGGCGCCACATCGTGTGCCAGCGGGCCGTCGGCAGCTCCCAGACCCGCTCGTACCCCGTCTGCACGGCCCCGCCGAACGTCAGCCCGAACACCGCGAGCGCGGCGAGTCCGAACGCCGTCGTCCGCTGCAGCGCCTGCCCCGGCCGGCCGAACAGCTCCTGGATCTGCTGCTGGGACGAGGCGGAGACCCCGAGCCCCTGCCCCAGCCAGCGGGCGAACCCCTGCCCGCTCGCCGGGTCCGTCGCGGCGACCAGGATCAGCAGCGGCACCAGCGTCAGAAAGCCCAGCGCCGCGAAGCTCATGGCCCGGTGCATCAGCTCCATCTCACGGCCTCGGTTCCAGACGAGCGCGGTGGACGACGCGATCCCGCGGGGCAGCACCGTGAGCCGGTGCCAGGCCTCCGGCCCACCGAAACATCGACGGGTCATGTCATGTCCCTACCCGATTGCGGGCAGGGCGGTGCGGCGCCACGCGGACGGCCCCCGGATGGCTCCTCAGCGGCGGCCGAGCCTGCGCTCGCCGCCCGCGCCGGTGCTGTACGGAAGCCCGTAATGGGCGAAGATCTCCGGCTCGTTCTCCGCGAGCAGTTCGCCGTCCGTGTCGATCGAGGGGGCTTCCTTGACCAGCTTCCGGTCCCACGGGACCTTCAGATACGCCGGTCCGACCGTGGCATGGTCCAGCGGTACGAAGACGAGGCGCCGCTTGGTCGGCAGTCCGATGGTGACCGTGGCGAACGACGGGGCGTCCGTCGCCGTGTCGACGTAGACCGCCTCCAGAGAGCCGATCTTCCGCTTCCCGGCGTCCACCACGTCGTGGCCCCGCCACTCCCGGATGTCATCAGCTTCGAACATGTCCGTCCTGTCTCCTCGTCCGCCGGCCCGCCCGGTGGGTGCGGCGCACGCCGCCCGGCTCCCGGGTACCCCAGATTTCCAGGACCAGCGCCGGACCAGCGGCGCGAACCGCCGATGCCCGTGCGAAAAGTACTGGTGGCGGCGGGGGCGGTACGGGCATCCTGTCGCCATGTTGATCAGGGAGACCACCACCGAGGACTGGCCCGCCGTCTGGCCGTTCTTCCATGAGATCGTCGCGGCCGGGGAGACCTTCACCTATCCGACCGGGCTCACCGAGACCGAGGGCCGCGACTGGTGGCTCCAGGTGGCGCCGAACCGTTCCGTCGTCGCCGTGGACGAGGCCGGTACGGTCGTGGGCACGGCGAAGATGAACGTCAACCACCTGGGCAACGGCTCGCACATCGCCGGGGCCAGCTACATGGTCGACCCGGCGCACGCGGGGCGCGGGGTGGGCCGGGCACTCTGTACGTACTCCATCGACTGGGCCCGCGCGGCCGGTTTCCGCGCGATGCAGTTCAACGCCGTCGTCGAGACCAACACGTACGCGGTGAAGCTGTACCGGTCGCTCGGCTTCGACATCCTCGGCACGCTCCCCGAGGGGTTCCGCCACCCCACGGAGGGCTATGTGGGCCTGCACATCATGCACCTCAAGCTCTGACCCGGCGGCGGGACGGGCCCTCCCGGGGCCCCGGGGCGATCAGCGTTCCTGGAGGACGGAGAGGATGTTCCCCGCCGGGTCCGTGAACCACGCGATGTACGGACCGCCGCCCCGGAAGACACCCTGGTCGTCCGCGTCCATCCCGGGGTAGCGCTCCAGGCGCACGCCCCGGCCGGTCAGCTCGCCGACGGCCGCGTCGATGTCGTCCACCGGGAAGTTGAGGACCGTGAACGTCGCCGGGGTGTGGTCCGGCTTGGGGTAGACGAGCACGCTCGTCCCGCCCGCCAGCCGCAGGTGGAGCAGGCCGTACTCCTCGGTGACCTCCAGCCCCAGCGTCTCGCCGTAGAAACGCCGGGCCTTGTCGATGTCGTCGACGGCGAATCCGCTGAACGCCTTGCTCCTGCCGAACATGGCCATGTCCTTCCCTCGCACGCTTCGCTCCCTCTCCAGGGGTAGACACTGCCGGTCGCCAGGACTCATCGGCCGCCGGCGCGCCGCTCGCCAGGACCGGGGAACCGTCCCCGCACGAGGACGGCCCCGAGGCCGAGCCAGACACCCGCGAAGAGCCATCCGCCGAGCACATCGGTCGCCCAGTGCACCCCCAGATAGACCCGGCTGAGCCCCACGGCCACCGCCCAGCAGCCGAGGAGCACCATGAGCGGGTACGCCGCGGGCAGATACCCGGCGGTCCGCCGGCCCTTACGGGCCGCTCGGTGGCTCGCCCGGGCCACGCCCCAGATCAGCACCCCCGCCACCAGCGCCGATGTCGTGGTGTGCCCGGAGGGGAAGGCGTAGCCGGAGGCGTGTGTGGCCCAGTCCTCCACCGGGGGCCGGGGACGGGCGATCGTCTCCACCAGGCCGTACCGTACGGCCTGGCCCGCGAGCAGGAACAGCAGCGCGCAGGCCGCCCCGTACAGCCCCCGCCGGGTGCCGCTCCCGGCGAGCGCCCCGCCGATCACGGCGCCCAGATAGGGCAGGACCCCGGTGCCGCTCGCGGTGACCGCCCTGGCCAGCGCCTTCGCCAGCGGGGGTCGGTGGCCCACCGACCAGTCGAGCGCGCTCCGGTCCACCGGGAACGGCACGCCGTGGCGGCCGGTCACCGCCACGGCCAGCAGGGCGAAGGCCACGGCGCAGACCACCACGACGACGATCGCCGGCGCCCGCCGCCGGGCCCGCCGGACCGCCGTCGCCGGTCCGCTCACCGCCTCGCCACCAGCGGACGCAACCGGGTGGCGTGCAGCCGCTCGGCCACCGGTGCGACGGCGTGGCGCGCCCCCGCCGTCAGGGCCCCGGCCACGACCGCCCCCACGACCAGCCCGAGGACCACGTCGTGCGGATAGTGCGCCCCGACCCAGACCCGCGAGGCCGCCATCGCCACGGCCGCCGGTACCGCGAGCGCGGCGAGCCGGCGGTCCGTGAACAGCAGGGTGACGGCGACCGCCGCCGCCAGCACGGCGTGGTTGCTGGGCAGTGACCAGTCGCCCAGCGGGGGACATGTCTCGACGGTGACGGTGCGCAGGGTCTGACAGGGCCGCTGCTCGTGCAGCAGCGCCTTGAGCCCCGTACTGACGACGAAGGCCGCCAGGACGACCAGGGGCGCGGCCAGCGCCAGGGCCGCCCGGGCCGAGCCCGCCGGGCGGGCGCGCCACCACGCGGCCAGCAGAAGCGCGCCGAGAAGGAGAAGGCCGTACGTCGACCAGAGGGAGATCGCGGTGTCCAGCCAGCCGGGGGAGCGGTGGGCCAGTTCGTTGACGGAGGTGTACAGCCCGTCGTCGAACCAGCGGTCGCCGCCGGGCAGGGCGGGGGAGGCGAGCGCCGTCACCGTGCCTCCTCCCGCGCCGCGCGGCTCGCGGGCGTCCCCTCCGCGGCCGTCCGCCGGGAGCGCCGCACCTCCAGGGCCACCGGGATCAGGGAGACCAGCACCACGAGCGCCACGAGGGGCAGCAGATAGCGGTCGACATGGGGTACGGACGAGCCGAGCGCGTACCCGCCGAGGACGAGACCGACGGTCCAGAGCAGCCCGCCGGTGACCTGCCAGAGGGTGAAGACCCGGGCGGGCACGTTCAGCGCGCCCGCGAGCGGATTGAGCACGGTCCGCACGACCGGGACGAAGCGGGCCAGCACGACGGCCTTCGCGTGGCCGTACCGGTCGAGCAGTTCCTCGGCGCGCGCCGCCGCCTGGTGCAGCTTGCGGGCCCGGCTGCGCGCGAGCAGCGCCCGCCCGCCGCGCCGGCCGATCCAGTAACCGGTCTGCGCGCCGATCAGCGCTCCGGCGACGGAGGCGACGAGGACCTGCCCCAGGGCGAGGTGCGCGGAGCCGCCCGTACCGGGGACGCTGAGCAGCCCGGCGGTGAACAGGAGCGAGTCGCCGGGGAGGAAGAAGCCGATCAGGAGACCTGTCTCGGCGAAGAGGACGACGGCGATGCCGAGGGCGCCGAACGCGGAGAGCAGGGATCCCGCGTCGAGGAGGTTCACGGCCTGCGGCATGGTCGCGAGCACGGATACGGCCATAGAGGGGCTGCTCCCATAATGGTGGCAGGGATGTCCTGCATGACGATCTGATTGACTACAGATCTGTAGACGGTCTACTTCACTGTAGACGAAAGAAGTGGGAGGAGCGTTCCGATGGGCGAGGAGAGCCCGGAGCGGCGTCCGGCGGGCGAGCTGGAAGCCGGGGTGCTGGCGGCGCTGTGGGCCGCGGACGGGCCGCTCACGCCGGGCAGGGTCCAGCAGGAGCTGGGCGGGTCGCTCGCCCGTACCACCGTCACCACCATCCTGACCCGGCTGTACGAGAAGGGCGCCCTCACCCGGGTCAGGGCCGGGCGCGGCTACGCGTACACCCCGACCGAGGACGCGCCCGGGCTCACCGCCCGCCGGATGCACTCCGAACTGGCGAAGGACGAGGACCGCGGCGCCGTCCTCGCCCGGTTCGTCTCCCAGCTCAACGACGAGGACGAACAGCTCCTGCGCTCCCTCCTGGACGACGGCGCCGCATGATCTCCGTCATCTGGGTGCCCCTGCTGATGCCCTTCCTCGCGGTGCCCGCCGCCCGCCGGGCCGCGGCCCTCCTCGCCCCGCGCGCCGCCGCCCGGCTGCTCACCGTCACCGCGCTCGTCCTCGCCGCGAGCAGTACGGCCGCCCTGGCGCTGCTCGTCGTCCCGGGCGCGTCGTACCTCCCCGCCGTGGCCGTCCTCGGGGAGCTGGTCCGCCCGCTGGCGGAAGGGCCGCCCGCCGTGACCGTCGCGCTCGCCTCGGCCGCCGCCGGTCTGCTGCTGTGGCGTACCGCACTCCTCGGCGCCGCGCTCCGCCGGGGCCGCGCCGAGCTGCGCCGGGCCAGGGCCGCCGCGGGCGCCGGGGGCGTGGAGCTGGCGGTCCTGCGGGACGAGCTGCCCGACGCGTACGCGCTGCCCGGCCGCCCCGGCCGGATCGTCGTGACCACCGGCATGCTGCGCGCCCTCGAACCGGCCGAGCGCGAGGCGCTGTTCGCCCACGAACGCGCGCATCTGCGCGGCCGTCACCATCTCCACCTCCAGGCCGTGGAGCTGGCCGCCCTCTGCCACCCGGCGCTGCGCGCCCTGCGCGAGCCCCTCGGTTACGCGCTGGAGCGCGCCGCGGACGAGGCCGCCGCCGCGGCCGTCGGCGACCGGCGTCTCGCGGCCCGCGCCATCGGCCGCGCCGCCCTGGCCACCCGGAGCGCCCCGGCCCCGGCGGCGGGCAGGCCGCGCACCGCCCTGGCCGCCGCCGAGGGCCCGGTGCCCCGGCGGGTCGCCGCGCTGCTCGGCCCCACCGGGAGCGGCGCGCCGGGCCTGCCCGCGGCAGGACGGCTCGTCGCGGGCGCGCTGCTGGTCTGTCTCGCGGTGTCCGGCGCCACGGCGGTGGGGGCGGCGGACGAGCTGCACACGCATATCGAGATCGCCCAGGGGGAGCTCCCCGCGCGCTGACCGGCCCGATCCGTCCCACGCGCCGCCGTCAGGGGTCAGGGGTCAGGGGTCAGGGGTCAGGGGTCAGCCGAACGGTCTCCCCAGTTGGAGGGTGTCGCCCGGGGAGCGGTACTCGTGCAGCGCCGCCGGCTGCGGGGACCAGAACGCCGGCTCCAGGGGCGCCGGTCTCTCCGGCACCGGCTCGTGCGCGCCCGGCGTCGGCAGCGCCCGGTCCATCCGCAGCGCGTCGACCGACTCGGCGAGCAGTTCGTACTCCGTCGTGTCGTCGCGGGTGGCCACCCGGATCAGCCGGCCCGCGGCGAGATGCTCCGCGATCATGTCCTGGTGCGCCACGTCGTCCCGCCAGGCGCGGAGCGTCGTCGGTACGTCCGGCACCCCCCGGGCCACCGGCGCGAGCGCCTCGGCCGGAAAGTGATGGCTCTCGGGGCTGGGATCGAGCCTCTCCGCGATCCAGGTCGCGCGATCCCGCAACCACCACAGTGCAAGTGCCAGAGTGGGGGCGCGATAGGTGCCCAGAGGAACGCCGATACGCTGTCCGCCGCATATTCCGTACGCGGTGACATGGCACAGGAATTCGTCATGCACGGCCGCTCTCCTTGCGCCGTTCTGTGGGGCCGGGTGGCCTGGGCCGCAGTGCTGGGGAGGTGCTCGGGCGGTGCTGAGGGTGGTGTCGGGGCGGTGCTGGGGGGCGTGCGCGGGCGGAGCGCCGGGCGCGTCCACGGGGCCGTTCTCCCCCGATGGGGGAGGTGCCCCTTCCGTGGCTCTCGTGCCCGAACTTCCAACTATGCGTGGTCTGTTGACAGGTTGTCACCATGTGGTTCCGGACAGAATCCGCGGCCGTGCGTGGCGAAGCCCATACATAACCATGCGGCTATATGCCTGGAGGGGTATATTGGGTTCATGCCCATACCGTTCGATGTCCTCGCAGAGCCGAACCGGCGGAAGATCCTGGACCTCCTTCTGGAGCGCCCGTACACGGTGGGCCAGCTCACGGAGCGTCTCGGGCTGAGCCAGCCGGGTACCTCGAAGCATCTGCGCGCGCTCCGCGAGGCCGGACTCGTCCGGGTCCGGCAGGAGGCCCAGCGCCGCTGGTACGAGCTGCGCCCCGAGCCCCTCGCGGAGCTCGACGCCTGGCTCGCCCACTACCGGCATCTGTGGGCCGGCGCGTTCGACGCGCTCGAACGGCATCTCGACGCGATGGAGGACGACCCCTCATGAACACGACCCCGCACGACACCACGCTGACCACGGCCGACGGTCGCAGCGCCCTGCGGATGGAGCGCAGACTGCCCCACCCCCCGCAGAAGGTCTGGGCCGCGCTCACCGATCCGGCCGCCCTCGGCCGGTGGTTCCCCTCGGAGGTCACGGTGGACCTCACCCCGGGCGGCGCGATGGGCTTCCGCTTCCCCGGCGCCGCGCCCGGCGACCCGGGGATGACCGGTACGGTCACGGATGTCGAGGAGCCCCGCCTCTTCGCCTTCACCTGGGGGACGGACCATCTGAGCTGGACCGTCACCCCGGACGGCGAAGGATCGCTTCTCACGCTCGTCCACACCTTCGGCGACCGGCCGGGCGCCGCGAGCTTCGCCTCCGGCTGGCACCTCTGCGTCGGAGCCCTCGCCCGGTTCCTCGACGGCGCCCCGGCCGACGCCGGCCGGGACAGGGGCGGCCTCCACGAGTCGTACATCAGCCGGTTCGGTCTCGACCGGGGGACGGCCGAGCCGGTCGGTCCTGACGGCTCCGAGGGGTGGCGGGTCCGCTTCGAGCGGCAGCTCGTCCGGCCGGCCGAGACGGTCTGGGCGGTGCTCTCGGCCGGGATCGAGCCGGTGGCCGGCCTGCCCGTCCCGGAGGGCTTCACCGTGGCCGGCGCCCCGGCGGGCCCGGTCACGGAGGTACGGGCGCCCCGGTCGCTGACGTACGCCGTCGAGCCGCACTCCTCGGTGACCTGGGAGCTCGGCGAGGGTACCGGGCACGGCGCCCGTCTCGTCCTCACCCAGACCGGGCCGGTGGGCTGGGACACGGACGCCGCGCTCGCCGCGTGGCGGGCCCGGATCGAACAGCTCGCGGCCGCGCTCGTGGACGCGTGACGCGTCCCGCCGTGCTCCGGCCGCGCGCCGCCCGAACCCCCGGCACCCACCCGATTGGAGAGAGTGCGGTGCGCCTGGTTAGGGTGCCTTGAATGTTTGCTCCGCGGTTTCCCCCCACGAACATGTCAAGAGGCGTGCGCGCCGCCCCGAGTTCCCCCGGGGAGGCAGTGTGACGCAAGCGACCGGACAACTCGCAGATCAGACACGGGATGCGCCCTCCCGGCCGGACGTGGAGGCGGCTCCGGCCGCGCCGCCTCCACCGGCCCGAAAGCGGGACGCCTTCTTCGACAATGCGAAGTACCTGGCGATCGTGCTGGTCGCCATGGGGCACGCGTGGGAACCGCTGCGGGACGGCAGCCGGGCGGTGTCGGCGCTGTACATCGTCGTCTACGCCTTCCACATGCCGGCCTTCATCATCATCTCCGGCTACTTCTCCCGCAGTTTCGACTTCCGCCCCGACCGGGTGCGCCGACTGCTCACCGGCGTCGTCGTGCCGTACGTCGTCTTCGAAACCGCGTACAGCCTCTTCCACCGATGGGCCGCGGACGACCCGTCCATGCCGATCAGCCTGCTCGACCCGTGGTATCTGACCTGGTTCCTGCTCGCCCTGTTCGTCTGGCGGATCACGGCGCCGATCTGGCGGCTCGTCCGATGGCCCGTCCCGGTCGCGCTGTGCGTCGCGGCGCTCGCGACCACCTCGCCGAACATCGGTGACGACTTCGACCTCCAGCGGGTCCTGCAGTTCCTGCCGTTCTTCGTGCTCGGTCTGCGGCTCAAACCCGAGCACTTCCAGCTCGTCCGCCGGCGCGAGGCGCGGATCCTGGCCGTTCCCGTCGCCGCGCTGACCGTGGTCTTCGCGTACTGGGCCGTCACCCGGATGAACATGGGGTGGTTCTTCCACCGCGACAGCGCGCAGGAACTGGGCTCTCCGTGGTGGGCCGGCATCCTGATGACCTTCGCGCTGTTCGGCTGCTCGCTCGTGCTGACCGCCTGCTTCTACGCCTGGATCCCGGGCCGCCGCATGTGGTTCACCGCACTGGGCGCGGGCACGCTCTGCGGCTACCTGCTGCACGGATTCCTCGCCCAGGCCGCGTCCACCTGGGGCTGGTACGGCGCCGGGTGGCTGCACACCCCGCTCGGCGCGGTCTTCGTGACGCTCCTCGCCGGAGCCGTCGTCACCCTGCTCTGCACGGCGCCGGTCCAGCGGCTCTTCCGCTTCGCCCTGGAGCCCCGGATGGAATGGGCCTTCGAGAAGGACCCCGTGGAGCGGCACGGGAAGTAGCCACCCTGGGGAACAGCCCGGCGGGGGGGGGGGGGGGGCCCCCCCCCCCCCCCCCCCCGCCGCCGCGCTCAAGCACGCTCGGGACCGGGTGGTCTCAGAGGTCGAACTCGTGCGGCGGTAGGTCCAGCGCGAAGCACGCCTCGCGGACCACGGCCCGCTCCGTCGCGTCGAAGTCGCCGTCGGCGCCCCCGATGACGATGCCGATCTGGACGACCGCCCGCGCCTCCTCGGGCTTCTTCTTGGCCTTGGCGATCTCCTGGAGAACGTTGACCTTACCGAACGCGAAGTCGGCCGTGAGCTTGTTCAGATAGTCGTCGAAGCGCCGCTGAAGGTCCTCCGCCGGGAAGTTCTGAAGTACCTCGTTGGAGGCGATCAGCGAAGCGACCCGCTGCCGCTCCACCGGGTCGACGGAGCCGTCGGCGGCGGCGACCAGGGCGCACATGGCCATGCTCGCGTCGCGGAAGGCGCCGCTCTTGAGATCGTTCTTCTTCGCCATGAGCTGCGTCTGCATCGTCGCGGCGGATTCCTTGAACCGGTCCCACAGGGCCATTCGTTCATCTCTCCTCAGGTGTCACACAGAACAATCCGACAACGTGCGGGAGCGCCGTCGCGTGCCCGTGCGGGCGAGCCGGTTCATTTCCGTACCGCCGGGGGCTCATGTCCGTGCCGGTACGGCACTCTCCACGCCGGTCCGGGGTAACGTGCCCGCCGACCACCGACCGCACCGGCACCACCGACCTACAGCCCGCTGGGAGCACCCGTCATGCCGACCGAGCCCACCCTCCAGAACGTCTCCTTCCCGAGCGCCGGGACCACCGCGTACGGCTATCTCGCCGTTCCGCCCGCCGGACACGGCCCCGGCATCATCGTCATCCAGGAGTGGTGGGGCCTGACCGCCCACATCAAGGACATCGCCGACCGCTTCGCCCAGGCCGGCTATGTCGCGCTCGCCCCCGACCTGTACGGCGGCCAGGTCGCCCACGACTCCGGCGAAGCGCTGCGGATGATGAGCGAACTGCCCACCGCCCGGGGCGTCGAACTGCTCTCCGGGGCCGTGGACTATCTGCTGGACCGGCCGGAGACGGAGGGCGCCACGGTCGGCGGCGTCGGTTTCTGCATGGGCGGCGGCTTCGTCCTCAGCCTCGCCGCCGCGGACCCCCGGGTCTCCGCAGCAGTGCCGTTCTACGGCGTCAACAAGGACGGTGTGCCGGACTTCTCCGGGCTCAAGGCGGACATCCTCGGCCACTACGGGGAGCGGGACGAGAGCGTGCCCCCGCAGAGCCTCGACGAACTGAAGGCGACCATCGAGGCGCAGTCCGGCATCATCCCGGTCTTCCATCTCTACCCGGGGGCCGGCCACGCCTTCTTCAACGACGACCGCCCCGAGGCGTACCACGCCGAGGCGGCCGGGCAGGCGTGGGACCGTACGCTCGCCTTCCTCGGCGCCCGGCTCGGCTCCGCCTGACGCGCGCCCGCCCGGCACCCGCCGGGCGGGGGAGCGGGGGGCGGCGGGCTCTCAGGCGAGCGCCGTCCCCCGCCCCAGCAGCAGCGCCACATTGACCCCCGCGACCAGAACGGCCGCCAGGAACGCCGCCCTCGGCCGGTGCCGCCCCAGCAGCGCGCCACCGGCCCCGGCGACCAGCGCCACCGCCAGGGCGAGCGCCCCCGCGCCGCCCGGGGCGCCCCGCGCCAGCAGCGCCGTGGCCGCCACCAGCGGGGCCGGCAGCAGCATCCGTACCCCCGCCGGGCCCAGCCGCTGCGGCCAGCCGCGCACCCCCGCCGCCAGGTCGTCCGCGATGTCCGGCAGAACATTGCCGAGATGCGCCCCCACCCCCACCAGCGCCGCCGCGGCCACCACCCACCAGGCGGGCAGGGGCCGCCCCGGCAGACCCAGCGTCACGAAGGCGGGCAGGGAGGCGAACCCGATCGCGTACGGCAGCCAGGACGCCGCCGTCGACTTCACCCCCAGGTTGTACGCCCAGCCCGCCGCCACGCCCACCAGATGCACCGCCCCGGCGAGCGCCCCGTACAGCAGCGAGAGCGGTACGCACAGGGCCAGCGCGGCCAGCGCCGCGCCCCGTACGGCGCGCGCGGTCACCGCCCCGCCCGCCACGGGCTTGGCCCGCCGGCCCGCCGCGCCGTCCCGCGCCGCGTCGACCGCGTCGTTGCCCCAGCCGATGGAGAGCTGCCCCGCCAGCACGGCCGTGGTCGCCAGGACGCAGCCGGGACCGTCCTGCCCGGCGGCCACCGCGAGCCCGGCCACCACCAGCGTCACCACGGCCGTCGGCCCCGGATGACACGCCCTCAGCAGCCCGCCCGTGGACCGCGGCCACCGCCCCGGCAACCCGCCGAGCGGCCCGCCGACCGCGACGTCCGATTCGTCCCTCGCCTCCACGGACCCATCGTAGGGCCGCTCGTCCGCCGGGGCCGCATGGCGTCGGGCCCGGTGCACCGGTCCGCCACCCGAGGGCCGTACAGGCGACTTCGCGTGTGGCGCGGCGGTGCGGGGGCAGGGATTGCACGTCAGTTCGCCCTCCGACCCCGGACCGCAGATGACTCGCATCGCAGCCGTCCACGGAGCCCTGGCTCCGCATCAGCACCGCCAGCAGGACCTCACGGACACCGTCGCCAGGAGCTGTCTGCCCGCCGGGGCCGACCGTCGGATCCTCGACCGGCTGCACCGCGCCGCCCGTGTGACCACGCGTCATACGGCCCTGCCGCTCGACCGGTACGGCGCACTCGAAGACTTCGGCGCGGTCAACGACGCCTTCATCGAGACGGCCGTCCCACTGGGCGCCGAGGCGATCGGCGGCGCGCTGGACGCGGCGGGGCTCTCCCCGCGCGATGTCGACCTGCTGATGTTCACGTCCGTCACCGGTATCGCCGCGCCCTCCGTGGACGCGCGCCTGGTCGCGCGGCTCGGGCTGCGCCCCGACGTCAAGAGAGTGCCCGTCTTCGGCCTCGGCTGTGTCGCCGGAGCGGCCGGGATCGCCCGGCTCCACGATTACCTGCTGGGCCACCCCGGGGACGTCGCCGTCCTGCTCTCGGTGGAGCTGTGCTCCCTCACCTTCCAGAGGGACGACGCCTCCACCGCCAACCTCGTGGCCTCCGGGCTCTTCGGCGACGGCGCGGCGGCGGTCGTCGCCTGCGGCGCCCGGCGCCGCGCCACGGGCCCCGCCGTCGTCTCCACCCGCAGCCATCTCTACCCGGACACCGAACACGTGATGGGATGGGACATCACCGGCTCCGGCTTCCGGATCGTCCTGGACGCCGGCGTCCCCGACGTCGTACGGAAGAACCTCGCCGCCGACGTGGACGGCTTCCTCGCCGGCCACGGGCTGGCGCGCGAGGACATCACCGCCTGGGTGTGCCACCCCGGCGGGCCGAAGGTCCTGGAGGTCGTCGAGGAGGTCCTCGCCCTGCCGCCCGGCGCCCTCGACCTCACCTGGCGCTCGCTGGCCGCCGTGGGCAACCTGTCCTCGTCCTCGGTCCTGCACGTCCTGCGCGACACCCTGGCGGAGCGCCCGCCACCGGCCGGTACGGCGGGGCTGCTGCTCGCGATGGGGCCCGGATTCTGTTCCGAACTGGTCCTGCTCCGCTGGTAGCCGCGGTACCACGAGGACAGAAGGGACGGAAGAGACAGAAAGGGCAGAGAGGTAGGGGATGGAGATGATCTGGTACACCGTGCTCGTCCTGGCGGTGGCCGCGGAGCGCGTCGCCGAACTGGCCGTCGCCCGCCGCAACGCCCGCTGGAGCCTGGCGCGCGGCGCCGTCGAACGCGGGCGGGGACACTATCCGCCCATGGTCGTCCTGCACACCGGCCTGCTGGTCGGCTGCCTCGCCGAAGTGGCGCTCGCCGGCCGGCCGTTCGTGCCCGCGCTCGGCTGGACGATGCTCGCGGTCTTGGTCGCCGCGCAGGCGCTGCGCTGGTGGTGCATCCGCACCCTGGGACCGCGCTGGAACACCCGGGTCCTGGTCGTGCCGGGGCTGCCCCTGGTGACGGGCGGCCCGTACCGGCTGCTGCGCCACCCCAACTACGTGGCGGTCGTGGCCGAGGGCGTCGCGCTGCCCCTCGTGCACGGGGCCTGGCTGACCGCACTGGTGTTCACCGTGCTCGACGCCGCTCTGCTGACCGTCCGGATACGGTGCGAGAACGGCGCGCTGCGGACGGCCGTGACAGGCGCCCGGCCGTGATCGATCTGCTGGTGGCCGGCGGCGGACCGGCCGGACTCGCCACCGCCGTGCACGCCGCCCTGGCCGGTCTGGAGACCGTGGTGATCGAGCCGCGCCCCACCCCGGTCGACAAGGCGTGCGGCGAGGGCGTGATGCCCGCGGGCGTCCGCGCGCTGGCGGCCCTCGGCCTCGAAGGACCGGACGGCCACGCCCTGCGCGGGATCCGGTACGTCCACGGCGCGCACCGCGCGGAGGCCGCCTTCGACGCGGGCCCCGGCCTCGGCGTACGCCGCACGGCCCTGCACGCGGCGCTGGCGCGGCGGGCCGAGGAGACCGGCGTACGGACCGTCACCGGCCGGGTCGGGGACATCGACCAGAGCGCCGACGTGGTGACGGCCGCCGGGCTGCGGGCGCGCTGGCTGGTGGCCGCGGACGGGCTGCACTCACCGGTACGGCGCGGCCTCGGCCTGGAGCTGCCAGGACGGGGCCCCCGGCGCTACGGGCAGCGCAGGCACTACCGGCTCGCGCCGTGGACGGACTTCGTCGAGGTGCACTGGTCGGCGACCGGTGAGGACGGTGAGGCGTATGTGACGCCGGTGGCCGGTGATCTGGTGGGCGTGGCCGTACTGAGCACGGTCCGGCGCGGTTACGACGACCACCTCGCCGCCTTCCCCGACCTGCGGGCCCGGCTCGCGGGCGCGCCCGCCGGAGCCGTACGCGGCGCGGGCCCGCTGCGCCGCCGCGTGCGCCACAGGTCGGCGGGGCGGGTGCTGCTCGTGGGCGACGCGGCCGGCTATGTCGACGCGCTCACCGGCGAGGGCATCGCGCTCGCCCTGGCGTCGGCCCGGGCGGCGGTGCGCTGTCTGCGGGCCGGGCGGCCCCAGGAGTACGAGGGGGCCTGGCGCGCGCTGACCCGCCGCCACCGGCTGCTGACGGAAGGCCTGCTGCGGGTCACGGGCCGTCCGGCGGGCGCCCGGCTGCTGGTCCCGGCGGCGGCGCGGGCCCCGTCGCTCTTCCGGACGGTGGTACGCGCCCTCCAGTGACCGCCCGCCCGCGGTTCAGGGGGACAGGTCGGCGGACGGGTCCGGCACCGGCGGGGCCAGCGCGGCCACCGAGTGCGGCAGGACATGCGCGAGATAGTCCTCGATCGCCGCCTCCAGACCGATGTCGCGCCCGGCCCCCTCCGACAGGTACCAGCGGTGCTCCAGCACCTCGTGGTAGATCTGCGCCGCGTCCATCTCCCCGCGCAGCTCCCGCGGCACCGCCCGTACGGTCGGCCGGAACACATCCCGCACCCAGCGGTGCGCCAGCACCTCGGGCCTGGCACCCAGCGGATCGCCCGGGGCGTAGTCGTCCTCGCCCGCCATCCAGCTCTCCAGGTCGTTGAGCAGCCGCCGCGCCTGGTTCTCCTCGGCGTCAAGACCGGTCAGCCGCAGAAGCTGGCGCTGGTGGTGGCCCGCGTCCACCACCTTGGGCAGGAACGTGACGGTGTCGCCCTGGGGGGAGCGCTCGATCTGCATCTCCGCCACGTCGAAGCCGAGATCGTTGAGACGGCGGATCCGCCGGTCGATGTAGTGGCGCTTGTCCACCGGGTACACCGACTCGCGCGTCACCTCGTGCCACAGGTCCTCGTACCGCCGTACGATCGCCGTGCCGAACGGCACGGGGTCGACCGACGGGTGCAGCGCGCCCGACGCCTCCAGGTCCATCAGCTCACCGGCGATGTTGACCCGGGCCAGCTCGATGTCGTACTCGCGCTGCCCCCGGCTGAGGTTCTGCTGGAGCTGACCGGTCTCGGCGTCCACCAGATAGGCGGCGTACGCCCCGGCGTCCCGCCGGAACAGCGCGTTGGACAGCGAGCAGTCGCCCCAGGCGAACCCGGCCAGATGCAGCCGGACGAGCAGCACGGCCAGTGCGTCCATCAGCCGCTTCACGGTGGTCGGACGCATCGTCGACTCGAACATCGAGCGGTACGGCAGCGAGCCCTTGAGATGGCGGGTGATCAGCGTCGGCTCCAGCGGCGCGCCGTCCGCGTCCGTCCGGCCGGTCACCACCGCCACCGGGTCCACGGCGGGAATGCCCAGGCGGTGCAGATCGCGCAGCAGCCCGAACTCGCGCACCGCGCCCCGCTCGGATATCTCCTTGACCGCCACGACCTCGGGACCGGCCGAGGCGAAGCGGACCACATGGCGCGAGATCCCGCGCGGGAGCGCGACCAGGCACGCGTCGGGCCAACGGTCGAGCGGAAGGTTCCAGGGCAGGTCCAGGAGTACGGCCGGCTGCTCCGGGTTGGTCGCGCTGATCTGGAGCGCCATGGTGCCTCCCACTGCGGTCGTCGGACGGGCACCGGGTCCCCGGCCGCCGGGGACCGTGTGCCGGGTCGGATTGTGCCACCCCGGCGCCGTCACGCGTACCGCCCCCATGGTGTCAGCGGGTCAGCAGAAGTTCGGTGTTGCGGTCCGTGGACGTACCCGCCGGAGCCGTGGTGGAGCCCGGCGCGTTGTGCGACAGCTCCCGGTAGAGCGCCGCGAGCCCGGTCTGCGAGAGGTCCGCGAAGTCGGTGCGGTGCGGCGCGGACGACTCGATCAGAGTGGTGAACAGCGACAGTGTGCCGTCGTTGTTGTCCGCGATCTCGATGACCCGGGCGAGCTGGGGGAAGTCGATGTGCGACGCCGTGGAGATCTCCCAGAAGCCCCCGCGCGGCGCTACCGCGTTGCGGTGGCTGTGCCCGTTCACCCAGGCCAGCACCTGTGGACTGCGCCCCAGCAGCTCCAGCACCTCGTCGCCGCTGTGGCGCGCCTCGCCGGGGTGTGCCGGGTCGGGGTGGGTGTTGGTCATCGTCCAGCTGTTGTGGTGGCTGAAGACCACGACGTAGTTGTCCTTGTGCTCCTTGAGCGTCCGCTTCAGCCAGGTGAACTGGGCGGTGTTGAGCGAGCCCGTGTAGTGTCCGCCCCGGTCGGTGGTGTCGAGGCTGATCCCGGTGACGTTCTCGCCCATCGGGAACGTGTAGTAGAGCGTGTCGCCGTCGAGATTGGCCGCCGTGTAGCCGTGCCCGGCCGGGCCGGCCCCGGCACGCGCCGGATCGAGGTGCGCCTTCAGATAGTCGCGCGGACCGAAGGGCGCTCGGCCCGGGTCGGGCGTGATGGTGCGCATCCGCCGCTTCGAGCGGCGCAGCAGGTCGATCAGCTTGGCGCCGGAGGGGTCGCCGCCCTTCGAGAGCAGCTTCAGCATCTCCTTGGCCTCGGCGTCCGGGATCCCGTACAGCTTCTTCGCCCCGACGGCGAACTCCGCGAGGAATCCGCTCCGGTCGGCCATCGCGCCGCTCGCCAGACCGTCGTGGTTGCCGACGGTCGAGTACCACGGGATCCGCAACCCCGGGCTGTTCACCGAGCGGATCGCGGCGTCGAGGAATCCGTCGATACGGGGGTAGCCGAGCCGCTTGTCGGTGTCGCGCAGGGCGTCCTCGGGGTGCCAGAAGAGCCGTTCGCCGGAGTTCTGCACGCCCTCGTAGCGGCGCGGGTCGCCGGTGTTGGGGGAGACGCGGCCGCCGCTCATCACCGTGAGGAACCAGGCGAGTTCCGCGTGCGAGTTGTTGTCGGTGTTGTCGCCGGTCGTCACCGCGAAGGAGAGCGGCGCCTCCGTGGCCGGCCCCTTCCTGAGCGCGTTGATCTGCTCGATCAGGGCCACCGCGCCCGGCACCGTCAGCGCCTCCTGCGGGCGCCATCCCGAGAGCTGCTGCGAGCGCAGGTACTCGGTGCGCACGGGGTGCTGCACATCCACCAGATGCAGATCGGTGAGCTGTACGAAGGAGGTGAGTACGGTGCGCCGCATGGCGCGCCCGGCCCGCGGGGCGGCGAGCTGCTCCCGTACGACCCGGCGCCACCCGGGGCCGTCGCCGAGCCGGCGGTAGGCCGCGGCCGTGTCGCGCGGCGCTGCGACCGTGTCCAGGGTCGTACGGGCGGGCACGGCGGGGGTACGGACCGGGGCCGCCGTGGCCGTGGGGGCCACCGGGCCGCGCGGGCCGGGAACGGCGGACGAGGACGCGGCGGAAGCCTCCCCGGAGTTGCCGCCCGCGCCGAGGGCCAGCCCGATCCCCGCCGACACACCGACCGCTCCGGTCGCGGTGAGGAAGGAACGGCGGTCGACGGCGGTGACTGCGGAGCGTATGCGTGTCATGGTCCGGTCTCCCGAGTGCGAGCGCGTCAGCAAGCGCGCCGGGGGACGGCCCCCTGGCTGCTCCTTTGATGCTTGACACCGGGCGTGGCCTGCGCGTGAACGACGTTCCAACGTCCGACACCCATCTCCACACAGGGATCACCGCGGCGGCCAAGCGTCGCCGTACCCTCGGCCGCAGGACCGGAAGAGGTCACTCACCGTTCACCGCACGGGGAAGGGGGCGGAGCGGCACCCGGCCGGCGGGGGCCGGAAAACCTGGCCCGCGCCGGACGCATAGGTCGCGGGAGAGCGGGCACACGCATCATCGAGCCATGCTCACGGCCCTTCCCCCTCGGCCGCCTGAGCCTTCCCGGCCCCACCGGCGCACCCCCTCGCCGGTGGGGCCGTCCCCTTTCTTCGTACGCGGTCCCCTTTTGTGCGCGGCCTCCTTTTGTACGCGGTCCCGCGCGCCGTGGCCGTCCGCCGGACGCCGGCGGGGAGGAGACCGGAGGCATGTGCCGTCGTGTGCGCCTGCAATGCCCGGGCCGGGGACGGTCGTCCCAGGTCGTCCCAGGTCGGCGGGGGGAGCGACGGACCGCCGGCCACCCGCCCCTGCCCCATGTCCCCTGCGTAGATTCCGGTTGGGTCACAGTTCCACCCCGACGGCGCGGCCTGTTCGCCCTGCGCGGACGGACCGTGCGTCCGCACCGTGGGACACCCACCGGACCGAGGACGGACGCCGGGACCGGGCCGGGCGTGGCGCAGATCACTGCGATGCAGGTCAGAGGGGGAGAGCGGGCTCGGCGGGACCGGAGGCTCCCGGTGCGGACCGATCCGTACCGTGAGCGTCGAAGTGCTCCCGTTACGTCACCGTCACGCGCGGCCCGGAGAGCCTTCGCGGGACACAGGCGTAACCTCGCTTGATCAACGGAGAGTTGCGAAAGATCAGCAAAGTGTTCGAAGGGCCGTACCGGGGCCCCTACACTGATCGCCGCAGCGGCAGGGTGTGCTCGATCAGTTCGCCCGGCCGGTGGGCGTGGTACGACCGCGTCTTCGCATGACCCAGCCGGAACGTTTCACCCCCCACTGTCCTTGAGGATCTATGTCGACCATCCACTCATCCGGGCGCCTCTTCGGCGGTCTCCTGGACCATGGCACCGCCCGTCATCTCCGGGTCCCGGGACCACCAGGGGCGGGGGCGGAGAGCCGGTGCTAGCCCCTGACGCACCTCAGTTCCCCTGCGCACGGACGGAGCCCAACCGGCGGACGGAGCACCACTGATGGCGAGTGAGAACTTCCGACCCGTCTACCACCCGGCCGGCCACGACAACGATCTGCGCGCGGCCGTGCAGGAGTTGCGCACCGGGCGCTGGGTCTCGATGCGCAACCTCCTCGACGGGACCCGCGACTGGTCCCTGTGGACCCAGCGCACCCAGGTGCTGGCCGCCGTGGCCGCCGGCTCCGACGCCGTACAGGCGTGGCGGAGCGAGGAGCCCGGCAGCGTCGCCGCGAGCGTTATGCACACCCGCGTCCTGGTCGAACGCGCCGTACGCGCCCACCGCGAGGGCCACGCGCGCACCCAGGAGCTGTGGCAGCAGGCGTGGGAGGCGTGCGGCACCTCCGCCCGGCAGGCCCCCGCCGACCCGGTGCCCTGGGTGTGTCTGCTGGCGCTGTCCCAACTCGACACCAAGCAGCGGCTGGAGGAGCACCGGCTGCCGCCTCCGGGGCCGATGCTGTTCCCCGGCCCGTGGGCCCTGCTCGCCGAGGTGGACAAGCGCGATCCGTACAACCGCGAGGCGTACCACCGGATGCTGCAGTTCGTGTACGCGCGCCGGTCCGACGGCTCCCTCTCGGAAGCGGTCAACTTCGTCCAGTGGGCCGCCTCCGCCGCCCCCGAGGGCTCGCCGCTGCACGCCATGCCGCTGTTCGTCAGGGCGGAGCGCTACCGCCGCGACAACGGCCACGAGAAGGCCCTCGACCTGCACTGGGTCACCGAGGACGCCACCCGCGACGCCCTGCGGGCCCTGAACCTCTGGTTCGACCACGCCGTTCTGCCCGAGGCGTCCCTGCTCGACCTCAACCACCTCGCGCACGCCCTGTGGGGCGCCCTCCAATTCGGCGAGGCGGCCCGGGTGTTCGAAGCGCTCGGCCCGTACTACGTCTCGGTGCCCTGGGCGTACCGTACGCGCAGACCCGGCGACGCCGCCGAGGCCGAGGACGTCTTCCTGCGGGCCAGGAGCCGCTGTCTCAGCGCCGCGCGCGAATCCCGTAAGGGCTCGCCCGGCTGAGCCGCGCCCGTACCGCTCATGACCCTCTCCCCGCGGCCGTCCCCCTCCGTCCGCCCCGCTCTCTCCCCCGTCCCCGCCTTTTCGTGTGTCCCGTTCCGGAGGTAGTTCCATGTCCGTTTCCCCGCCGACCTGGTCGAAGACCGATCCCGCGCCAGCGGTCGACGAAGAGAAGCGGTTGCGTGAGCTGGGATATCAGCCGGTGCTCGCCCGACGTATGGGCGGCTTCGGCAACTTCGCCATCAGCTTCTCCGTCATATCCGTCCTCTCCGGCTGCATGACGCTCTACGGCTTCGGCATGGGCACCGGCGGTCCGGCCGTGATGATGTGGGGCTGGGCGGGTGTCGGACTCTTCGTCCTGTGCGTCGGCATGGCGCTGGCCGAGGTCACCAGCGCGTACCCGACCTCGGGCGCCCTCTACTACATGGCGGACCGGCTCGGCGGGCGCAAGTGGGGCTGGTACACCGGCTGGCTCAACCTGCTCGGACTGCTCGGCGCGATCGCCGGAATCGACTACGGCGCCGCGCTGTTCACCGGGGCGTTCCTCAACCTCCAGTTCGGATTCAGCCCCACCCCCGGCTGGACCTTCGTCATATTCCTCTGCATCCTCCTCCTGCACGCCGTGCTGAACCTCTTCGGCGTACGGCTGGTCAGTGTGCTCAACTCGATCAGCGTGTGGTGGCACCTGATCGGTGTCGCGGTCATCGTCGGCGTCCTCGCGATCATCCCGGACAGCCACCAGTCGCCCTCCTTCGTCTTCACCGAATTCGTCAACGACACCGGCTGGCAGAACCCCCTCTACGTCGCGGCCATCGGCCTGCTCCTCGCCCAGTACACCTTCTGCGGCTACGACGCCTCCGCCCACCTCTCGGAGGAGACCTCGAACGCCTCCGTCACGGCGGCGCGCGGCATCGTCCGGGCCATCTGGGTCTCCTGGATCGCCGGCTTCGCCCTGCTGGCCGGCCTCACCTTCGCGATCCAGGACTACGCCGGCGCCCAGAACAGCTCCACCGGCGTGCCGCCCGCGCAGATCTTCATCGATGCCCTGGGCACCAGCGGCGCGACGGCGCTGCTGCTGCTCGTCATCGTCGCGCAGCTCTTCTGCGGCAACGCCGAGGTCGCCGCGGCCAGCCGGATGGTGTTCGCCTTCAGCCGTGACAACGCGCTCCCGGGCTCGGCGCTGTGGCGCCGCGTCAGCGGCCGTACGCAGACACCGGTGCCCGCGGTCTGGCTGTCGGTCATCGTCGCCGGTGTGCTCGCCGTCCCCTCCCTCTACTCCGCGACCGCGTACGGCGCCGTGACGGCCATCAATGTCATCGGCATCACGCCCGCCTACGCCATCCCGATCTTCCTGAAGCTGCGGGCCAAGGACCGCTTCGAGCCGGGCCCGTGGAGCCTGGGCCGATGGAGCAGGCCGATCGGCTGGATCGCCGTGGTGTGGGTGGCCGTGGTCACCGTGCTCTTCTGCCTGCCCCAGAGCAACCCGGTGACCGTCGACTCGATGAACTACGCGGTGATCGCGCTGGCCGTCGTCCTGGCGCTGGCGACCATCTGGTGGTACGTCGCGCGCGGCTCGTACAGCACCCCGCAGGCGTACGGCAACGCCCGCGAGCAGTCGGAGATCTCCGAAGGCATCGTCTGACCGAGGGGCGTCCCTCCGGGGTGGTGGGTACGGGCCGCGGCCCGTACCCACCACCCCCTTTTTTTCTCTCTCCCTGTGGGGCGCGGCCGCTCAGTTCTCCCTGAGGAACTTGTTCGCCAGCTCGTTGCCGAGCCGTACGGCGGCGTCGTGGTCCTCCAAGGGGGAGACCTGGGAGTGCTTGAAGACGATGTACGTGACCCCGGAGGGCACCCCGCCCCCGGCCGGATCGGTCAGGATGCCGAGACCGCGCGCCGCGGCGTGCGACGCCTCCCCGATGATTCCGGGCGGCCCGATGTCCCCGACCACGGCGTACTGCACCTTGTCGGCGTGGATGACGGCCGCGACGGACCCGCCGTGGATCCCCGACGCGGAGTGGTCCCAGATCGAACTCGTCATCGGTACGACGATGTACGGCAGCTTCTCCGCGTTGAGATGGCGGCCGTCGCTCTGGGTGAAGGCGGTCTGCTCCTGGAAGTACGGGTCCGCCTCGTGGTTGCACCGCGCCGTGAGCTGGCCGTCGCAGTCGATGTCCATGTCGGCCTTCCAGAACACCGCGCCCTTCGTGTCGCAGACGGCCACGGTGGGCGGCGTGTCGTCGCGGGTGCGGTAGAGCCCGCTGGAGATCGGGTCGCACTCCCCGGCCCGGGCGAGCAGCGCCGCCGCGCTCGCCGTGCCCTCGGCGGCGGGAGGCCCGGCGGCGCCGCGCCGTACGGGCGCACGCGCGGCGGACGGTTCCGCGGCGGCCGGCGTGGCGGCGAAGGGCGCGGTGGTGGACGGCGCGGTGGCGGACCGGGGGGCGGCGGTGGCGGGTTCCGCGGTGGGCGGCGGGGCGGGCAGCGGGCCCGTGGGGACGGCGAGGGCGGGCAGCACGGTGGCGGGGACCACGGCCGCGGCCAGCAGCGCGGTGCCGGCGGTGAGGAAGACATGCGTGCGTGAGTGCACGGAGAAGTTCCCTTTCCTGGGTGTCCGGGGAGGGCGGGGGACGGGCGGAGGCGCGCGAACGGCGCCGGGCCCGCCGGCGCGGAGCGCCATGGGGCCGTACGCGTCCGGGCGCGGGCCTCGTCGCGGGCCCGGCGGTCCGCTCGGGGAGGCGGCTCAGCCGCCGGGCCGGGACGGCGGACGGCCGTCGGCTATGTACCGGCGCAGCCGGTCGAGGAAGACGCGCTGCCCCGTCACCAGCGGCCGCACGGCGTCCGCCAGGGAGAACCAGCGGAAACGGTCCAGCTCGGGGAACTCCCGCAGAACGCCGGAGCCCCGGGGCCATTCCATGGTGAAGGTGCCGGGCACGGCCAGGTCCGGGTCGAGATCTCCCTCGACGGCCCAGACGGTGACCGTCTTGCCGCCCCGCTGCCGGGACTCGCCCAGCGGGATCCAGGGCCCCACGGGCACCGGCAGCCCCAGCTCCTCCCGGAACTCCCGGCGCGCCGCCGCCTCGGGCGCCTCGCCGGCCTCGTACTCCCGCTTGGGGATCGTCCAGGCCGCGTCGTCACGGCCGGACCAGAACGGCCCGCCCATGTGTCCGAGAAGCACGGCGGCACCGGAGTCCGTGACCCGGTGGAGCAGCAGTCCCGCGCTTCGTTTGCCCGACATGCCGTCAAGTCTGTGCACCCGCAAACCGGGTCGCCATGCGAACACCATGCCGAGGACGCAGGTGCGGGCGCACATGGCTCGGGCATGTCGTGTGCGTTTCCCAGGCGTGACGCGGTAAAGAAGGGCCCGGCGGTGGGGGAGAGGGTGGGGTGGTGCCGGAGCGACACCACCGGGCCGATCGTATGAACGGTTGCGCCGTACGGGGGCACCGCTGGCCGCGTCCGGCGGGGAGGAAGAGGCGGTCGGTGTTACGGGACGGCTCCCTCCTCCTCCCCTCCTGGGCCCGGTTCAGCCGAAGTCCGGTGTCACGCCGGTCAGCCGCGCCGACACCTCCCACCGCCTCCCGGCCGTCGCCTCGTCCCGCGCCCGGGCCGAGGACACCGCGCGATCCCGGGGGCGCCCCATACCTTCAGCGGCCCGCGCGGCCCGTAGTACTGCCCGCCCCGCGCGGCCGGATCGGTGGCCGCCCGCAGCACCGGGAGCGCGCCCGCGGAGGCGAACTGGGTGAACAGGCGAGTGAGCCGCTCCGCCCTAGGGCCTCTCGTTTGGATCTTGCTGGGCTCGCGGGCTGTGGTGCCGCGCCTGGCGGCCACGGGCTTGCCCGCCATGAGCGGCCCCGCCCGGCCGAGCACGGTCAGCGCGCCGGCCCACGCGAGGGCGAGCGAGACCGCCGCGCCGATCCCGCTGTTGGCGCCGGTGACCACCGCGCCGGTGCCGGTCAGGTCGGGGATGTCGGCCGTACTCCAGACTCGCATGCCTCCTTCTTACTCCAGGGAATGGAACGAATACACGAAGGGCGCACCCCGGAGCGGCTGTCGGCGTCCACATGTGACGCGTTCGGACGACGCCGTCGCGGGCCACCGCCACCGGGGCGGCACCGGGAAAGCGACTCATGAATCGATTATGAGATGAATAATCGATTATCTGTTACCGTGGGTCCATGGCGGAACGGCGATCACCCTCGGAGCGGCTTTACGCCACGCTGCGCACGGCCATCCTGCGGGGGGAGTTCGCGCCGGAGCAGGCGCTCAAACCGCAGGAGCTGGCGAACGCCGGGAAGGTCAGCCTCGCCGTCGCACGCGAGGCCCTGCTCCGCCTGGTGGGCGAGGGGCTGGCGGCCCGGCTGCCGAACCGCGGGTTCGCGGTCCCGGCGGTCGGCGCCGAGCGATGGCAGCAGATCGCGGAGGCGCGCGCCCTCACCGAGCCGGCGATGCTCCGGCTGTCGATCGAACGGGGCGGCATCGACTGGGAGGCAGGCGTCCGGGCCGCCCACCACCACCTCGCCCGCACGCCGCCCTGGGAACCGGGCGGTACGTACGTCCGCGACGCGTGGTCCGAGGCGCACCGCCGGTTCCACCGCGCGCTGCTCGAAGGCTGCGGCAACCCGGTCCTCCTGGACGGCTTCGACCGCCTGTGGACGGCGAGCGAGCTGGCCCGGCGCTGGTCGGGCGCCATCGTCCCGGAACGGGACGGCGCACGGGAGCACGCCGACCTGGAGGAGGCCGCCCTGAGCCGGGACGCCGAACGCGCCGCCGGCCTGCTCGCCCAGCACGTACGGCACACCGCCGAGAACCTGACCGTACGCACACCCTACGCACAGCCCGACCCCCGCCACCTCTGACCGACCCACACACTCAGGAGCCCCGTGGACATGACCGCAGGCCGCCGCTGCCACAACGCCGTCAACCCCCTGCACTCGGCCATGTACTTCGCACCGGAGCCGGCGGACGCGTTCGCCTCGCTCGGCCTGGAGCGGGGAGCCATGGCCTACTTCGCGGGCCGCGCGGCCCCGCTCGGGCCGGTCGGCGCCGGCACGGTCACGGCGACGTTCTACAACTTCAACCACGAGCACGTGGCCCGCCACATACCCGCGGCATGGACGGTGACCACACCGGAGGCGGTGCTCGCGGCGCGGCTGCGCGGCGCCGACGGGGCGCTGGGCCGACTGCTCGGGGCGGACGCGCTCGCATCGAAGGAGATGGCCGAGGCGGCCGAGCTGGCCCTGTGCGCCACGGAGGCGTGTCGCCGTGAGGCACGTCCCCTGTACGCCGCGAACGCCGGCCTGCCCGTGCCGGAGGAACCGCACCTGGCCCTGTGGCACGCCGCGACACTCCTGCGCGAGCACCGGGGCGACGGCCACCTCGCCGCGCTGACGGTGGCCGGTCTCTCCGGGATCGAGGCGCTGGTCCTGCACAACGCCACCGGCAAGGCCGTGACCTCGGCCGTCCTCATGCGGACCCGTGGCTGGTCCGCGGAGCAGTGGGCCGCGGCCCAGGACCGGCTGCGCGAGCGCGGACTGCTGGACGAGGGCGGGGACGTCACGGCGGCCGGGACGGCCCTGCGCGGCGAGGCCGAGGCGCTCACCGACCGCCTCGACACCGCCCC
Organism: Streptomyces sp. NPDC096310; assembly: GCF_044763125.1. Lineage (NCBI taxonomy): Bacteria > Bacillati > Actinomycetota > Actinomycetes > Kitasatosporales > Streptomycetaceae > Streptomyces > Streptomyces sp. NPDC096310. The sequence goes on along the minus strand of NZ_JBIWFO010000005.1, from coordinate 1,604 downwards.
GTACGACCACCTCGGCGCGGTCGCCACCGCGCGCCTCACCGAGCTGGGGGAGGGCTTCACCCGGACCGCGAAGGCCGCGGGCGCCTTTCCCGCGCAGCTCTTCGGCAAGGGCTGAGACACCCGGCCGCGCCGCCCGCGGCAGGCGCCCGCGGCCCCGCACCGGAGACGGCCGGGGCGGGGACGCTCGGTGCCGACCGTCGCCGCGCGCCGCGCGCCGTGGGCCTACGCGTCGTGCGCCGGGTCCGCTCCGACCGCCGCCAGCGCGTCCGTGACCGTGTCGAGCGTGCGGGCGTGCGCGCGGTGGCTGGACGGCGCCTCCGGGTTCCACGGCACGACCCGCGCGCGCTCCTCGACGGCCCGCCAGTGCGCGTTGCCCCGGAGCACCTCACGCGGCGCCGCGTTGGCCCGTACGTCCGCGAGGACGATGTCCGGCGCCAGCGCGGCGGCCTCGGCCCAGTCGACCGTACGCCAGTTGGCCCCGCCGCCCTCCTCCGGCGAGATGAGGTCGACGCCCAGCTCCGCCAGCGCCCGCAGGTCGGGCCAGGTGTCGGGGCGGGCCAGGTACGCCGTCTCGGGCCCGGCCGCGGAGAGCGCCAGCACTCGGGGGCGCGCGGCCCCCGCCGCCCGCGCCCTCAGCCGCGCCTCCGCGCGCTCCAGCTCTGCCACCGCGGGCTCCAGCGGCGCCCGCAGCGAGCGCGCCAGCTCCGAGAACCGGTCCCTGATGGAGCCGAGCGACCGGTCCTTGCCCACCTCGATCACGACGACCGGGACCTGCTCCTCCAGGTGCTTGGCGGCCTCCGGGTCGATGCCGTACACCTGCCCCGTGCCGTAGCCCACGGCGATCACCAGGTCCGCGCCCGCGGCGTGCACGGCCTCCCCGTCGAAGGCGCTGCCCGCGCCGAAGGAGCGCAGCTCGGCGAGGGGCAGTTCGCCCGCCTTCGCCGGGTCCTGAGCCTCGCCGTCATGGTGGGAACCGAAGATCCCCAGGGGGCGCACTCCGTGGTCCCACAGCGTCGCGCCGGCCTGTATGTAGGCCACCACCCGTGTCGGACGGTCGGCGGCCGTGGTGAGCCGGCCCCGATCGTCCGTGAACTCCCAGCCACTGCCCGGGTCCATGCCTCGCCTCGTTCCGCTCGTGTCGGTGCGGTGCCCGGGGCGCCGTGTCCGTACGCGGGTTCGTACGGGACACCCCCCAACTCTCTGCCCAGCACGGGGCGCGCGGACTCCCCGCACGCACCGGAAACGCTCCGGACCATGCCCTGGACGGGTCATTCCGGAGTCCCGTCTGCGGGGAGGTGCCATGCACGCACATCCGCGGCGTTGTCGGTGATGTCGGGGGAACCGACGCTCCCGCGTCGCTTCCCTCCTGCGCCTTGCGGCTGCGCTCGGCATCCGAAGGACCGTTCAGTGCGCCGAGACGGAGCGAGCGCGGCGAGTGCGGTGCACCTGTCACCTCCCCGCCCGCCCCAAGGGGCGGACGACGCTCCTTCGGAATGACTCGTCTAGGGTCAATACCGGTGACTTTGCTGGTACTGGCTCGTTGAGTTGGTGTGCCAAGGCCGGGACAGTTGAAGGCAGTTGAGAGTGATCGGTTTTCGGATCGC
>NZ_JBIWFO010000004.1:463633-598891 GCF_044763125.1 Streptomyces sp. NPDC096310 | reverse complement strand
CGCAGCGACCTCATAGACGGCTGCCTCGCCGAGACCGGCCTGACCATCAGACCCACCTGAGCAACCCAGCGACATCACGAGTTCAACCTCAGTAGCTTGGGAAGATCTCGCTCTAGTGGCCGGAGATTCAGGCCGAAGCGCTGGTCAGGCCGACCGACTCGTTGAAGGACATGCAGCGATGATCCTGGACATCGTGTCGGGCGCGTCGAACATCTGAGAATGGCCTTGCTCGGCCGCGGCGCAGCCAGCGATTTGGTCCGCGTGAATTCTGACCTGGTTGCCGAAGAGAGCGTCGTGAGTCGAGTCACCTCGGCGGCCATAGCGGACTGGCCGCCATTACGTGCGCTACGTCGTCGCTACTCACTCCGGAAACTGGCCATCGCGCAGGTGGCAAACGGGGCCGTCGGCGAACTGTGTGTTATCCGTGACGTGCCACGTCGTCGGTCTCGTGCCAGCATCTTCCCGGCGAGCGCATGGCGTGTGTCGCTCTTGGGTCCGGGGCCACGCTTTCACTGTGCGGACACGGCCGTGTCCGCAGTCCACAGAGAGTCCGCAGAACACCCACAAGCGACCGTCGGAACCCAACGCAGCCAACGGACAAATGCCTGGTCAGGGTGCTGCATGCGACTCCGCCGCAGGTCAGGATCAGACCGCAGACATTCCGCTTCAACGTGTAGCGGGTGACTTGTCACCACGTCGCTGATCTGGCAAACATGCAGGTCGGAGAGGGGCCGACTCTTCAGGGTCGGGCCCTTGGTTTTTCCCGTGCCGGGATGGTGCTGGGATGGGATGGGGGCGCCCGTGCTGGGATTCGCGCAGTGCGCCGCTCGGCGCGTGAAGGCAGTGTGTGCCCGCGCCGTAGCGCGTTTCCTACTCGTTTGACACACTCAGGGTATGGGTGAGCCGACGTACGGCATCGGGGAAGGGCCGGCGACGCGGGTGAGCCTGTCGCTGCCGGAGGGGACCGCGGAGGCGATCCGGGCGCGGGTGGGTAAGCGGGAGTTCTCCGCGTTCATTGCCGAGGCGGTCGAGCGTGAGCTGCGCGGGCAGGTGCTTGACGAGTATCTGGCGGACTACGAGAGCCGCAAGGGGCCGGTTTCCGAGCGGACCCGGCAGCGGGCGCGGCAGGTCTTCGACGAAGTGTTCGCCGAGGAGGGTGAGTGGCCCGCCGCAAGCTGAGTCACGAGGGGACGCTGGTCCTCGACGGTGAGGGGCTTTCGAAGCTGCTCGCAGATGACGAGCTGGTGGTGGCTCTGGTGGCTGAGGCGCGCTCGCGTGGCATGGAGGGCGTGATCAGTTCGCTCGCCATCATCGAGGCCGTTCACGCGTGTACGAATAAGGCTCGCCTGAACTGGGTGCTCTCCGGGCTGCGCGTGGTCCCGGTGGGGGATGAGGAGGCGAGGGCTGCCTCGAAGCTGCTGACGGATGCCGGTTTGCACGGGCACAGATGCGCGATCGATGCGGCGGTCGCGGAGGCCGCGCTACGGCAGCACCGCCCCGTGGTCATGCTGACCTCCGATATCGACGACATGACCAAGCTCTGCGGTGATCGCGTCCGGCTCGTGGCGGTGTGATTGATCGTCGCGATGCGGCCCTTCGACGCACGTTCAGGTCACCGGCTTGGTGGGTCGACTTCCGTGTGGTCGACGAGGGCAGCTGGGGCTCCAGCGGTGGCGTGCTGTCCGTACTCACCCTGCTCGGTAGCGGGGTGTTCACCGAGGAGAAGGTCAAGGCCATTCGCACCGTGCTCGACGCGTGGCCCGGCCCGCCCGTGCGCCCTTCGTCCCCGACGGGTTCCGGCCGGGACGAAGGGCGCACGGGCCTGATCGCTGGACGTCGTTTTTGTTGGGCTGGTGACTTAGGAGCCCTCCCCTCGGTAGGCATCTGTGCTGGTCAAAGACTCAAGGACCGGTGCAGCGGTGGTCGACAGATGTCGTGCATGGCATACGAGATCATGGGTGCAGACTGATCGGGGAAGACACAGGGGGTAGAGGAATCATGGTGACGTTCCACGCATCCGCGCTGGACGGAATGGCCCGAAATCCGGCGCTGCCGACGCCGCTGCTGCTGCGCCTGCTCGCCTTCGGGGCAGACGGTGACCGTCCGCCCCGTGACGTTCTTCACCGGGCCGGACTCCCCGAGTCGGCCGTCGCGCTGATCCTGGCCCACCCGAACCCGGGGGCCCGGATCGATTTCGCCATGAGTGCCAGGGCGGAGCCCGCACAGCGGGCTAGGCTCGCGGACGATCCTTCTCCCAAGGTGCGGGCAGCTCTCGCATATGGACCCGAAGTGTACGATCCGCGCGCAAAGGTCGCGCCGCTCCCGGATGCCGTGTGCGCCCGCCTGCTCGACGACCCCGATCATTCCGTACGCGCGGCCCTGCTGGAGTCTCCCCATCTGGCGCCATCGTTCGTGGCATCGATGGCCACTCATCACCGTGCGGCAGCGCGCCGGGAAGCAGTGCGTGCATGGGAGGCCCTGTCGGCGGGCGAGCGGTCGGCACTGCTGGCCGACCCCGACCCCGAGGTGCGGCGGGCCGCCGAGCTGCAGGAGTGCCAGCGGGACGCCCGCGTGACCGCCGACCTCCTCCGCGACCCGAAGTCCGCCGCCGAGGCGCTGCGCCACGGGCTCCTTGACCGTGCCGGCGCCGAGCGGTGCGTCGCCGAGCGGACGCACCTGACCTCCCTCGCCGGGAACCCGTCGCTGCCCGCCGACCTCGTAGAGCGGCTCGCCGCGGACCCCGACGAAGCCGTACGGCTCGCCGTCTCCCTTCGGCCCGAGCTGGACGAGACGCGGCGCATGGCCATCGACTTCACGGCCGGGGACCTCGACAGGGGCGACGGCGTGCGGTGGGTACAGGACGGGCTCGCCGACCCCGAGGTAATGCGCCGGGCCGCGACCTCCGCTCACCCGCTGCTCCAGCGCGCCGCCGCCCGAAGCCCCCATCTGCCGCCTGACCTGCTGCGCCTGCTTGCACGCGTCGAGGACCCGGTGGTGGAGAACCTCCTGGGCATTCACCACCCCGACACTCCGGAGGAGGTCCTGATGCGGGTGTTTGCGCGGCTGGGTGGGACGTTCTCCGCCTGGATGGCGGAGACGCACCCTCGGTTCCCCCGCGAGGGCCTAGCCACCCGCTACGCGAACCACCCCGAGGGGAACTACCGCCGGCTGGCCGTACGGGATCCGGCCGCTACGCCGGAGCTGATCGAACGGCTCAGCCACGACCCCGTCGTCTGGACGCGTCAGGCGGCGACCCGCGACCCGCGCCTCCCGTTCCACCGGCTACGCGAGGCCCTCCTCGTCCCCGAACTGGCATCCAGCGCGGGTGCCAACCCGGCGCTCCCCGAGGACGAGATGGCCGCCGTCCTGGACCGGGCCGGCGTTCCCGCCTGACCGCCAGGTGGAACCGACTTGCTCGCACCCCAAAGCGAAGGCTGCGATCCACCGCCCAGCGGTTGGTACCTGGGTTCGCAGGTCAGCGGGGGCGGTGAGGGGTGCTGTTGAGCTGGGTCATCAACTCGCGGTTCGTGGCTCGGGATGCCTGGAGGTCCTCTTCGCGTTCGGAGAGCTGGTCGCGGAGCTCGGCGACTTGCTGTTCAAGGTGGTCGATCTTCCGCTGGAGGGTGTCGGTGTCGGTGGGAGCGCCGAGGCCAGTGGCGCGCCAGGCGTCTTGGCCAAGGGCTTCGGACAGGCGTTGTTCGAGGCGGCCCACATGGCCCGCAAGGCGGGTGTTGCGTTCGGTGAGGTTGGCCAGATCGCTCAGCAGGGAGTTCCGGCTGACCTGCGGTCCGTTGGTGTTGTTGGGTGGCTGGGCGGCCTTGGCTGCCACGGCTGCGTGGAGGTCGCCGTGGCGGTAGATCAGGCTGCGGTGGACGCCGGCCAGGCGGGCGACGGCGGAGACGCTGATCGGCTGGCCGTCGCGGGTCAAGTCGTCGAGCGCGGCCAGCACGCGCCTGCGGCGGCGGGTGGAGTCATCGGTTCGGGCCTGGGCGAGCCGGTCGGCCGGAGAGGTTGGCTTCATGCTTCCCGTTCGAGTGGAAGGCCACCGGCGACTGGCCGGAGGGTGGGCATGCCGAGCTGTACTGCGCGGGACCGGCGCAGGGCCGAGGTGGCCTGACGGATCTCCTCCCGTTCTTCGTCGGTGAGGGCGTCGAGGTCGCTCTCGACCCTGCGGATCAGACGCCGCAGGCGACTGATCTCCTCCTCGGCCGGTGTTGCTTCCGCCCGAGCCCAAGCGTCGAGCTCGGTGGCCGCGGCCAGTCGTTCCCGGTCTCGAAGCAGGGTGTCCAGGTAGGTCCGCAGGTCCGGAAGGTAGGAGGGGTCGGTGCGGAAGTGATCACAGCCCAGGCATCGGAACCGGAACGGGCAGGCGTGTCCTCCGGCTTTGACGTTGCTGGGCTCGGCGCAGATCCCGAACGGTACGGCGACCTGCCCGATCCGCATCCGGGTGTGCTCGTGGTCCAGGAGGGCTTTGGCCTCGTCCCACAGCCGGCCGCCGTGTCGGTCGAACTGGAGGGTGACCAGCCGGTCGACGGCCTGACGCGTGCGCTTCTCGGAGACCCGGTAGTACGTCTGTGTAGTGCCGAGGGTCTTGTGTCCCATCAGCTCCCGCAGCACGTCCACCGGCGTTCCGGCATCGGCGTGCCGTTGGGCGTAACTGTGCCGGTAGGCGTAGAGCGTGATCCGTGCCTTGTCGAACTCCTCCCCCGCGGCGGTGAGCAGAGGCGGCATAGTGTTCAGCCACTCGCGATGGAGTTGGGAGAGGAACATCGACCGGTAGGGCTTGGTGCCGTCCGGGTTGAAGTTCGGGTTCGGGAACAGCGCGAGCTGGTCCGTGGGGGTGTCCGGGAAGCGGCCGCGGACGCGGTCGCGCTGCTCGCGGATCATCGAGGCGGTGGTGTCCGGGATCGGCAGTCGGCATCGCAGCCGGTTGTTCTTGAAGTCGGTGTAGACAAGGACGTGCTTGCCGTCCGCGTCGGTCTCCAGGCAGTCCCAGGGGAGTTTTTGCACCTCGTCTGGGCGGCGGCCGGTGTCGATAAGGATCTCTACCGCGATCCGGGCGTGCCGCCCTCCGGCCGGGGCTCCCGACCGGCCGTTGCGCCGGCTGGTCTCCAGGGTGTCCAGCCGTGCGCACAACTGGGCCAGGATCTCGTCCGGCAGAGCCCGCCCACCGCCCTTGTCCTCTGGTGGCCGGGGAATGTCGCCTTTGCGGAACGAGAAGTCGTCGGGCAGTCCGGCCAGCATCTGGCGGGGCCGGGTCAGACCCATCTCACGGATCTCGCGCAGGAACCGTGCGCACCATCGGCAGATCGTAACTCGCAGGTTCGGACTGATCTGCCCGGTGTGCTCCAGGTAGGCCAGGCGCTGCTGGAAGACCTCGACGTCGGTGCGGCGCAGCCGCTCCGGGGCATCCCCGTGGTCCTCGCGGTTGATGCGCAGGCTGTCGGAGAGCCGCTCCAAGCAGACGACCATGGACATGAGGGAGTTGGGGATGTTCCGGCCGTAGCGGCGGGGAATGGCATCCACCACCCACGCCTTGGCCGCCCGCCGCAGCCACTCCTGACTCAGGCCGGTGAAGTTCATGGTGCGGCCCTTGCCCAGCCCGAAGACCTCCGCGTCCCACACGTCCTTCAGCTGCTCCAGTTCCGGCGTGGCCAGACCGACGCGGATGTCGGCCGTCATCGACTTCCACACCCCCGCCATCCGCGTGTTCGCCTCGACCATCAGCTGGCTCAGACTGGTGACTTGCTGGGCGCGCGCCGTGTCGCATAGGGCCTTGAACGCCGTGTGCAGCAGCCGGACGTGCCGGTCCAGGCGCTGCTGGGTCCCGAACAGCAACTCGGCGACGACGAGGTCCGGTAACCCGCGAAAGCTGATCAAGGTGCCGTCGTGGACCGCCGGCGCGGTCCGGGACCACAGCCCGAGATTGACGTCCGGATCCTTTCGCCTCGCTTCGTTCCAGCTCCAGCGGTGCCCCGCGCAGAATCCGCCGCGGTCCTTACTCTGCCGGTGACACGCCGCCGCCGAGCACGGCTCCAACGCCGGCTTCGGCCCCACCCGCGGATCGAGGACGAAGTCCTCGATCGTCTCGATCCCGAGGCGGTACTTCTGATCCATGTGGCTGAGGCAGACCGGGTTGTCGAACGACCTCCAGACCCGCTCGCACCCCGGCACCCGGCACGGGCCATCGGTGCCCGTGAAGACCCGAACCGCTGTCGTCAGGAAGTCCTCCAAGTCCTGCTCGCCAGCCCGCCACCGTCCCCGGCAGGTGGCGCAGAGCGGAGCGGCACCGCCCAGACGGGCAGGCGCGATGCAGTTCCGCACGGCACAGGACCGGTACCCGATCAAGGGATGATCCGGCGACGGCCGTGCGATACGCAGCCGCTCGTCCCAGCCCAGCCCGACCAAGAAGTCCTGCCGCACTCGCGAGAACAGCCGCTCGGCCTGGGCGTCCTCCCGCCCGCTGTCGGGCGGCGGTGCCAGTGCGGCTTCACTGTTCATGAGCGGACCTCCTCGACGAGCGATCCCACGCGGTCGACCGCGGCCCGCAGGCGCTGCGGCGACGGGTGGAGGTAGACCTGGGTGCTGGTCACCGAACGATGGCCCAGCAACTGCTGGACCTCGTCGATGGCGGCCCCAGCCTCGACCACGTTGGTGGCGAAGGCGTGCCGCAGAGAGTGCGGATGGACCACCCGCTCCAACCCCGCCCGCCGCGAGAGCCGTACGAGCAACTCGTTGACCGCCCCGGGCTTCACCGGTGCCCCGGCCGGCGGCCGGGCCAGGTTCACCAACACCATGTCGCTGAGCGCCGCCTCAGCACACCTCGCACGCTCCACCGCGTACTGGTCAAACGCTTGGACCACCAGGAAGTCCACCGGTACAGCCCGCGACCGACGCGACTTCGCCCACGCACCCGAGCCGTTGTCCCGACGCACCACGTGAAGGTGCGATCCCGGCACCGAACAACCCAGGTGGCGGGCATCCACGACGAAGTGGATGTCCTCCCGGCGCAGACCCACCGCTTCCCCGCGGCGCAGACCCGCGCGCGCCATCAGCAGCACGATCAGCCGATCCCGGGCCGTCCGGCAAGCCCGCAGCAGGGCCACCACCTCGTCGTCGCTGGCCCGGTCGACCGGTGCGTCCGGGACCGCGGCCCGATGCCGGGCCCGGGCGTAGTAGCGGGGCCCACTCGCCTCACCACGAACCTCAACAGGAAGGTCGCGATCATCAGCAACTTCGTAGAGCATGCCCAGCACCGCCACCGGAGCGTTGCCCACGGCGACCTGATGCTTCAAGAACTCTCGAACCCCGGCCAGGACCGTGTTCACCCGGCGGGGGCCTCGAACCGGCTGTTGTCCGGGACCGGGGACCACCGGGTCCCCATCCAGCCGGGCGTACCGCAGCCAGAACATGAACGACCCGAGACGACCTACGCACTCCCGCCAGTGGAGACCTGACCGGGCACACCAGGTCAGGAACAGCTTTATCGCGCCCGCGTACGTCGCAGTCGTCGACTCGGCCTGGTCTCGGCCGAACCGCACGTGCCGCAGGAACTCATCCACCTCGGCAATCGGCGCGAGCTCGTCTTCGTCCAGCACCGTCCAGTACCGGTCACCCGACGGCATCCGCACCACGAACGGCCGCAGCCGCACTTTCTCGTTCTCCATCACGGGCGCATCTCAGCAACACCTGCGACGTCCGCGACACCGGTTCAGGAACTGTCGGCCACAGGTTCACCGCCCAGGGTGACGCGACAGTGCACGACACCTCCTGAAACCCAAGGGAATGTCGCCCGCTACATGGCCTTCCACGTGCCGTCGATGACGCGCTGGGCGAGCGCGCGGTGGGCGTGGCCGAAGATCTCGATGTGACGCTGCACTCCGGTGCGGCCCATAAGGAGGGGGTTGGGCGCCGACGGGTCGGCCTTGAGTGCGCGCAGGTGTCTGTAGGCGGCGCCTTGGTAGGCATGGGTGTTGAGGAAGACGTCCGCGCCTTCCTGGCCTGCGAGACCTTGGACGAAGTCGGCCGAGATCGCGTACTGGGCGGCGGCGTCGAGATTGTCGTTGCCGCTCCAGACGAGGAGCTTGTGGGTTTCGCCCTGGTGGACGACCGGCACGATGACCTGCATCTGGCCGACGGTGTGGCCGGGCGCGAGGATGGCGACGGCCGTGGTGCGCCGGCCGATCTGGATCCGTTTCATGCCGACGGTGTGGCCGGGGTAAGCCTCGACCTCGATGTCGATGCGGCTGGGGAGGGGGGCGAGCCTGGCCCGGTATTCCTCCTCGGTGTACTCGTCCCGGTGCTTGCGCAGTTCGGCGCGGCTCGCCGCGATGATCGCGGCGTCGGGCTGTCCCATGACGAACTTGGCTCTTGGCGCGTATGAGTCTCTGATCAGGTTCGCGCCGCCGACGTGGTCACCGTGATGGTGGCCGAGGAAGACGTACCGGATGTCTCCGGGATCGAGGCCCGCGGCGGCGGCCTGGTCGAGGAACTGCGTGCGCATGTCCTCCGGGGTGGTCAGCGCGTCGAGCATGATCAGGCCGTCCGGGGTGCGGACGATGACGAGCCCGATGAAGTCGGTGCCGAAGTACCAGGCATTGTCCAGGAATTGGACGCCGCCCGCGGGCATGGGGCGGACGTAGTTCTTGTACAGGAAGCCCTTGGGGGAGACGAAGTCGGTGGCGGGGTCGGTGAGCTGGTCGACGGGTTGGCCGGTGCCCGCGTTGCCCGGACTGCGGTAGCCGGTCCGGCACCACACGCGGTACTGCCAGCGGATGACCGGGTTGTCGTCCACCTCGGCCAGTGCCCGGGCCGCGTCGTCGTACGCCTTGGCGAGGGGCTTGTCGGGGGCCAGCGGGCCGCCCCAGGGGGCGTCCTCGGCGGTAGTCGGCGCGGCTGTCGCGGTGGTGGTGAACAGGGCGGACGGGATGGCCGTGGCGGCAATGCCGGCGGCAGCCAGTGAGCCGAATTCACGTCGGGTGGGTGTCACTGCTTCCTCCGTGATCGATGCGTGGTTCGAGCTGGACGGGATGTGACCGGGCTTGCTTCGACGCGCCCCAGGGGCCGTTCCCTGGGGCGCGGTGGCTCAGGTCAGGCTGCGGTGGGGTACAGGAGGCAGTCCTCGGGGCGGATCAGCAGGTTGATCTCCTGGCCCGTGTGCCGGACGGGGCTTTCGGCGTGGATGGCGAGGTCGCCGACGGTCAGCTCGTACTCGAAGCGGGCGCCGGTGTAGGAGCACTGCTTGATCTTGGCCCGCAGGACGTTCACGCCGTCCTCGGCCGCGTCCGCGCGCTCGGTGAGCGTGATGCGTTCGGAGCGCAGCCCGATGGTGGCGGTCCCTCGCAGGTCGGCCTCGGCACGGGGGCGTATGACCTTCAAGTGCTGTCCGGTTGTGCCGAGTTCGAGGCGTACCGTCCTGTTGTCGGTGGAGGGGGTGTCGTCGATGCGGCCCCGGAGGAGGTTGCAGCGGCCGATGAAGCCGGCGACTTCGGGGGTGGCCGGGGTCTCGTAGATCTCGGTGGGTGTGCCGACCTGCTGGAGGCGGCCGTGCATGAACACGGCGATGCGGTCGGACAGTGACATGGCCTCGACCTGGTCGTGGGTGACGTAGACCGTGGTGATGCCGACCTCGCGCTGGAGGCCCTTGAGCCACACGCGGGCCTGGTCACGCATCTTCGCGTCGAGGTTCGACAGCGGCTCGTCCAGGAGCAGGACCTTGGGGGAGTAGACGATGCCGCGGGCGAGGGCGACGCGCTGCTGCTGTCCGCCGGAGAGCTGGTGCGGGTAGCGGTCGCGCAGATGCAGCATGTCCACCTTGGTGAGCGCGTCGTCGATCAGGCGCCGCTGTTCGTCCCTCGGCACCTTGCGCAGTTTCAGTGGCAGGGCGAGGTTGGCGGCGACCGTCATGTGCGGCCACAGGGCGTACGACTGGAAGACCAGACCGAGGTTGCGGGCCTCGGGAGGGAGAGCGGTGCGCGGGTTTCCGTCGAAGAAGACCTGGTCGCCGACGCGGATGGTGCCGGCGTCGGGGGCCTCCAGGCCGGCGACACAGGACAGGGTCGTGGACTTGCCGCAGCCGGACGGGCCGAGCAGGGTGAAGAACTCCCCGTCCGCAACGGTGAAGTCGATGCCCTCCAGGACCGTGGTGCCGTGGAAGGACTTGGTGATGTTCTCGACGGCCAGCTCAGGCATGTGTCTGCTCCTTCTCGATGACCTTGACGGCCGGAACGGCCGTGACAGCGGCCTTCTTGGCGGACTTCCTGTCGCGCAGCAGGAGGCCGGCCAGGCCGGCGACGAGCGCGGTGACGGCGATCTGCAGGGTGGCGAGCGCGGCCACGGAGCCGGTCTCTCCCTGCGTCCACAGGTCGATGGCGGTGGTGCCGATGACCTGCGACTCGGATCCGGCGAGGAACATGGCGGGCGCGTACTCGCGGATCATGGTGGTCCAGATGAGCAGGAACGAGGCGAGCATCGCGGGCACCAGGAGGCGGATCAGGATCCGGGAGACGGTGCGCCACCAGTCGGCGCCGGCGACGCGGGCCGCGTTGTCGAGTTCGCTGCCGAGCTGCATGGTGGCCGGCGAGATGGCGCCGTACGCCGAGGGAATGGCGCGCACGCCGAAGGCGATGACCAGGGCGAAGAGAGTGCCCCTGACCAGGTCGCCGCCGGGTATCCAGGCGAAGGCCCAGAAGAAGCCGATACCCACGATCAGGCCGGGCACGGCGTGCGGGGCCTGCGCGGTGGCTTCCAGGAGGCGGGCGAACCGGAAGTTCGAGCGGCGGGCTACCAGGACGATGACCGTGCCGAACAGGGTCACCGCGAGCGCGCCGATGAAGGCCACGGTGATGCTGTTGGTGATCGACTCCGTATAGGGGGCATAGGAGAAGATCAGCTCGAAGTTGTCGAGGGTCAGCAGGCCGAGGGGGCTCACCAGCGGGGTGAGCAGCGAGGTGAACGCCCGCAGGATCAGGGCGATCATCGGCAGCAGCACGCCGAAGAGGATGTACAGGCCGACGAAGGTGAAGCCGAGCCACTTCCAGCGGCCGATGTCGAGCAGGCCCGCGCGGGTGGCCTTGCCGCGCACCGACACGAACCGCTGAGCGTGCTTGAGCAGCCGTCCCTGCAGGATCACCAGGCCGACGGTGGACACCAGGACGAGGGTGGAGGCGGCACCCAGGAGCCCGTAGTCCGGAGCCACGGAGTCGATTCCCTGCTCGTACAGGAAGCTGGAGAACAGGGTGATCTCGGCGGGCTCGCCGAGGATCAGCGGGATGGAGAGCGTCTCCACCGCCGTGCCGAAGATCAGCAGACCGGCGTAGAGCACCGGCGGGCGCAGCATCGGGACGACGATCGAGCGCAGGATGCGCATCGGGCCCGCGCCGACCGTGCGGGCCGCGTCCTCCAGCGAGGTGTCCGATGCGGCGAGGGCGTTGGCGCAGAAGAGGTAGGCGATCGGGACCTGGGCGACGGCCTCCACGAAGGCCATGCCGGGCATGGAGTACAGGTTCCACGGGACCCAGCCGAAGCCCTCGCGTACCACCGTCGTCATGAACCCGGCAGGGCCGTAGATCACGATCCAGCCGAAGCCGAGAACGAGCGGCGAGATGTAGATGGGCCAGCGCAGTACCTGCCCGATGACGCGGGCGGCCGGGAACCGGGTGCGCTCCAGGAGGATCGCCATGGGGACGGCGATGGCGAGGGCGAACACGGTGGTCAGGGCGGCGAACTGAAGGGTGTTGAGGATGATCGTGCCGAATTCGGCCTCGGTGAACAGGGCGCTGTAGTTCGACAGGGTGAAGGCGCCGCCCGCCGCGTACAGCGGCTGGTTGCGGACCGACTGGACGAGGATCGGGACGACCGGCGCGAGGACGAGTGCGGCGGTCAGCAGGAAGGTCAGCCAGTGGATGGAGACCTCGCGGCCGGCGCCGAACAGGCGCCGGTACTGGGGTGCGCCCAGCTCACCGGCGCGCGGGGTGCGCGGCGGGTCGGCCGGGGCTGCGGCTGGGCTCTGGACGGCCATGGCGGCTCCGTAAGTGCGGGGGCGGGGTGCAGGAGGAGAGTTGCGGGTGGGCGCGGGCGCCGGTGATGGGGAAGGTGGCGGGCGGTCAGCCCGCGGCCTTGTCCCAGCGCTCGACGTACTTCTCCTGCGTCTCCTCCGTCACCTTCGTGTACTGGTAGACGTGGACGCGGTCGGCGCTGAGCCCTCGCTGCATGTCCTGGAGGCTGTCGTGGTGGTCCTGCCGCACGTCCTCCCGGTACGGCGACAGGCCGCCCTTGGCCACGGCGGTCTGGCCCTCGGCGGAGAGCAGGAAGTCGACGAACAACCGCGCGGCGTTGGGGTGCGGGGCCGTCTTGAGGATGGAGGCGGAGCGCGGCATGACCACGGTGCCCTCCGCGTAGTACGACCAGCCGAGCAGGCCGCTGCTGTCCTGGGCGGCGGCGATGGCGACGCCGCCGCTCATGTTGAAGGAGGCGTCGTATTCGCCGGAGACGACCTTCTCCACCAGGGTGCCGGTGGAGTGGTCGGCTTTGGTGAAGGGCAGCAGCCGGCCGAAGGTGTCCCAGCCGGTCTCGACGGTGCTGGTGTAGCCCTCGTTGGCCGAGTATCCGAAGGCGTTGGTCGCGTCGTACACGCCGATCTTCCCGCGGAACCGGGAGGGCTTGGCCTCGACGACGTCGGCCAGGCTGACGAGCCCGTCGGGGTACTGGGACTCCTTGAGGGTCTTGCGGTTGTACAGGATGACGGAGGCGTCTGTGGTGAATACCCAGACGCCGGGCAGGATCTCGGCCCAGTCGGGCAGGTGGTCCTTCTCCGGCGAGCGGTAGTCGGCGGCGAGGTCACGGGTGGCGTAATCCGCCCACAGTGGGCCGCCGTTGGAGACGAGCAGGTCGGCGGGGGAGCCGCCGGTGGCCTTCTCGCTGTAGTAGCGCTCATAGACCGCGGAGCTGCCGAGGTTGGTGGCGCGGATGTCGGCCAGCCACGGGTAGCGGGCGGTGAACGCGTCGAATATCGGCTGCCAGTTGGTCTGCGAGGTCTGCGAGTAGATCAGGAGCCTCTGCTCGCTGCGCGAACCGTCGATGATCTTGTTGTAGTCGGCGGGGTAGTAGTCGGGGGCCGGCTGGGCCGCCGCGTTGGCGTCCACGGTGCTGCAGCCGGAGAGCGCGGGGCCCGCGGCGGCGACCGCGCCGAGGGCGGCGGCGCCGCGCAGGACGTTGCGACGGGTCGGCGAGGACGCTGTCCCGGATCGGGTGGGAGGCATAGGGGCTCTTCTCGGATGGGGCGCGACGGCGCTGTCAGCTGGTTCGAGAGACCGGCGAGGGAAGGGGACGGGTGCCGGGGAGCGTGGGGGTGAGTGCGGTGCGTGGATGTGCGCGAGGGCGGAGCTCGGGGGATGCGGCGGCCTGTGGAGGTGTCCCGGCCTCCGGGGGCCTCAGGCGGCCGCGACCGCACGGCGCACGACATACGGCAGGAGTCCGCCGTGGCGGAGATAGGCCAGTTCCTGCCGGGAGTTGAGGCGCAGGCGCAGGGCGGCCGTTGTGCGGGAGCCGTCGGGGCGGGTGAGGTGCAGGGCGACCTGATTCGTGCCGACGCGCAGGTCGTGGAGGCCGGTGAAGGCGAGGTCTTCCTCGCCGGTGAAGTCGTACGCCGACGCGTCGTCGCTCTCGGCGAACTCCAGCGGCAGTACGCCCATGCCGATCAGGTTGCTGCGGTGGATGCGCTCGTAGGACCCGGCGACGACCGCCCGGACACCGAGCAGCGCCTGCGCCTTCGCAGCCCAGTCGCGGCTGGAGCCCGCCCCGAAGTTGCGGCCCGCGACGACCACCAGGTCGTAGCCCGCCGCGCGGTAGGTGGGCGCGGCCTCGTGTACGGGCAGGACAGCGGTGCGGTCGGCGGTGTGGGCATGGCCGCCCCGGAGTTCGTCATGGACCCCGTCGAGCATTCGGTTGGTGACGGCGGCGTTGGTGAAGGCGCCGCGCAGCATCACCTCGTGGTTGCTGCGGCGTGTGGAGTACTGGTTCAAGTCCCGCCGGGCCACCCCCCGTTCGGTGAGCCAGTGTCCGGCCGCGCTGTGTGCCGGGATGGCTCCGGCCGGGGAGATGTGGTCCGTGGTGACATCGTCGCCGAGGAGCAGAAGCACCTTGGCCCGATCGATGCCCAGCCGGTCCGGTGCCTCGGCGGGCAGGTCCGTGAGGTGCGGGGGGCGGCGAATGTACGTCGAGTCCGGGTCCCACTGGAAGCGGACGCCGCCAGGAGCTTCGATGTCCCGCCAGGCCGGGGTGCCCTCGCGCAGCCGTGCGGCGTTCTGACGGAACATCTCGGGGCGCACGGAGGCGTCCACGCGTGCGGCGACCTCCGCGTCGGTGGGCCACAGGTCCTTGAGGAAGACGGGGGTGCCGTCGGCGCCGGTGCCGAGCGGGTCGCGGTCGAAGTCGTGCAGGATCGACCCGGCCAGGGCGTAGGCGAGGACCCAGGGAGGGGAAGCCAGGTAGGACTGGCTGATCCGCGGGTTGACGCGGCCCGCGAAGTTGCGGTTGCCGGACAGGACGGCCACCGGGTCGATGCCGCCGTCCTGCGCGAGGCGTTCCATCTCCTCCTGCAGCGGCCCCGAGTTGCCGATGCAGGTCATACAGCCGAAGCCGACGATGTGGAAGCCGGTCCGCTCCAGAGCGGTCATGAGCCCGCCCTCGCGCAGGTAGTCCTCCACGACCCGCGACCCCGGGGACAGGGACGTCTTCACCCAGGGCTTCGTGTTGAGCCCGGCGGCCAAGGCCCGCTCGGCGAGCAGCGCGGCCTGCACGATCAGCGCCGGATTGGCGGTGTTGGTGCAGCTGGTGATCGCGGCGACGGCCACCGGGCCCTCGGGCAGCGGCTCGCCAAATACGTCTGCGGGTACGGGGGTTGACCGGGAGGAGGGCCGGAAGGAAGCCGGGACGCGGGGCAGCGGGAGGCGCTGATGCGGCAGGTCGGGGCCCGCCAGGCTGGGCTCCACCGTGGCCAGGTCGAGGCCGATGACCTCGTTGTAGCACGGCTCGCGAGAGCCGTCGGTGCGCTTGAGCCCTTGCGCGGTGAGGTACGCGTCGACGAGCCGTACGTGATCCTCGTCCCGCCCGGTCAGCCGCAGGTACGCGGCGCTCTCGTCGTCGTACGGGAAGTAGACGCAGGTGGCGCCGTACTCGGGTGCCATGTTGGAGACCGCCGCCCGCTCCGCCCAGCCGAGCGCGTCCAGACCGGGCCCGCAGAACTCCACGAACTGGTCCACCACGCCCTTGGCGCGCAGCAGTTCGGTCAGTGTCAGGGCGAGGTCGGTGGCGCCGACACCGGGACGGAGCCGCCCGGTCAGGCGCACGCCCACCACGCGCGGGTAGGGGATGGTGACCGGCTCGCCCAGCATCGCGGCCTGCCCCTCCAGGCCGCCGACACCCCAGCCCACGACGCCGAGAGCGTTGATCATCGGGGTGTGGCTGTCGGTGGCGACGAGGACGTCCGGGTGCAGCCATGGCAGGCCGCCGTCCTGGGGCTCTTCCTGCCACACGACGCGGGCGAGGGTCTCCATGTTGACCTGGTGGATGATGCCGGTGCCCGGCGGTACGACACGGAAGTTGTGCAGGCTGCGCTCGGCCCACTTGACGAAGGTGTAGCGCTCGCTGTTGCGGCGGAAGTCGATCAGCAGGTTGCGCTCGACCGCGTCGGGGCGCCCGTACTCCTCGACGATCACCGAGTGGTCGACGGTCAGGTCCACCGGAACGGCAGGCTGTAGTCGCTCTGGGGCCCCGCCGAGCTCGGCGACGGTGTCGCGCAGTGCGGCGAAGTCCGCGAGCGCCGGCAGGCACGTGGTGTCGTGCAGCATCACCCGGTTCGGGTGCACCGGTACCTCGCAGTCCCCGCTCCCGCTCAGGGCGCGGGCGAGTACGTCGTCGAGTGCGGCGGGCGAGCGGCGGGCGACGTTCTCCAGGAGGACCCGTACCGCGTACGGCAGGGCGTCGAGCCGAGCGCCGGGCAGGAGCTGGCCCAGGGGCCGGTAGCGGTACGCGCGTCCGTCGACGGAGAGGACACCGGAGAGGGCGCCGTCGGGAAGGACGGCGGTGCGGGTGCGGTCTGTGCTCATGGTCCCTGCTGTTGATCCGGGGCGGGGGAGCCCGTGACGGGAGTCCGTCACGGCAGTCCGGGGTGGGAACCTGCGGCCGGGCCGGGCTCCTGTCGGGCAGAGCGCCAATATTGTCTCAAGCCGCGAATTGATACAACCGTCGGAGCGGAGAAGATTTCGGGAAGGGGCGGGGCATGAGAGAGGCCCGGACCCGGGGTGTCGGACGCCGCGTCTGACACCCCGGGTCCGGGCCTCGTGGGGTGCGCCGCCTCTACCGGTGAACGGCCCTTTACGGCGGGCGAGTTGGCGGCCCGGTCAGCCGCCGGTCTTGATGATCCTGACCTTGTCCAGGTGGCGGCGCAGGAACGCCGCCGCCTCTTCGAGCCGTCCGCCCTCGACCATGTCCAGCATCTGCAGATGCTCCCGGGCCTGGCCGGCCAGGCGGGAGCGGTCGACCTGGTGCCGGTACTCGATGAGGCGGCGCAGGCGGTGCTGGCGGCGCGCGGCGTCAAGCAGGAACTGGTTCCCGGAGAAGCCCACGAGCATCTCGTGGAACGAGGCGTTGACGTGGAACAGCTCGGCGCGCGGCAGCAGCAGGATGTCGCCGTGCAGGAGGGCCTCCTGCTGCTTGCGGTGCTGCGCCGCCACTTCCGGGTCGATGGTGAAGCCCGGCTCAAGCAGCGCGTTCGGCTCGATGATCATGCGGAAGCGGTAGCTCTGGTCGTGCGCCTCCACCGTCGAGAGCACCTGCTGGAACTCCCAGCCGCGTCCACCGGGCCTGCGCCGGATCAGATCCTCGGACTCCATGCGCGACAGCACCCGGTCGGCCTGGCGAGGGGCGAGGTTGTAGGTGCGGCTGACGTCGGCCGCGGTGAACGGGCCCGTGAACCGGCCCCCCACGTAGTCGTCGGCGATCCGGAAGTACGCCTCCTGCTCGATGTCCGCCCCCTCGCCCAGGTCGGTGCGCGTCAGCGTGGCCGCGCCGCGGGCGAGGAAGAAGCCCCGGTTCGGCTCGCGTCTGAGGATGCCGACCTCGGCTAGGAAGAGCATGGCCTTACGGGCCGGGGTGCGGGAGACGTCCAGCTCGTCCGCGATCCACTGCTCAGTGACGTGGTCGCCCTCCCGCAGGCCGCTGCGGCGCAGCAGATCCACGAGGCGGGTGGCGATGGAGGTGGTCAGATTCGGCCGCGACATCAACCTCTGCACTCTTCGGGCGGGGGTGGGGGACGCCTCATCCTATGAGACGTCGATGGGCCTACGGCGATGCACGACTGATCAATTGTATCTAACCGCAATCTGATGCAAACTCTCGCAGGGTCAGCCCGCTCATCACCGACGAGAGAAGTAATGATGCACACGACGCCAGTCCCCACCGCCGACCTCGCCGATCAGTACGGCGACCGACTCCGCGTGTGCGACGTGCAGTTCACCACGTACGGAGCCGTACGCTCCTTCGCGGGTCCCGTGCGGACGGTGTCCTGCCGCGACGACAACGCCCTGCTGCACCAGCTCCTGCGCACCCCCGGCGAGGGCTGCGTCGTGGTCGTCGACGGCGGGGCGTCGCTGCACACCACTCTGTTCGGCGACCTCATGGCCGCCCGCGCCCTGGACAACGGCTGGGCGGGTGTTGTGGTGCACGGGGCTGTCCGTGACTCCGCCGCCCTTGCCGAGATGGAACTCGGGGTTCAGGCGCTCGGCACGAATCCGCGCAAGAGCGCGAAGGCCGGCGAGGGGGCGGTGGATCTGCCCGTGTCGTTCGGCGGCGTGACCTTCGCGCCCGGCGACATCCTGCACGCCGACGGCGACGGGGTGGTTCTGCTGCCGGAGGGCTGAGCGGGGCTTCCAGACGCTCCTTGCCGAGCTGCGGCGCAGTCGGAGGGCCCCCGGTCGCACCGCGCACAGGGCGGCGTCGCCGGTGGCGCCGAGCTCGATCGAAAAGGGGCGGTAAAGGGAAAACGCGCGAATGCGTATCCGCTGTTCCTGAAAGGTCGCCGTAAAGGGGCAGAGATTCTTCCCCCTTCCTGGAACTCGTGAATTCCGTGACAAGAATCACGGGATTCAGGGGGTGAGTTTGTGCCCCCGTAAGTTCGGCATACGAGAAGGAGGCCCGGCGCCGCCCAGCAAGATCCGGACCACAAGATCCGGACCAGAGACCCTAACCTCGGGGAAGCTCCCTGTGGCCTGTGGGTTCTTCTTCCTGGTGTCGGGTCGCCGCCCAGCTGGCGAGGAGCTTGAGCCGGTCTTCGTCGGGAGTGCCCGGCTCGGCGGTGTAGATGATCAGGGAATGTGCCTCGCGAGGGGAAACGGCCAGGTCCAACGGTTGGTAGACGAGGTCCAGCGGCCCCGCGTCAGGGTGCTGGAAATGTTTGGCCCCGCCGTGGTGGATGCGTACGTCGTGGGCGGCCCAGCGGGTACGGAACTCGGTGCTCACCGTGGACAGCTCACCGATCAGCTCGCGCAGCGCCTTGTCGCGCGGGTAGCGCCCGGCCTCGGCGCGCAGCAGGGCGACGGTGGCGTCCGCGGCGCCCTCCCAGTCGCCGACGAAGTCGGGTGCGCCGGGGTCGAGGAACCAGTACCGGGCGAAGTTGGGACGGCCGCGTTCGTCCGCAGTCGGGCTGTCGAACAGCGGTGAGAAGAGGGCGCGGGCGAGTGCGTTGGTGGCCACCACGTCCAGGCGCCCGTTGGTGACGTACGCCGCGGACAACGTCATGGAGTCGAGCAGCCACTGGACGCGGGGCGGGATGTCGACGGCCTTGCGGCGGCGCGGCGTGCGGCTGGGCGGCTGCGCGGCCCGGGCCAGGTCGAACAGGTACGTGCGTTCGTCCTCGTCCAGTTTCAGCGCGCGGGCGACCGCGTCGAGGACATCCTCGGACACGCCGCTGATGTGGCCCCGCTCCAGTCGCGTGTACCACTCGGTGCTCAGGCCGGCGAGGACCGCGACCTCCTCGCGCCGCAGCCCAGGGACCCGTCGCCGACCGCTGGTGGGCAGCCCGGCCTGCTCCGGGGTGATCTTGGCACGCCGGGTGGCGAGGAAGTCACGGATGTCGGCGCGGTTGTCGGGTCGCTGGTCCATGCCTTCCACGGTAGGCGCGAGCCGCCGGAAAGGGAGGCAGAGCTTGTACCCCCTATAAACACGGCCTCCCACGCGGGTGGCAGGGGCGGTTTCCTGGGATGCGCACCCCGATCTCGATTTCTGCGGAGACAACGCATGACCAGCCCAGGAGGAACCCTCCAAGCCCCCGCCGGTGCACGCGCCACCGCCCCGGAGCGTCCGCCCGCCCGGCTTCCGCTGGTCGTGTACGTGCTCGCTCTGGGCACCTTCCTGATGGGCACGACCGAGTTCGTCATGGCCGGTCTGCTGCCTCAGATCGCGAGCGACGTGCAGGTCGGCGTGGCCCAGGCCGGTCTGCTGGTCACGGTCTTCGCCGTCGGGATGATCATTGGCGCGCCGCTGATGGCGATGCTGACGCTGCGGCTGCCCAGCAGGGCGACACTGATCATCGCACTGGGGATCTTCGCGGTCGGAAACGCCGTCGTCGCGCTCGGCTCCAGCTTTACGCTGCTGCTGGCGGCCAGATTCCTCACCGCGCTGGCGACCGGCGCGTTCTGGGCGGTGGCCAACGTGGTGGCCGCACGCACGGTCGGGCCCGCGGCGAGCTCCCGGGCGCTGGGCGTGGTGGGCTCCGGCGCGATGCTCGCCAACGTCGTCGGTGTGCCGCTCGGCGCCTTCGCCGGGCAGGCCATCGGCTGGCGCGGCCCCTTCTGGGCGCTCGCCGCCTTCGCGGCGGCCGCCACCGTCCTGATCGCCCGCCATGTCCCGGCCGACGGCCCCGGCCAGGAGACGGTGTCGATCCGTTCGGAGCTGTCCGCGCTGCGCTCCGGTCGCCTGTGGCTGGCGCTCGCGGCCTGTGCGACCACGACCGGCGGTGTGCTGGCGACGTACGCCTACATCTCGCCCCTGCTGACGGACCGGGCCGGTCTGGCCGCCGGACTCGTACCGCTGGTCCTGGTCGGTTTCGGCGTCGGCGCCGTGGTGGGCTTCGTCGTGGGCGGCCGGCTCGGCGACCGTCGGCCCTACGCGACCGTCATCGTGGCCGCCGAGGTGACCACGGTCCTGCTGCTGGCCATCAGCCTGTTCGCCGGTTACGCCGTGCCGACGGCCGCGCTGGTCGTCCTGCTGGGGCTGTTCGGGCTCGGCGCCAACCCGGTGCTGATCTCCCTGGGCGTCCGCTTCGCGGACAAGGCCCCCACCCTGGGGTCCGCCCTGACCGTCTCGGCGTTCAACGTCGGCATCGCCACCGCGTCCTGGCTCGCGGGCCTCGCCCTCGATTCCTCCCTGGGGGGCACCGGGCCCGCCACGGTCGGTATCGCCTTCGCCGCGCTGGCCCTGATCCCCACGATCGCCATCGCCCGCGTCCAGCGGCGCCGGCCCACGAACCGTGTGGTCGTCCGCCGCACCCCGTCCACCCACCCGGGCCAGTCACCTTCACATAGCCCCAAATGACCCCGGCCGCCTGAGCGGCCGGTCAGATCACAAGGAGTAACCCTCATGCGCGCCGCTGTTCTGCACGCTCCCCGCGACGTCCGGGTCGAAGAGATCGCCGACCCGGAGATCACCGCCCCGACCGACGCGATCATCCGGCTGGCCGCGGCCTGTGTCTGCGGCTCGGACCTGTGGCCCTACCGCGGTATCGAGGCCGTCGAGAGCCCCGTACACATGGGACACGAGTACGTCGGCGTCGTCGAAGAGGTCGGCAGCGAGGTGAAGAACGTCAGGCCCGGCCAGTTCGTGGTCGGCTCGTTCGCCACCTCCTGCGGCATCTGCGAGATCTGCCGCTCCGGCTGGCCGTCCTCCTGCGTGAACCGCGTCTTCCAGTCCGGCACCCAGGCCGAACGCGCCCGGATCGCCAACGCCGACGGCACCCTGGTCCCCACCCCGGGAACGCCCGACGCCGACCTGATCCCGCACCTGCTCGCGGCCTCCGACGTGCTCGGCACCGGCTGGTTCGGGGCGGTCGCCGCCGAGGCCGGCCCCGGCAGGACGGTCGCGGTGGTCGGCGACGGCGCGGTCGGCCTGCTCGCGGTGCTGGCCGCCAAGCAGCTCGGCGCCGAGCGGATCATCGCGATGAGCCGCCACGCGTCCCGCCAGAAGCTCGCCCTCGAATTCGGCGCCACCGACATCGTCACCGAACGCGGCGACGAGGGCGTGGCGAAGGCCAAGGAGCTGACCGGCGGTCTGGGCGCCCACTCCGTCGTCGAGGCGGTCGGCACCCAGGAGTCCATGCAGCAGGCCATCCGCTCCACCCGGCCGGGCGGCCATGTCGGCTTCGTGGGCGTCTCCCACGACGTCTCCCTCGCCGGCGAGGAACTGTTCTTCTCCCAGGTCCACCTGGTCGGCGGCCCCGCCCCGGTGCGCCAGTACCTGCCCGAACTGATCGACCTGATCTGGCAGCGGAAGATCCAGCCCGGCAAGGTCTTCGACCTCACCGTCCCCCTCGACCGGGCCGCCGAGGCGTACCAGGCCATGGACGAGCGCCGCGCCGTCAAGGCGCTGCTCACCGTCTGAGGACGCACGGGCGTCGCTCTCCCACGGCCAGGGCGGCCCTGCCCGCCCGTGCCGGCACGTACGACTGATTCGCCCATGGAACGTACGACTGACTCGTCCACGATACGAAGGCGTACACATGTCAACCGAACCCGCGGCCCCGCCCCCCTCCCCATCCACCACGTCCTCCCCGTCCACCCCATCCACCGCGTCCGCCACGTCGCCGAGCAGGCGCACCTTCATAGCCACCAGCACCGCCGTCGGAGGTGTTGTCGTCGCGGGAGGTGTGCTCGCAGGAGCGCCGGCCGGGGGATCGGGCCAGGCCGCCGCCGAGGCTCGCACCTCCAGCCGCGTGTCCGTGACGGTCAACGGCCGCCGGCACACGGTGACGGTGGACAACCGGACCTCGCTGCTGGATCTGCTGCGCGAGCACCTCGGCCTCACCGGCTCCAAGAAGGGCTGCAACGCCGGGGCCTGCGGCGCCTGCACGGTGCTGGTCGACGGGCGGCGGCAGAACGCCTGCCTGCTGCTCGCCGTGCGGCTCGACGGCGCCGAGGTCACCACCGTCGAGGGGCTCGCCGACGGTGAGCGGCTCCATCCGCTGCAACAGGCGTTCATCGACCAGGACGCGTTCCAGTGCGGCTACTGCACACCCGGCCAGATCATGTCCGGGGTCGGCTGCATCCAGGAGGGCCACACCGGCTCCGGGGACGAGATCCGGGAGTGGATGAGCGGCAACATCTGCCGCTGCGGCTGCTACGTGAAGATCGTGCGCGCGGTCGAGCAGACCGCCGGACGGAAGTGAGGACCCGATGCATCCCTTCTCCTTCCTGAAGGCCACGACCACCCGTGAGGCTCTCCACGCCGGTCGTCGTGGCGGCCGTTACATCGCCGGCGGCACCACGATGGTCGACCTGATGCGCGAGACCGTCGAGCGCCCCGAGACGCTGGTCGACATCAGCGACCTGCCCCTGCGCGAGGTCACCGTCACCGAGCGCGGCGGGCTGCGTATCGGCGCGCTGGTGCGGATGGCCGAGGCCGCCGCCCACCCCAAGGTGCGCGCCCTGTACCCGGTCGTCTCCGAGTCGCTGGAACTGAGCGCGTCGGCCCAGTTGCGGAACATGGCCACCATCGGCGGCAACATCATGCAGCGCACCCGCTGCACGTACTTCCGTGACGTGACCGCCGACTGCGACAAGCGTGACCCCGGCTCCGGCTGTGCCGCGCTGCAAGGCCACAACCGCACCCACGCGATCCTCGGCACCTCCGACGCCTGCGTGGCCACCCACCCTTCCGATGTCGCCGTGGCCTTCGCCGCACTGGAGGCGGCCGTGCACCTGCTCGGCCCGGACGGGGAACGCCGTATCCCCTTCGCCGACTTCCTCCTCAAGCCCGGCACCACACCGCACCGTGAACACGCCCTCCGGCAGGGCGAGTTGATCACGGCGGTGGAGATACCCGCCCTGCCTCGTCCGCTGAGGTCCGGCTATCTGAAGGTGCGCGACCGCCAGTCCTACGAGTTCGCCCTCACCTCGGCGGCCGTCGCGCTGCATGTGCGCGGCGGGGTGATCCAGGAGGCGAAGGTCGCCGCCGGCGGGGTGGGCACCGTGCCCTGGAAGCTGCCCGCAGTGGAGCGGCACCTGGTCGGCGAACGCCCCTCGCGAGCCCTGTGGGCAGCCGCCGCCGAGAAGGCGGCGGACGGGGCACGTCCGCTGCGGCACAACGGCTTCAAGCCCGAGTTGCTCAAGCGGACCGTCGAGCGTCAGCTACGCGTCGTAGGAGGTGCGAAGTGAGTCCCCAGCCCCGGGCCGCCGTGGGTGCGCCGCTGTCCCGGGTGGACGGGCGGCTGAAGGTCACCGGTCAGGCCCTGTACGCCGCCGAGCACGACGTCGAGGGCGTCCTGCACGCGGTGATCGTCGACAGCGGCATCGGCCTCGGCCGCATCACGTCCGTCGGGACGGACGCCGCGCTGGCCCATCCGGGCGTGCTGAGGGTGATCAGCCATCGCGACGCGCCGAAGCTGCCGTACCGCGACAATCCCGGATCGAACAACCCGCAGGGCCGCCGGCTGCGGGTCTTCCAGGACGACAAGGTCCTCTTCCACGGTCAGCCGGTCGCCGTCGTCATCGCCACCACCGCGGAGGCCGCACAGCACGGCGCGAGCCTGGTCGAGGTCGGCTACGACGCCCGGCGGCCCTCCACCGACATGCGCCGTGCCACGGCGGATGAGCCGACCACGTACGCGCGCGGTGACGCCGAGGCCGGGCTGCGCGACGCGGCGGTGCGGATGGACCTGACGTACCGCATGGCGCGTAACCACCACAATCCGATGGAGCCGCACGCCACCATCGCCCGCTGGGACGGCGACAAGCTCACCGTATGGGACAAGACGCAGTGGGTGGTGGGCACCCAGACCGAACTCTCCACGGTGTTCGGCCTGCCCATGGAATCCGTACGGGTCATCTCGCCGTTCGTCGGGGGCGGCTTCGGCAGCGGACTGCGCTGCTGGCCGCACACGGTGGTCGCCGCACTTGCCGCCCGTGAGACGAAACGCCCCGTCAAAGTCGTCCTGAGCCGCAAGCAGCAGTACTTCGGCACCGGCTTCCGGCCCTCGTACGAGTACCGGCTGCGCCTGGGCAGCGACCGGCGGGGCCGACTGGCCGCCGCCGTGCACGAGATGGACGCGGAGACCTCGTCGTACGAGAAGTTCGAAGAGGCCATCATGCTCGCCGGCCAGATGTTCTACAGCACGCCCCATGTCAGCCAGGCGTACCGGAAGGTACCCCTGGACGTGAACACCCCGATCTGGATGCGCGGTCCGGGCTTCGCGAACGCGTCCTTCGCCATCGAGTCGGCCATGGACGAACTCGCCGACCGGCTCCGTATCGACCCGATCGAACTGCGCCTGCGCAACGAGCCGTCCGAGGACGAGTCGAACGGGCTGCCCTGGTCCACCCGTCGGCTGCGCGAGTGCTACACCGTGGGCGCCCGGGAGTTCGGCTGGGACCGGCGCAACCCGAAACCCCGCTCGACACGGGACGGCGATCGGCTGATCGGTCTGGGCATGGCCGCGGCCGTGTACGACCCCGGGCGCGCCCCGGCCCAGGCCAGGGCCCGCCTGGACGCGGACGGCACCGCCGTGGTCGAGGCCGCCTCCAGCGACATGGGACCGGGCACCTACACCTCCCAGAC
Source organism: Streptomyces sp. NPDC096310 (assembly GCF_044763125.1). Taxonomy (NCBI): domain Bacteria; kingdom Bacillati; phylum Actinomycetota; class Actinomycetes; order Kitasatosporales; family Streptomycetaceae; genus Streptomyces; species Streptomyces sp. NPDC096310. The sequence continues at coordinate 574,069 of NZ_JBIWFO010000004.1, read as the reverse complement.
ACAGGTCGCCGCCGACGCGCTCGGGCTGACCATGCGCGCGGTGACCTTCCGGCTCGGCGACTCCCTGTATCCGCAGACGCCGCCGCACGGCGGCTCGATGACCATGGCCAGCGTCGGCTCCGCCACCCTCGACGCCTGCGACAAGGTGCGTCGGCAGGCGGTCGAACTGGCCGTCGAGGACGAACGATCGCCGCTGTACGGCGTCAGGGCCGAGGACATCGTGGTGCGCAGCGGGCGGCTGCACGTACAGGGCGACCCGGCGCGCGGCGAGACCTATCAGCGGCTGCTCGCCCGCAACAACCTCACCCGCCTCGAAGCCGACGGCTCGTACACCGGACCGCCGGATCCCGAGCGGCACTCGTACTTCTCCTACGGCGCGGTCTTCACCGAGGTGGCGGTGGACGCGACGCTGGGGTTGGTGCGGGTGCGGCGGATGCTCGGCGTGTACGACGTGGGCCGCATCGTCAGCCCCAAACTCGCCGACAGCCAGGCACTGGGCGGCATGGTCGGCGGCATCGGCCAGGCGCTGCTGGAGCAGACCGTCACCGACCACCGTGACGGCCGTATCGTCAACTCCGGCCTCGCCGACTACCTCGTCCCGGTCAACGCCGACATCCCCGACCTCAAGGCGATCTACCTGGAGGGCGAGGACATGCGGGCCGACCCGCTCGGCGTCAAGGGGGTCGGAGAGATCGTCCAGGTAGGCGTGGCGTCCGCCATCGCCAACGCGGTCTTCAACGCCACCGGCCGCCGGATCCGGGAACTGCCCATCACCGCCGAGGCATTGCTCTGAGCCGGGGCGCGCCCCGGGCCGCCGAGGTGCGCCTGCTCGTCCGCCAGACGGCCCCCGTCCGGCTGCCGTCCGGCCCCCGTCCGGCTGCCGGACTTTCCCGGGGCCGCCGCCGCGTACACGCCCCCCGCCGGGCGCGCGGCGGCGGCCCGCCCGACTCTCCGATCCCCTCGCCCCACACGGAGACCCACCCATGTTCAACATCGCGGAAACACTGCACCGCTGGTGCCGCGACGCACGCCCCTTCGCCCTGGCCACCGTCGTCGGCGTCCGCGGCAGCGCACCCCTGCCCACGGGTACCTCGGTCGCCGTCGACGCCGAGGGCAACGCGATCGGCAGCATCTCCGGCGGCTGCGTCGAGGGAGCGGTCTACGAACTGTGCCGGCAGGTGCTCAAGGACGCGGGCGCCCCGCGGCGGGCTTGGTTCGGGTACTCCGACGACGACGCCTTCGCCGCCGGACTGACCTGCGGCGGCGAACTCGACGTCCTGGTCCGGCGGGTCGACCCCACCGCCCTGCCCCACCTCGGCCTTGCCCTCGCCGAGGTCGTGGAGGGCCGGCCCGCCGCCGTGGCACAGGTCGTCGACGGCCCGGAGGAACTGCTCGGACGGATGCTGTACGTCGACGCGGCGGGAGGCGTCCATCACGGCACGCTGACCGGAGCGGTACGGCGGGAGGTCGGCGCACAGGCGTGGGCGCTGCTGCGGGCAGGCCGCACCGCCCGGGCGGAGATCGGCGGGGACGCCGCGACGTGTCCGGAGCGGCTGTCCGTACTGGTCCACGTGCACACGACGCGCCCGCGCATGCTGATCTTCGGCGCGGTCGACTTCGCCGCTGCCCTCAGCCAGGCCGGCCGGTTCCTCGGCTACCGGGTCACCGTGTGCGACGCCCGCCCGGTCTTCGCCACGGAGGCCCGGTTCCCGTACGCGGACGAGATCGTGGCCGACTGGCCCCACCGCTACCTGGAGCGCACCGAGGTGGACGCCCGTACCGCCGTCTGCGTCCTCACCCACGACGCCAAGTTCGACATCCCCCTCCTGAGCCTCGCACTCACGCTGCCCGTCGGCTACATCGGCGCGATGGGCTCCCGGCGCACCCACAACGAGCGCCTGCGCCTGCTCGACGAGGCCGGCGTGCGCGAAGAGGAGCTGGCCCGGCTGCACTCACCCATCGGCCTCGACCTCGGAGCGCGCACGCCGGAGGAGACCGCCGTCTCCATGGCGGCGGAGATCATCGCCCACACCAACGCGGGCACCGGACTGCCACTGTCCCGGATCGCCGGCCCGATCCACCGCACTGCCCAGCGGGAGCCGGGCACTTCGGGCCGCGGCCGCACGGTGGGCGTCATGCCGGGGAGGTAGGTCGCCGTTCGCTCCCCGTGCGGAGACGCGGGTGTCGTGGCCGGTGTCTACCGGGCGACGTAGCCGCCGTCGACGGGGAGGGCGACGCCGACGACGAAGCCTGCGCCGGGGCTGCACAGCCACAGGACGGCCTGGGCGATCTCCTCGGCGGTGCCGAGCCGGTTGATGGGCTGGTTGGCCTCGGCCTCGGCGCGATCGAGCTCACCCTTGTCGATCATGTCGCTGACCATGGGCGTGTTGACGGTGCCGGGGCAGATGGCGTTGACGCGGATGCCACGGGGGGCGTATTCGAGGGCCGCGCTGGTGGTCAGGCCGATCACTCCGTGCTTGGAGGCGTGGTAGGAGGCGCGGCCGGGGAGGCCGACCAGGCCGCCGAGCGAGGAGCAGTTGACGATGGAGCCGCTGCCCTGGGCGCGCATGTGCCGCAGCTCGTGCTTCATGCAGGCCCAGACGCCTCGGAGGTTGATGGCGTTGACACGGTCGAACCGTTCGGCGGGCTCGTCGGCGGCGTCGCTGGGCGGGATCTGGATGCCTGCGTTGTTGTAGGCCATGTCGAGACGGCCGAAGGTCTCGACCGTACGGTCGACCGCGGCGGCGACCTGGTCCTCGTCGCTGACGTCGCAGGTGAGAGCGAGGACCTGGTGGCCGGCGTCGGTGAGGTCCCTCGCGGCGGCGTGCAGGGTGGCTTCGTCGATGTCGGTCAGGGCGACGGCGGCCCCGGACTCGGCGAAGGCGCGGGCGGTGGCCAGCCCCATGCCGGAGCCGGCTCCGGTGACCAGGGCGACCTGTCCGGTGAAGTCGTAGGTGGGGTTCATGGCGGGTCCTCTCGTTCGGTGCGGCGGAAACACGCGTCGGCTTGTGGCGGAGGACGGCCGGACCCAGTGATGCGACGCCGTCCGATGATGTGGGATACGGGCGGGCTCGCCGGTGCGTGCGGCAGCGGCCGGAACGGTCAGGGGACGTTGTCGATGGTGACGCCGACCTCGTCGTCGCCGGCGAGCCGCGCGGTGGCACTTTCGGGCAGGTGCCCCAGGATGATCAGGTCGTTGCCGGCGCTGGGCGAGCCGTCGCGGTAGTAGATGGCGAGGTTGCCCCAGGGCGCGTAGTAGGCGAGGTCGCCCGTACGGGGATGGACTCCGCTCGGGGCGCCGGAGGTGGAAAGCCGACGAGGCAGGTCGGCGATCTTCTCGTTCTGGTGGAAGTCGGTCAGGTTCAGGGTGAGCGGGAGCTGGGCGGCGAAGTCACGGGCGGCGTCGCTGTTGTTCAGCGTGGTGTCGACCGGGGTGCCGTCGATGGTGATCCGGATCTTCAAGGCGGAGGACCTGCCGGAGGGTGTGGTGGGCGCGGGACCTGTCGCCGGCCGCTCCGGCGTGCCCGCCGGCAGGGACGAGGCCGACGACGAGGACGGCGCCGGGGAGGGCGTCGAGTCTTCGGTGCAGGCGGTGACGGCCATCAGCAGGGCGGCGGCTGTGACCGCACGGGCGAGGGCGGGAAGTGCGGCCGGGATCACGGGGCGTCCAGGGGATTCAGTCGGGGAGGGGCTCGGAATAGTGGCGGAAGCCGTCACGCTCGCGGTGGATGTCGTGGAGGAGCTGGGCCAGGGCCTCGGGGCTGCTGTGCTCCGAGTCGGGCCTGATGGCTCCGGGGACGATCAGCTGGGCGGCGTGGATGTTCTCCGGGGCGAGCGTGTCGTGGAGCATGCGGGCGTAGGCGCTCTCGGCGGCGAAGGCGATGGAGGTGCCCGCGACGTTCGGGTTGGGGCGTACGGCGCTGGAACCGTTGACGAAGAGCAGGGTGCCGCGGCCGAGCTCACGCATGCCGGGCAGAACGGCGTTCACGGCCGTGACGGGCCCCTTGGCGGAGAAGGCGAGCGGGGCGTCGAGGTCGTCGGCGCCGGTGTCGAGGACCGGCTTCATGAAGTCGGCGCGGGGCACGGGGCTGTACTGGAGGATCTCGACGGGCCCCAGGGTGTCGGCCGCCGTGTGCAGGGCCGCGGTCAGGGAGGCGGGGTCGAGGACGTCGGCGGCGAAGCCGCGGGCCTGAACGCCGTCATGGGCCAGCGCGGCGGCCAGGTCGTCCAGGCGCTGGACGTTGCGGGAGATGAGGGCGACGGTGTGGCCGGCGGTTCCGAAGCGGCGGGCGGTGGCGAGCCCGAGGCCGGGGCCGGCGCCGATGAGGGCGAAGGTGGTCACGGTGAGTCCTTGGTGGGGAGGGGGACGGGCGGTTCACGGGTCAGGCTTGCGGTAGGCGCGTACGGGGGCTTCGGTACGAGTGCGGTGAGCCGCGGTCAAAGTCAGGAAGAGCTGCTCGACATCGAGCCTCACACGCGAGGGCGGGCGCGAAAAGCGGAGGGATCTATCCGGGGAGAAAAACATCCTGGGAGGAAATTCTCCCCCTTTCCCGGGAGGGAACGGTGTAATGCTGGGAAGCATGACCAGCAACGCCACCCTGAATGAACTGGGAGAATTCCTCAAGAAGCGTCGCGCCGAGCTGAGCCCGCGCACGGTCGGGCTGCCGGAGACGGGCGGGCCCCGCCGGGTGACCGGGCTGCGCCGTGAGGAGGTCGCCCAGCTCGCCTCGATCAGCACCGACTACTACACACGCCTTGAGCAGGGGCGTATGCAGGCGTCCGCTCCTGTGCTGGACACCCTCGCCCGGGTACTGCACCTGGACGACGACGAACGGGGCTATCTTTTCCGGCTCGCGGGCAGGCCCACCGCCCGCGCTCGGCGGCCTGGCAGGCAGAAGGTCCAGCCGCAACTGCAACGCGTGCTGGACGACCTCAGCGCCACCCCGGCCATCGTGCAGGGGCGGCGCGGCGACATCCTGGCGTGGAACGCACTGGCTGCCGCGCTGGTCACCGATTTCGCCCGTATTCCGGAGAAGCACCGCAACTACCCGCGGCTCGTCTTCATCGATCCGGCGATGCGCGGCCTGTACGCCGACTGGAAGGCCTCGGCGCGGATCGCCGTGGCGCAGCTACGGATGGAGGCGGCGGCGTATCCCGAGGACCCGCGGCTGATCGAGCTGGTCGGTGAACTGTCCACGCGGGACGCGCAGTTCGCCCAGTGGTGGGGCGATCACAAGGTCGCCGCCCGCACGGTGGGCACGAAGACCCTCCACCATCCGGTCGTCGGCGAACTCGTCCTGGACTGGGACACCCTCACCGCCAACACCGATCCCGACCAGCACCTGACCGTCTGGACCGCCGCCCCGGGCTCTCCCACCCACGAGCGGCTGCGCACCCTCGCCTCCTGGGCCGCCGACCAGAACATGTCGGCCTCCTCCTCGCTCCGCTGAAGCGGCCCGCGGCCACATCGCCCCTTCATCCATAACGTGAGGTATTTCAAAAGCAGGAGTAAAGCATCCAGGGAGGAATCTCTCCCTCCCGCGAGGCGTGCGACCGATGTCATGCTGACCGCACGAGTCGGCATGGGGAATTCCCGCGGACTCGGTTTCGGCGCGCCGGCGCGCCTCGACGGCAACACCGCAGAAACTCCAGGCCCTCATCAAGCACTGTTCCAGAGGCGCCCGGAAAGGTGCCGTCCGGCCGGTCCATGCCCCTCCCCGGCGAAACCTTCCCTTCGCACCGTCAAGGAGCAGCAACGATGAACAACACATCTGACATCGGTGACCAGGAGAACGCGGCGACACCCGGGCCGCGCAGGCTCCAGCGTCGTAGCCTGATCAAGCTGACCGCGGCCGGTGCCGCCTCGGTCGGCGTCCTGGCGGCAACAGGCTGGACCGGGAGCGGGGAAGCCGCCGCGTCCTCGTCGGCGGTGAACCGGAAGAAGCCGGACCTGCCGCCCGGCGACACGTCCAACGGTGCCGACAACTGGTACACCAGCAACAGGGTGACGGTCCAGAAGGTCTCCTTCAAGAACCAGTACCAGATGACCGTCGTGGGAAATCTGTTCGTCCCCAAGGACCTGAATCGCGGGACGAAGTATCCGGCCATGGTCGTCGGACATCCCATGGGCGCGGTCAAGGAACAGAGCGCGAATCTGTACGCCACGAAAATGGCCGAGCAGGGATTCGTCACCATGTCTCTCGACCTGTCCTTCTGGGGTGAGAGCGCCGGCCGTCCTCGTAACATGGTCTCTCCGGAGGTCTATGCCGAGGACTTCAGCGCCGCGGTGGACTTCCTGCGTACGAAGAAGTTCATCGACAGGGAGCGGATCGGCGCGATCGGCATCTGCGGCAGTGGAAGCTTTGTCGTCAGCGCGGCCAAGATCGACCCGCGTATCAAGGCCGTCGCGACGGTCAGCATGTACGACATGGGCGCCGCGAACCGCAACGGCCTCAACCACTCCGTCACCCTCGAACAGCGACAGGCGACTCTCGAACGGGCGGCGCGGCAGCGCGATGCCGAATTCGTGGGTGGCAGGACCGAGTACACGGGCGGAACTCCTGAGGAGCTGAACGAGAACTCGACGGACGTCGATCGCGAATTCTTCGACTTCTACCGCACCGCCAGGGGAAATCACCCGAGCACCACGACGCACCCGACGCTCACCAGCAACAGCAAGTTCATGAACTTCTACCCGTTCAACGACATCGAGACGATCTCGCCCCGTCCGATGCTCTTCATCACGGGTGACCAGGCCCATTCCAGGGAGTTCAGCCACGAGGCCCACCGGCTCGCCGCCGAGCCCAAGGAGCTGGTGGTCGTGCCCGGCGCCGGCCACGTCGACCTCTACGACCGCGTCAACCTCATCCCCTTCGCCAAGTTGACCAGGTTCTTCCGCGACAACCTGAAGTGACCTGTCGGTCCTTGGAGGAGGGCGCCCCGCGGTACCTGGTGCCGTTCCGGACGGATCCATCCCCGGCTGTCGTAGGCTGCCCGTGCGGACTTCGGGCCGTTCCCGGGCATACGGCACAGAGCCGGAGAGCGCCGGGCGCACATACCGGGAGACGGGGGCGGTGTGGACACGTATCTCATTGCCGGGGATCTGCTGGTGGCCGCCGCCTTCGGTGTCGCGTTGCGGCGCGGCCGTGTGCGCCGTACGGCCCTGTGCGCCGCCGGGCTCGCCGGGGGCGGCCTGGTGCTGCTGGGCGGCGGGGGCGGAGCGCTGGTGTGCGGGGTCTCCGGGGTGGGGGCCGGGGCGTTGTTGCTGGCCGAGTTGACGACCGTGCGGCGCAGTGTGCTCGCCGGGGCCTGGGCAGGTGCGCTGGGGTTGCTGGTCGTGGCCAACGTCCGTTTCGAGCAGGCCGGTTCCTGGGTGGCGTACCGCAAGCCCTGGATCGTTGTCTTCTCGCTCGCCCTGGTCGCGGCGCTGTCCGCCGCGGCCCTCGCGACCGCGCGGCTGGCCCGGGATCCCGATATCGGGCCGGGGGGTGTGTGATGGCGGGCGCCCCGTCCACGGTGGTGCAGTTGGCGCTGCTCGTCCTCGTCGTACTGCCCGGGATCGTCTACCAGTTCCTGCGCGAGTTCTGGCGCGGTCCGACGCCGGGGGAGCGCAACCTCGGGGAGCGGGTCATGCGCGCGCTCGCCGCGTCCGTGGTGCTCGACGCTCTGTACCTGATCGTTTTCGGGCCGCAGCTCATGCGGCTGGTGCAGGGGGTCGACCGCGAGGGGTGGTCCCATCTCAGCGGTCGGCCCCGGCTCGCCGGGCTCGCCGTTCTCGGGCTGTTCGTGGCGGCGCCCGCCGTCGTCGCGGCGGCCGTGACCTACTGGCAGCGCCGTAAGGTGACCGCCGTGCGGTATCGCGCCACTCCGACCGCGTGGGACCGGATGTTCCAGGAACGGGGCTCCTGTTTCGTGCGGCTGCGGCTGCGGCTGCGGGACGGTGTCTGGGTCGGCGGCTGGTACGGCACGCGCTCGTACGCCACCTCGTATCCGCACCCGGCGGAACTGTTCCTGGAATCGGCCTGGTTGATGCGGCCTGACGGCAGCTTCGACCGGCGGATCGAAGGCAGCGGCGGGCTGTATGTGCGGGCCGCCGACACGGACGTCCTGGAGGTCCTGCTGCCGCCGGAGGCTCCCGCGCCGCCCGGCGGCGACAGCGATACGGACAGGGGCGGGAGTGATGGATCCGGCGAATGAGGAAGGCGGTCGGCCCGTGGACGCCGATGAACCCGAACTGACCCCGTACGAACGCGAACTCCAGGAGGCCGACGCCTTCGACGGGCGCGGCCACTCGCCGGTCGACGGCGTTCCCGAGCCGGCCGTGGCGCCCTCGGACCCAGCGAGTGCCGGACCCGCGCGGGGCGGAGCGCCGGCCGGGCCGGAGGACCCGCCGCAGGTGCCGGACGGGGAGTGAGGTGCGCGGCGCGCGCCCGGGTCAGGGCCCCGCGTGTGCCGGCGCCGACCAGATCCCCGGCAGGTTCGGGCACATCTTCTCGCGGGTCAGCCGGGTCACGTCGTGGACGGCCCGGGCGACCTCCGTGCCCTCCGGGGCCGCCGCGAACCCCTCGTACATCGTGTCCGCCAGGTCGTACGCGATCCGGTCGGGCACCCGCCACAGCGTCGAGATCACATGCGGGAACCCCGCGAGCTGGAACGCCGAGGCGAAGTGGATCGCCTCGTCCCGGTGGCGCGGACCGGTCACGGCCGTCTCGCACGCCGAGAGGTACGCGAGGCGCGAGCCGCGCAGATCGAGCGCGGAGATGTCGGCGACGGTCAGCGGGGTGTCCAGATGGTCGGGGAGCACCAGCTTGCCGTGCGAGGGCGTCGTCCGATCCGGGACGGCATGGCACGCGAAGTGCGCCCACACGTGCCGGGGCAGCTCCGCCAGGACCCGGTCACGCGTCGCGTCCCCGCCGGTCAGGGCGGTCAGGGCACCGGGCGCCGAACGGCCGACGAGCCGGGCCTCCCGCACGGACCGCGGCAGCGGGGTGAACCCCGGCGCGGCGGGTACGGCGACGGCGAGCCGGCTGCCACACGGCAGCGCCGGCCCGGACCGTGCGCGGGCCGCCGCCAGCGCCCGCGCGGTCGGAGCGTACGAGGAGACGGCCAGGTCGAGCAGGGCGGGGCCGCCGCCGCGGTGGTGGCCGGCCGCGTGCAGCGGCAGCTCCACGAGAGGCCCGGTCGGCACCCACCAGACCCGTGGCGGGCGACCGCCGGGGGACGGGGGCGCGGTGTGCTCCGGGAAGGCCGCGGAGAGCGCGGGGGCGACGATCCGGTCCCACATCCAGCCCAGGACCTCGAAGGCCGGGCCCTGGAACGTGTGTTTGCCGACCCGCTCCGGGGCGAAACAGAACCGCAGCACCCGCGCCCGCTCCGCCACCTCCTCGGGGGTGACCCGTAGGGGCACCGCCCGGATCCCGTCCGGGGTCACCGCGATCGCGGCCGAGCCGTGCGCCGTCACCGTGAGATAGATCAGCGGGCCGGACGCGCTCATGGCACGCAACTGGGCCTCGGTGGGCGGCTGGGCGAAGTCCTCGAACCCCGGCAGGCAGCGGATCTCCCGCAGCAGCCGCTCCCAGCGGCCCTCCCGCTCCCGGCGCACGGACCGCTGGGTCTCCGGGTCCCGGCCCGTTGCCGGTGAGGTCAATTCCCGGCGCAGGGCGTCGAGTTCGACGGCGAGCCGCGGGTGCGCCGCGCGCAGCGCTCCGGCGTCGGTACGCAGCGCGAGGGTGCGCGAGATCAGCACCCCCCGGCCGTGTTCCAGCAGGACGGCGGCCTTCGCGGGCTCACCGGCCGCCACGGCGCTGGTGGCCGCCGGGCCCGCGACCCCCGCCCAGCGGGCGATCCGGCCCTCCTGATCGGCTCGTGACAACTCCTGCGAGGCGAGCTGCGGCAGCAGCCCGATCACGCTCTCGAACGCCTCCACCGCCTCTCCCGCCTCCACCGCCTCCCCGTCCCGGTGCCCGGCGACGGAGATGTCGCTCCAGACGAGGCCGGCCCGAATCCGGGTCGGCAGGTCGGCGGTGGGATGCAGGGCCGCCGCGCGCGCCCGCGCCAGGGCGTGGGCCAGACTGCCGGGCTCCGCGCGCGCACCGTACAGGTCGTACAGGGCCAGCGCGTGGTTGAGCTGCGCCCGCGCCTGCTCGGGCGCGCCGTCGGCCACTCCGAGCAGTGCCCGGCGCGCCAGGTTCTCGGCCCGCTCCCACCGGGTGCCCGTGGCGCGTACGGCCACGGAGAGATGGTGCAGACAGGACGTGTACAGCGGGTCCTTGGGCGTGATCCGCGCCAGGGTACGGTCGCCGGTCGCGACGGCTTCGGCGAGATCCCCGGCGCTCCCCGTCCGCCGCCCGCGCTCGGTGAGCAGGAAGCACAGCCGGATCTCGTCCGCGGTCCGCGCGTAGCCGCGCCGGGCGGCCGAGTCCAGTGCCCGGCGGAGATGGCCGAGGGCGTCGTCGAGGCCGCCCGGGTCGCCGGTGTGCTCGTACGAACTGAACAGCACATGGCTCAGACGGGACGCGCACAGCGGGAAGAGGAGATGGCGCGGGTGCAGCAGAGCGACCGCCGCCGCGCCGTGGTCGCGCGCCCGCGCCAGGTCCTCGGAGGCTCCCGTGTGGTCGTGGCGCAGCCGCAGCGCCGTGCTCGACTCGGTCAGCAGCAGCGCCCGGTGCGACCGGGCGCCGCGCCGTGTGCGGGCCCGGCGGCCGAGCTCCACGGCCTCGTCGAGATCGGCGCGGTCCCGCAGCCGCTCGTACCGGATGCGCAGGGTCTTCAGCAGCTGGGCCTGGTGGCGGAGTTGACCGGGAGCGCCCTCGGTGGCGCGCACGGCGGCACGGTAGTCGTCGACGGCCTTGTGCAGGGCGGGGAGCGCGTCGTGCCGGAAGTAGAAACGCAGATTGTTCTCGGCGTCGGCGGCGTGCAGAGGGGCGCCTTCGCCGGTCACGGTGTCGCCGGTCGCGGAGCCCGTCCCGTTCCGCGACAGCCGGACCACGCGGGAGACACCGACGAACGCCATGGCGGAGAACCCCGCCGTGTCGTACCACTCGGGCTGCCGGCCGCCCGCCCCGTCGAACCTGGCGCAGACCCACGTCAGCATGGCGACGCCGAACCCGAAGTTGCCGTACCGCTCCAGGAACGGGAAGCGCCAGTTGGCGCCGCCGAAGACCACCATGACCAGGGCGGCCAGCGCCCCGAGCGCCTGTGCCCACTGCGACACCGCCGTCTCGCCCCCGGCTCACCGCACGGTCGGCGCGGTCACGCCGACGCGGGCCGCGAGGGATTCCAGGGCCCGCTTCGCGCGGTCGTACTCCCCGGTGTGCCCGGGCAGCTCCCGCGCCAGTGCCGCGTGCAACCGGACGCTCTCGTAACCGAGTTGTACGGCCTCACCGGACGCGTCCAGCTGTGCGCAACTGGGCAGCACCGCCCGCTGGAAGTCGTGCCGGTCCCGGTACGGTGCGCCGATTCCGGTGCGGACGGTCCCGGTGACGGCCCAGCGGCCCCCCGTGGGGACCGCGACCTGCGGATGGCCCGCGAACAGCTCGGCCACGAGCAGGCGGACGTCGGCCGCGGCGCGGACGCGCTCCGCGACCGTCACGTCGCCGACACCGTCCGGCGCGAGGCGGTCGAGCACGGGCCCGTCCCACACCTCGGGGACCCGGTGCGGGTCGCCGTGCGCCGGGTCGGCCAGATGGGCGGCGGCGAGGGTGATCCGGGCGTGGACGACGACCTGGCGCGTGGCGCGCGCCGCCCTGACCTTCGGCAGGGCCTCCCGGCCGAGGAAGGACAGCGCGTGGCAGGCGGCGCTCACCTCGTCGCCGAACGCGGGGTCGCGCGCGGTCCGCAACAGGCTGACGTACCACTGGAGATGCTGGACGGCCCGGTGGTAGGTGAGGCCGGTACGCAGCGGGTCGGCGCTCTCCGCGACGGTCCTGGCCCGTTCCCAGGCGGCGAGCGCGGTGTGCAGATGGGGCCGTATCCGCCGCGGACTCACTCCGGCCCCCATCCGCGCCGCGACCGGTCCGCATTCCCCCGGTCCCGGGAGGTTCCGGGCCGCTCGCCGCCGGGTGTCCGGCGGTACGGGCCGCCGGACACGCTGCCGCGGTCGGGGCGCGGCCCCGGGTGGAACTGTGGTGCCGCGCGCCGTAGTTCGCGGTGTACGGCATCGGCCTGCGACCGGAGCGCCGCTCCCTCCCGGCGCTCGTCCAGGTCCTCGCAGCCGGGCACGGTCGCCCGCATGAAACGGTTGCGCTCCTTCCAGTAGCCGATCGGTCCGGGGCCGAGACGGGCACCGCTGCCGATCGGCCAGAGCTCTTGGGGGCCGGGCCGGGTGTCCCCGCCGAGCAGGGCGGCCAGCAGGTCCCGCGCGTCCGCCGCGCCCGCGATCCGCGCCTCGGGGGTCAGTGGCGCGGCGCCCGGGCCCGGGGAGATCAGCCGGAGGCGCCGGTCGGGGTCCTCCCGTACGGCCCGCTCGATCAGCTCGATCCGGCCGCGCGTCGGATCGGCCAGATGGGACGCGGCCAGCGCCATCCGCGCGTACCGCAGCGCGGCGGACCGGTTCGACGGGCCCAGCAGCCGGGCCGTTTCGCGGCCGAGGGCGCCGAAGGCGTGGTAGGCGGGGGCCAGTTGGAGATCGGGGGCGAGTTTCACGTAGGTCAGGAAGCTGCCGAGCCCACGGGTGTACGAGTGGGCCGCGCCCACCAACTGCCCCTTGTCCTCGAAGCCGCGCCCCTCTTCCCAGCTCCCTAACGCTCTGCGCAGACTTTTCTGGACCGGTGGCATGGCCACGACCTCCCCCGTGAGCTGTGACGACGTCCCAGACGGCCCGGCACGCGGTCGCATGCCGGCCCGACGCGTGACGCCGGGTGCACGACCTCGCGCGGCGAACGGGCCATGACACCGGCCGGGTTGCCGCTGAGGCAAATCCTCAGCCTACGACTGTCCGCGAGGCCGCGGCAACAGCCGGTGACAACCGGTGGCTGTCGAACGTCCTTGTGATCACGGGGGTCAACGGTGATCACGAGGCCGTCGGGATCGAAGATCAGGGCCGGGAGGACCGCACGGTCGTACGGGTGTACGGGTGAAGGGCCGTACGGATCAGGAGCGGTCGCCGGGGGACTGTGCGGCGCGCTCCGCGTTCTTCTCCTTGATGCGGGCCGCCTCCTTGCGGACCTCGGCCTGCGTGGCGCGTTCCCGGACCAGCCATTCGGGGCCCTCCGCCTTCAGCGCGTCGATCTGTTCCGTGGTGAGGGGGTCCGTCACGCCGCCGCGGGCGAGGCCCGCGATGGAGACGCCCAGCCTGGCCGCGACGACCGGGCGGGGGTGGGGGCCGGTGCGGCGGAGGGTCGTCAGCCACTCGGGCGGGTCGGTCTGCAGTGCGTTCAGCTCGTTGCGGGAGACGACGCCCTCCTGGAACTCCGCGGGGGTGGCCTCCAGGTACACGCCCAGCTTCTTCGCCGCGGTCGCGGGCTTCATCGTCTGGACAGTGGTCTTGTGCGATGTCATGAAGTCAAGCGTATCGAGCGTGTGAGCGGCTTCCGACCACGGCCGGTAACCTGGCCGGGTGACAGGCTCGGACACATCTCCCTCATTCAGGCTCGCCTACGTACCGGGGGTGACGCCCACCAAGTGGGTGCGGATCTGGCACGAGCGGCTGCCCGAGGTCCCGCTGGCCGTCGACGGGGTGTCCGCCGCCGAGGCGCCCGGCGTGCTGCGGGGCCGGGGCGCCGACGCCGGGCTCGTGCGGTTGCCGATGGACCGGACGGGGCTCAGCGCGATCCCCCTCTACACCGAGACGACCGTCGTGATCGTGCCCAAGGATCATGTCGTGGCCGCCGTCGACGAGGTCTGCGCCGCGGATCTGGCCGACGAGGTGGTGCTGCACCCGCTCGACGACACCCTGGAGTGGGAGCGCCCGCCGGGGCTGCCGGCGGTCGAGCGGCCCGCGACGACGGCGGACGCCGTCGAACTGGTCGCGGCGGGGGTGGGGCTGCTCGTGGTGCCGCAGTCGCTGGCCCGGCTGCACCACCGCAGGGACCTCACGTACCGGCCGGTGACGGACGCCCCCGAGTCGCGGGTGGCGCTGTCGTGGCTGGAGGACGAGACGACCGACCTGGTCGAACAGTTCATCGGGATCGTCCGGGGGCGGACCGTCAACAGCACCCGGGGGCGTCCCGCACCCGCGTCCACCCCTGCCCCCGCCTCCGCCTCCGCCGCGAAGCCGAAGTCGAAGCCCGCCCCGAAGCCGGCGTCCCGGAGTGCGGGCGGGGCCGGCGCGGGGCGCAGGTCCGGGGCCGGCAAGCCGGCCAAGCGCGGGAAGCCGCGCCGCCGGTCCTGAGCGGCGGTCGCGGGAACCGGAGCCGCCCGGCCGCGCGTCCCTCGCCATGATGACGCTGCGTGAGAGGTACGGAGACGGGAAGCCGGCCGCCCTGGGGTGGGCCGGCTGCCTGGCCGTGGTGGGCGGGTTCCTGGTGGGGGCCGCGGTGTGGACGGCCGGGGCCGGGCCCGGGGTACGGGGCGGGCTGGAGGGCGAGCGGGATCTCAGCCTCGTCTACGTCGAACTGCCCCTCCTGCTCTTCGGGATGCCCGCGCTCGCCCTCGCCGTGTGGGCGCTGGTCTCCGGCGTCCTGCGGGCCAGGGAGGGGGCGGCCGCGCTCGTCATGGTGGCGGTGCTCGCCCTCGCCGCGTGGGCCGGGATGGAGTGGCTCGATGTACGGACCGCCCCGTTCACCCGCGGCGGCCCGTGGTGAACCGTCGGGGCCGACCCGGGCGCGGCCCCTCCCCGCCCACCGTGACCGCCAGGACGGCGAGCAGGGCCAGCGCCGCGGCCGGGCCCAGGACGGTCCAGGGGGCCAGTTCCGCGTACGGCTGGTTCTCCGACAGGAGCCGTCCCCACTCCGGGGCCGGCGGCTGCTCGCCCAGGCCCAGGAAGCCGAGCGAGGCCAGGACCAGCACCGCCGTCGGCAGCCGCAGCAGGGCGTTGCGCAGCAGCGGCGGGACCAGCGCGGGGAGCAGATGGCGGCGCAGCACCTGGCCGGGCCCCGCGCCGAGCGCCGTCGCGGCGGCGACATGGCCGCTCGCGCGCTCCTGTTCCAGCAGCGCCGCGGTCTGGGCGGCGTACGGGCTCCAGCCGACCACGCAGACCGCCAGCGCGGCCCCGTACACCGAAGGCCCGGTGACCGCCGTGACCAGCAGCCCGGCCAGAACGGCGGGCAGCGTCGCCACCACGTCGGTCAGTCCGGCGCTCACCCGCGGCGCCAGCCCGAGCAGCACCCCGGTGAGCGCGCTCACCGCCGTCACCGCCAGCGCGACGAGGGCCGTGCGGAGCGCGCCGTGGCCGATCCGCGCCAGCAGGTCACGGCCGAGCGCGTCGGTGCCCAGGGGGTGCGCGGCGGACGGCGGCAGCAGCCGCGCGGCCGTGTCGACGTGCAGCGGATCGCGTAGCGCCCCCGCCGTGACGAGGGCCACCAGGACGAGGGCGCAGCCCCAGGCGGCGTACCGTACGGAACGCCGCCTGGGCAGCGGCGGCCGGTGCAGGGCGGGCAGCGCGCCGGCGCGCAGCGCGGGGCCGAGCAGAGCGCGCCGCAGACCGCCCAGGGCGAGGCCCGCGCCGGTGCCGAGCACGATCAGCGTCAGGGTGCCGGTCTGGAGCAGCGGCAGGTCCTGGGCGACGGCGGCGTCCAGGACGAGCCGGCCCAGCCCCGGGATGTTGAAGATCTTCTCCACCGCGACGGCGCCGCCGACCAGCGCGACGAGCGTGGGCAGCAGTTGCGGGAGCACTCCGGGCAGCGTCCGGCGCAGCGCGTGCCGGGCGGTGTGACCGGGCGGGAAGCCGGCGGCGTGCCAGGTGCGCGCCCAGGGTTCGTTGAACGCGGCGGGCAGTGACTGTTCCAGCAGCCCGCCGATCATCGCGCCGGACGGCACCCCGAGGGCCAGCGCGGGCAGCACCATCGAGCCCGGGCCGTCCCAGCCGCTCGACGGGAACCAGCCGAGCCCCACCCCGAACACCGTGGCCAGCGTCGACGCCAGCAGGAACTTCGGCAGCGCGGCCAGCAGCGCCGCCACTCCGCCCGCCCCGCCGTACCGCAGCTTCCGCCGGGAGCCGAGCAGGAGCGTACGGGCGCAGATCGCCCCGGCGACCAGGGCCGTGACCAGCAGTGCGCCCAGCACCAGGGTCCCCGAGATCCCGAAGGCCGCGGTCACCTCGGGCAGCACCGGTTCGCCCGACACCCATGACGTGCCCGCGTCGCCGCGCGCCAGGCCGCCGAGCCAGCGGCCGAGGAGGGCGAGCGGCCCGTCGTCCAGGCCGAGTTGCTCCCGTACGGCGGCGAGCGCCTGCGGTGTCGGGTCCTGCTCGGCCGACCGGGTGCGCAGCACGGTCAGCGCCGGGTCGGTGCGTGACAGCCAGGGCAGCAGCGCGACGGTGACCAGCAGGGCGGCGCCGGCGGCCAGCCGGCCGGCCCCGGCCCGCCACGCGAGGCGGCGGTACGGGGCGGGGCCGGTGGTGCCGGTGGTGACGGCCATTCAGCGCAGGCGGGTGTCGGTGTCGATCAGGGAGCGCTCGCGCGGGTCGAGGAGGACGCCCTCGACACCGGTGGCGATGCCCTGCACGACCTTCTCGTGGACCAGCGGTACGACGGCGTCGGTGCGCAGGACCGCCGCCTCGGCCGCCATGATCTTCTGCCGCCTGCGCTCGGTGTCGCCTTCCTCGGCGGCCGCCGCGATGGCCCGGTCCACGGCCGGGTCCTTGAGCCCGGCGATGTTGTAGACGCCCTTGCCGGTGAAGTCGCTGGCGAGGTACGAGACGGCGTCCCCGGTGTCCAGCAGCGTGACGCGGGAGAAGACCAGCGCGTCGTACTTCCCGGCGAGCAGGTCCGCCTCCATCTGCGTGTACTCGCGGACGTCCTGCTTCACCGTGAACCCGGCCTTCTCCAGCTGCTGCTGGAGCACGGTCGCGGCCTCGGGCAGTTCGCCGCGGTTGGTGTACGTGGCCAGGCGCAGCGTCTTCCCCTTCGTCGCGGACCTCACCTGCGCCGCGGTCGCGGCCCCGGCGCGGCCCGTCACGGCGACGCGGTCGCCCGCCGCCCAGGGGATGCCGGGGCCGAAGAGCCCCTTCGGCGCGTCGGCGTACCCGCCGAAGACGGAGTCGACCAGCGCCGAGCCGTCCACGGCCTCGCGGGCGGCGGCGCGCAGCGGGGCGGCGGTGAAGATGCCGCGCGCGGTGTTGAGGACGAGGCTGTCGGTGCGTACGGACGGCACCTCGTGCCGGGTCTTCCCGTCGAGGAGTTTCGCCTGCGAGGTGGGTATCCACTCGGCGATGTCCACGTCGCCCGCGCGCAGCGCGTTGGCGCGGGCGGTGCCGTCCGCGATCCAGGAGACGTCGATGCCGGGGGCCTTCGCCCTGCCGCCCCAGTAGTGGTCGAAGCGCCGGAGGGTGGCCTTGGAGGTGCCGGTGAGTTTGGTGATCTCGAAGGGTCCTGTGCCGTTGCCCGCCGGATGGACGGCGCCGTCCTTCGCGTAGGCGCCGGCGGCGAGGATGCCGAGCGCCGGGCTGGCGAGGCGCAGCGGCAGCACCGGGTCGGCCGCGCTGGTGGTGATCCGTACCGTGCCGGTGCCCTCGGCCTTCGCGGTCAGCGTGATGTCGCTGAGCACGCGCGGTGTGGTCTTCGCGGCGCCCGCGTGGTCGAGCGCGTTCACGACGGCGGCGGCGGTGACGTCGGTGCCGTCCTGGAAGGACGCCTTGCGCAGCTCGAAGGTCCAGGTGGTGGCGTCGGTCCGCTTCCAGGACGTGGCGAGCGCCGCCTTCGCGGTGCCGTCGGCGCCGAGGGCGGTCAGGCCCTCGGCGACGGAGAGCTTGCTGAGCACGGTGGCGTCGTTGCTGTACGGGGAGAGCGCCTGGACCGGCGGTACGGCGAGGGCGACCCGCAGCCGCTTCGTGCCGTCAGGACCGGACCCCTGGCCGGAGGCGGAGTCAGGGCTCGCGGCGAAGCAGCCGGCCAGCAGGGGCGGTAGGGCGAGCGCTGCGAGCACGCCGCGGGTGGTGGTGCGCATGGGACAGGTCCTTCTGTACGGGCCGGGTGATGCCCGCAGGGACATCTGTCACTCCGGGAGCGAAGGCAGCATATAAGGCAAGCCTTACCAATCCAGCCCCCGGGTGTGTGAATTCTCAACCGGAAGTGCCCGCCGCCGGTGCCGCGCCGCCGGTACGGGCGGCCCTGACGGTCAGTTCGCGGATGCCCGCGTCCGAGCCGGCCGCCTCGGCGTGGAGCGTGACCCGGATGTGGCGGGCCGGGGCGCCCGGCCGCAGCGGCCCCCAGTGGGCCGCGTCCGTGGATGTCTCGATCTCGAACCCCTTGGGGGGCGTGTCCGTCCACCGCGGGGTGACGGAGACGACCTGCTCCGGGCGCCCCAGATCGACCGTGAGGGCCGCGGTGGTGTCCTTGGGGACCCACGCGGTGGCCGGACTGCCGTCCACCGCCGCCGCCGCGTACAGACCCGGCTGCTCCGAGGTGGCGCTCACCGGTCGGCAGCGGGCCGCGTTCTCCGTCGCGGCCAGGTCGGGGCGGCGCGTGGGCAGCGTGAGCGTGGAGTCGAGCCGGCGGTCGCCCGCCGGGGTGTGCACGGTGAACGGCGCGCCGGACCTCAGCCGTACCGTCGTCTCGTACGCGCCGAGGGCCACGTCGTACGTACGCCCCCGCCAGCGCAGCCCCCGTACGGTCACACCCCGCGCGAGCTGCGGCGGCAGCATCGGGTCGAGCCGTACGCCGTCCGTACGCGGTCGGAGCCCCGTCAGACCGTGGGTGAAGACCTGGAGGAAGCCGCCCTTGCCGGTGAGGAAGTCCTGTGCGGGCGAGCCGGAGAGGGGATCGTCCGCGCCCGCCTTGTCGCCGCGTGCCTCGGAGAAGAGCGCGAACGGGCCCCGGACGAAGGGCCGGATCGCCCGCTGGAGATACGTGTACGTCGCGCACCCCGGCTCCCCGACGGCCGCCGCGTCGATCGCGTGGACCGAGTCCGTCATGGCGGGCCCGTCCGGATCGGTGCGCTCCGCGTAGTGGTCGAGCGTGGCCGCCGCCGCGCCCGGGGGCATCGGCCACTCCAGGGGATAGGTCAGCAGGACGGTGTCGGCCTGTTTGATGCGCGAGCCGTCGTACCCCGCGTACTGGAGGTAGATCTCGCGCTCCGCGTCGTAGGGGATACGGATCCGGTCCGCGATACGGGTCCACGCGGCGGGTGGCTCCTCACCGACGAGCGCGGCGGCCTCGGTGGCGCGGCGCAGCGCGGTGGCGGCGCCCGCGTTGGTGAAGACGCCGTCCGTGACGCCGTTGCTGTACTCGTCGGGGCCCGCCACCTCCTTGACGGAGTAGGTGCCGTCGTCGTTGGCGGTGACCCGGGAGGCCCAGAACTCCGCGATGCCCTTCAGCAGCGGCCAGCCGCGCTCCCGCAGCCAGTCGCGGTCCCCGGTCGCCTCGTAGTACTGCCAGACGGCGAGGGCGATGTCGCTCTGGAGATGGTTCTGTGTGACGCAGTGCGGCGGGTTCCAGGACTGGCATTCCGTCCACAGATAGCCGGAACCGCCGCTGGTCCACGGGTAGAAGAGCCCTTTGAAGCCGAGCTTCGCGGCGTTCTCGGCGGCGGCCTCCCGGGTGCGGTGGCGGTACTCGACGACGGAGCGCGCCAGTTCCGGGCTGGTGGCCAGCAGGGCCGGGAACATGAAGATCTCGGCGTCCCAGAAGATCAGGCCCGCGTAGTTGTCGCTGCTCAGCCCGGTCGGCGCGATGCTGTCGGCGCTGCCTTCCCGGGCGCCGGTCAGCAGCCCGTACCGGGCCGCGCGCAGCCACGCCCCCAGGTCCGGCCGTCCGAGGACATCGATGTCGGCGGACCACAGGGGCGCCCAGGCGGCGGCGTTGGCGGCGAACAGCACGGGCCAGCCGCGGGCGGCCGCGCGCCGGGCCGTGGCGACGGCGGCGGCGCGCGGATCGCGTGCGGTCAGCGCGGTGTTGACGCCGACGTACTTCACGAAGGTGTACGTACGGTCCGCCCGCACGGCGAAGGGCCCCCGGAGCGCGGGCCGCGCCACCGCGGCGATCGCGCCGGCCGTCCCCGTGCCCCTGGCACGGAAGGTGTCGGCCTCCGCGTCGCCTCCGGTACGGGTCAGCCGGCGCGCCCCGCGCCAGTCGAGCGCGCCGGTGACGGTGGCCCCGCCGGTCCAGTGCGGGGTCAGCCGCAGCCGTACGGCGCCGGTGTGCGCGTCGGAGCGGTCGGTGAGCACTTCGTACGTCAGATCGGTGGCGCGGCCGTCGGCGGTGGTCCAGCGCAGGCTGGTGACGACGACCCCGCAGCGCAGCAGCAGGCGCTGGCGGTAGTGGGAGATCCGGCTCCCGGGGCCGAAGGTCTCGTCGCCCACGCGGACGTCGAGCGCCGTCCAGGTGGGCAGGGCGGCGATCACCTGGCGGTCGGCGGTGATGTCCGGTTCGTGGGCGTAGAGCCCGGCGGCGAACGCGCCGTCGTAGCGGGGCGTGTACAGCGGCCACCCCGTCGCGCCGCCCGGTTCGTCGTACCCGGCGCCGGTGGGCGGGACGCGGACGCCCAGATAACCGTTGCCGGTGTAGGCGTGGTAGCTGCCGGCGGGATCGAACCGGGTGGCGGTGGGGGACCAGCCGGGCCCGGTCTCCTGCCCGCAGGGCGGCTCTGACGGCGTGTCGGGCCCGGGGACGGTGCGGGCGCCAGGGGCGGGGTCCGCGTACGAGGGCGGCAGGACGGCCAGCAGCAGCGTGACGGCGACGACGAGCGGTGCGGCGAGCCGGGTGCGCGGGGAGGGGGAAGGGGAGGGGGTCACGGGTACGACGGTAGGAAGGGCGTGCCCAGCGGCCCGGCACGGCGCGCGCGGCGCGGGGACCGGCGGTGGGGCGGTTCCTCCGGGAAGCCGCAGCGTAAACGCAAATCATCACTTCGAGTGAAACCCTGGCCCACGCTTGCGGTCCACAACCGACGGTTGCCAATCTGTTGCTGTCTGTCAACCTGATGGGAGTGGCCCGTGGCCTTCGGTGAGCAGCCCGCTTATCTGCGCGTGGCGAGTGATCTGCGCGAGAAGATCGTCAATGGCGCGCTGCCCCCGCACACCCGCCTCCCGTCGCAGGCCCGCATCCGCCAGGAGTACGGCGTCTCCGACACGGTCGCGCTGGAGGCGCGCAAGGTGCTGATGGCCGAGGGCCTGGTGGAGGGCCGCTCCGGGTCGGGTACGTACGTACGGGAGCGTCCCGTGCCGCGCCGGATCGCCCGGTCCGGCTACCGGCCGCCGGTGGGGTCCAGCCCGTTCCGCCAGGAGCAGGCGGAGGCGGGAGTGCGGGGCACGTGGGAGTCGAGGAGCGAGCAGGGCGAGGCGTCGCAGGAGATCGCCGCCCGGCTCGGTATCGAGCCCGGCGACCGGGTGATGCGTACGCGCTACGTCTTCCGGGAGGCGGGCGATCCGATGATGCTCTCCACCTCCTGGGAGCCCCTGGCGGTGACGGGGCGTACGCCGGTGATGCTGCCCGAGGAGGGGCCGCTCGGCGGCTGCGGGGTGGTGGAGCGGATGGCGGCCATCGACATCGTCGTGGACAACGTCCTGGAGGAGGTCGGCGCGCGCCCGGGGCTGGCGGACGAGCTGATCACGCTCGGCGGCGTGCCCGGCCATGTGGTGATGGTCCTGGAGCGGACGTACTACGCGTCGGGGCGCGCGGTGGAGACGGCGGATGTCGTGGTCCCGGCCGACCGCTACCGGATCGCCTACCACCTTTCGGTCAAATGACCGGAGGGCGGGTGTTCCCGCCCGCACGGTGGTGACGGTGAGCGAGCTCCGGCGGACGCGCCCTGTCTCCCGCGCGCCGCTCCCACGGCCGTGCGGATCGGATGTGAGGGGCCTGACCATGGCCGATTCCCTCCCCTGGGCCACGCCGTCCCCGGGGCGGAGCGGCCCGCCGGGTGAACGGACGCCGGCCGGGAGCGGGCCGGGGGGACCGGTCCGTACAGGGGGCGCGTTCGGCTGAGTGCGCCCCCTCCCCTTGGTTTTCGGCGCTTTGTTGGCCGGATGCGTACCTCTTTGTGTGAACCCGTATTCGCTCAGTAAAGGTCAGGCGTACGCTCGGGCATATGCGGAATGCGGTTTCCTGGAGAACCTCGGAGAGACGCGGGTCGTCGGTGGAAGGGGCTCGATGAACGACAGCGGAGCCCTGCTCCCATGGCTGGTCATACGGCAGGACGACAACGGCAATCGCTACCGCGTCGGCAGGTACGCCACGGAGGACGAGGCCCAGAAGATGGCCGACAACCTCGGGACGCGCGGACACCGGCAGATGTACTGGGTGGAGCGCGTCAGCCAGACCACCCCGTAGCACGGCCCCTCGGGGCCCTTGGAGGGCGCACCGCTCCGTGGTGGCGTCCGCACGTTACGCTCCGGCGCATGAGTGATCGTGTGGTGGTGGCGGGCGCCGTGTACGACCGCGGCAGGCTGCTGGCCGCCCGGCGCAGTGCGCCGCCCGAGCTGGCCGGCCGCTGGGAGCTGCCCGGCGGCAAGGTGGAGCCGGGGGAGCGTCCCGAACAGGCCCTCGTGCGTGAGCTGCGGGAAGAACTGGGCGTGGAGACGCGCCCTATGGAGCGGGTCCCCGGTGAGTGGCCGCTCAAGCCGGGCTATGTGCTCCAGGTGTGGACGGCCCGGCTGCTCGCCGGGGAGCCGGAACCGCTGCCTCTTGAGGACCACGACGAGCTGCGCTGGCTCGGCCCGGACGAGATCCACACGGTGGACTGGCTCGACCAGGACCGCCCGGCGGTCGCCGAGGCGGCCCGTCGGCTCCCGTGACGCCGGCGCCCGTGATCCGCGCCCCGGGCCCGCCCGCGCTTCAGTTCCGGCCCGCGCTTCCGTTCCGGCCCGCGCTTCCGCGCCCGTCGGCTCTCGCGGACCCACGAGGGTAGTTGTCCCGAATTCCGGGTATATGTCGAACTGCCCCTCTCGTACGGTGAGGGCGTGCCGTCGGTCCTGGGATGTGGTCGGCTTGATCGACACAGCGGATGGCGCCCGCGCCGAGTGGACCTTCCCTGCCGAACCCGACACCGTACGCACCGCACGTCACGCCGTGCACGACACCCTCCACGCCTGGGGCGCGCCCGCCGCCCTGCGTGATCTGGCGGTCCTGCTCGTCAGCGAGTTGGTGACCAATTCCCTGCGCTACACCTCCGGGCCGATCGGCGTACGGCTCGCCGTCCACGCCCTCGCGGTGGAGAGCGCCGAGAGGACCGAGAGGGCTGAGGCCGCCGGGGGAACGGCCGGGGCCGACGCCGCCCTGCTGGTGGAGGTCTCCGACCCGCTGCCCGATCCCCCGACCGAACGCCTCGCGGGTCCCGAGGACGAAGGGGGCCGCGGGCTGCGGCTCGTGGCCTGTTCCGCCCGGCGCTGGGGGACCCGGCGCGGGAAGACGGGCAAGACCGTGTGGTTCGAGCTGCCCCTCCCTGGTTAGAAGAGTGAAGGGAGAACGATCACGACGGACTCGGCTCAAAAAGAGCGAGACTGTGCTGTGATCGTGAACGGCGTGCCGGCCGGGGCCGTAGTGCTGAATACTGCGGGCATGGCCGGTCCGGTGCGTGAGCTGGAGGGGACGGTCGCGTGAGCGAGATATCTGGGACGGCGGGTGACGTCGTATGGCAGAGCAATCCACCCGGCTCGATCTATGACTACATCAAGGTGGCTTCCTTCTCGATCGGCCCCGACGGGCTGGTCGACCAGTGGAGCGGGCGCGCCGCCGAGCTGTTCGGCATCAGTGCGCACCAGGTCAGGGGCAGGGACCCGGTCGAGGTGTTCGTACCGGCGGAGCTGCGCCAACAAGGTCACCGCGCGGTCAAGGAGATCCTCGACGGCAAGGAATGGACCGGACTGGTCCCGTTCCGGGCCGGCGAGGGGGGCGTGGAGCGCGGGCTCGCCGAGATCTATGTCATGCCGAGCGAGACGGAGAGCGGCGATCGGGGAGCGCTCTGTCTCGTCGTGGACGTGCGCGCGCTTCAGCGGATCGAAACCGATCTGGCCTCTTCGCAGGCGATTTTCGGCCAATCTCCCTTCGGTTTCCTGCTGTTCGGCACCGACCTCAAGGTGCGCCGCGCCAACCAGCGCTTCGCGACGGTCTTCGGCGGCACCACCGGCGACCACCGGGGCCGTACGGTCCACGACTACCTCTCCCGCCCCGAGGCCGACCGGCTGACCGGGGCCCTCAAGCGGGTGCTGGAGACCGGAGACACCGTCAGTGACCTCCAGATCGTCGGCACCGCCCCCGAGGATCAGGAGCGGCGGCACTGGTCGATCAACCTCTACCGGGTGCACAGCGGCTCGGGGCGGACCATCGGCGTCGCCGGGGTCGGCACGGATGTCACCCGCCGTCACAACGCCGCCAGGGAGGCCGCCAGCGCCCGGCGCGACCTCGCCCTCCTCAACGAGGCCAGCGCCCGCATCGGCAACTCCCTCGACCTGGAGACCACCGCGCGCGAACTGCTCGGCGTCGCCGTCCCCGGCTTCTGCGACCTCGCCGCCGTCGACCTCTACCAGTCCCTGCTCACCGGCGAGGAGGCGCCACCGGGACGGTGGGGCTCCTCCGGGGCCGAGTCCGGCGGCGGAAGCGCCAGGCTGCGCCGGGTCGCCTTCGCCAGCGCGGTCTCCGACGGCCCCCTGGGCGCGCCGGGCGGCAGCGACGGATATGTGTCACCGGACGTCGGCGCGGTCCACCGCTTCCCGTTCAGCTCGCTGAGCGCGAGCGCCCTGCGCACCGCCCGGGTGCAGTCCATCCCGGGGCAGGCCGGCAGTCTCGTACGGTCCACGCTGGCCGTTCCGATGGTCGCCCGCGACACGGTCATCGGCCTCGCCCAGTTCTCCCGTACGAAGGGCAGCGAGCCCTTCGGCGACCAGGACCGGGCGCTCGCCGTCGAACTGGCCGCGCGCGCCGCGGTCTGCATCGACAACGCCCGGCTCTACCGCAGGGAGCACGAGCGCGCGCTGATCCTCCAGCGCAGCCTGCTGCCGCCGGGGGACCCGGAGGCCGCCGGTCTCGACATCGCCTGCCGCTATCTGCCGGGCAACACCGCCACGGAGGTCGGCGGCGACTGGTTCGACGTCATCGAACTGCCGGGCCACCGGACCGCGCTGGTCGTCGGCGACGTCATGGGGCGCGGCCTGCGCGCGGCGGTCGCGATGGGCGAACTCCGTACGGCCGTACGCACCCTGGCGCTGCTCGACCTGGAGCCCGCGGAGGTGCTCTCCGCGCTCGACGAGATCGCGCGCGGTCTCGGCACCCCCAGCGGCGCGCAACAGGCGTCGCGGGTCGCCCACAAGTCCCGCGACGCGGAGCTTTCCGAGGTGTACCTGGCCACGTGCGTGTACGCCGTCTACGACCCCGTCACCCGGCGCTGCACGTTCGCCAACGCCGGCCATCTGCCGCCCGTCGTCGTCGAACCGGGCGAGGCGGCGCTGCTGCTCGACGTGCCGCCCGGCATGCCCCTCGGGGTGGGCGGGGAGCCCTTCGAACAGGTGGAGGTCGACCTGGCCGAGGGGTCGCTGCTCGCCGTCTACACGGACGGCCTCGTCGAGTCGCGGGACCAGCCGCTCGACGAGGGGCTGAGCGCCTTCCGCGCGGCCCTCGGCGACGCGGCCCGCCCGCTGGAGGACGTCTGCGACCACGTCCTCAACACGCTCGACACCCGGCACGGCGAGGACGACATCGCCCTGCTGATGGCCCGGATCCAGGGGCTGCCCGCCGAGGCCGTCGGCGACTGGAGCCTGCCGCGCGAGCCGCGCTCGGTGGGCCGCGCCAGGGAGCTGGTCCGTGCCCAGCTCGTCGCCTGGGACCTGGAACCGCTGGTGGACACGGTCGAACTGCTCGTCAGCGAGCTGGTCACCAACGCCCTGCGGTACGGCGAGGGCGAGATCAGGCTACGGCTGCTGCGCGACCGTACGCTCGTCTGCGAGGTCTGGGACGCGGGCCTCGTCCAGCCGAGACGGCGACGGGCCCGCGACACCGACGAGGGCGGCCGGGGGCTGCAACTGGTCGGGCTGCTGAGCGCGGCGTGGGGCTCGCGCCGTACACCGCGCGGCAAGACAGTCTGGTTCGAACTCGCGCTGCCGGACGGGGACTCGACGGCGGAGCCGACCGTGGAGCAGCTTCTGAGCATGTTCTGAGGCGAGCATGTTCTGAGCGTTCTGGGATGCCCCGGCGGGCGTACGGCGCAGCCTCCGGGCCCGCACTCCCCGCCGTGCTCCCCGCCCTGCGCCCAGCCCCGCGCCCCGGCGCGCGTCAGGCCGCCTTCAGCGCGGCCGGCTCCCGCTTGCCCATCGCCCCCCGCGCCTTGGACCGCCGCCCGCAGCTCGTCGGCCTTCCTGCCGGCCGCGACCGCCTTCGCGTCCCACTCCCGGGCCGCCTCGGTGCCCTCCAGGTGGTCCTGTTCCAGCAGCCGGAGATTAACGATGGTGCCCGCTGCCGCCCATCCGGCCGCGCGTACCGCCGCCGCCGAAGCTGCCGGGACCGCGCCCGCCGCCGTACCCCCCGCCGAATCCGCCCCCGACTCCGCCCCCGACTCCGCCCTCGCCCGTCCCGCGTCCGCCGCCGAACAGGCCGCCCAGGAGGATGCCGCCGAGCATGGCCCCGCCGACCCCGCCGCCCGTGCCCCGTACCCCGCCCGCGCCGTAGTGGCTCCCGTACGACAGCACGTCCCGCTCCGCGAGCTCCTGCGCCTGCCGCGCCAGCGCGTCCGCCCGCTGCGCCTCCGTCAGGGCCGGCCGGATCCCGCCCGTCGACGCCTGGGCCCGCGCCCACTCCAGCCGCCGCTGGGACTCCGCCAGCCGGGTCCGCGCCTGGCTGCCGACCGCCCCGCGGTGCGTGGTGACGTAGTCGGCGGCGGCGCCGACCGCCGAACGCGCCGTCAGCAGCGCCTGGTCGAGGAGCGTGCCCGCCCGCCGGTCGCCCTCCTCCCGCCGTCGCGCGCCGGTCAGCGCCTCGTCCAGCACCGCGTCCGCCTCCTCGACCCGGCGCAGCGCGTCGATCGGGTCGTACGGTCCCGCGTTGACCGCGCGCCGCACCTCCGCCGTCACCGCCTCGGCCCGGCCGATCCGCCCCTGGAGGTCGGTGGTCGGCACACCGGCCGGGGTGCCCTTCAGCAGGTCCCGGGCGTCCGTGAGATCCGTCTCCGTCTCCGTGAGCGCGCCGGGGAGCTTCCCGGCCGCCTCCGTCAGCTCCCGCGCCCGCCGCTCGACCGCGTCGACCAGCGTCGCCGCCTGCCCGACGGCGCCCTCGGCGGCCCGTACATGGACGGCGGCGTGCCCGTTCTCGCCCGACTCCACGAAACCGCCCGCCGTGTCCAGGCTGTCGGACGCGAAGACGAGCCGGTCCTCCGCCTGGGCGGGGCAGTCGGCGACCGGCGCGGACGCCGACTCCGCGTACCGTTCGCGCAGCCCCGCGAGGGTGGTGCGCGCCGTGCCGGCCCGTTCGCCCAGTTCACGGAAGGCGGCACGGACCGCGGCGAGCGCCTGCGGCGCGGTCCGCTCCAGGGACCGCAGCCGGTCGAACGCCCCGGACTCCGCGTCCAGCCTGCGGTCGGCCTCCGCGCAGCGCGCGATGATCTCGTCGAGCATCCCGCGGCGGGTCGCCTCGTCCTCCGGATACGCGTCGTCCAGCTCCTGGCGCAGCCGGAACGCCACGGTCAGTTCCCCCTTCGCGAACGCCACCGCGTCGGTGAAGGGCGCCGCCGCCTCCTCGCCGAACTGCGCCCTGGCGAAGCCGAGTTCCTCCTCGCTGGTGCGCAGGGCGTCGTCCGTCTCGACCAGCCGCCGCTTCGCCGCCGCGTCCAGCTCGGGCAGCGGGGGCACCGGGGGTTCCCGCTCGCGGCTCCCCGCCGCCCAGCCGCCGTCGTGGCCGTGGCCCGGCGTCGTACGGGCGCCGAACCGCCGCCGGCGCTTGGCGAAGGCGTACGTGGCGACCGCCCCCGCGCCGACCACCACGACGACCGGCAGCACCAGATTGGTCGCGGCGCCCGCGTCCGCCGCGGCGCCGCCCGGATCGGCCTCGCCGGGGGTGACGGCCGGGGCGGGCACGGGCCGGCCCGCCAGCACGGCGCCGTACCCGCCGGCGGCGCCCAGCGCCGCGCCCGCCCAGTCGTTCTGCCGCAGGGCGGGTTCGATCGCGGTCCTGGCGACATCGGCGAGCTGAGCCCCGGTGAGGGCCGAACCGGCGCCGGCGGAGCAGGCGTACCGCCGGTCGTGGGTGGCGACGGCGAGCAGGATGTCCCTCTGGCCGAGGCGGTTGCGGCTCGCCGTGGCATCGGCCCAGCTCTGCGCCGGCCGGCCGGAGAAGTCCCGTACGTACGCCACGAAGAGCTGGACGCGATGACTGTCGTAGAGGCGGTTCAGCGCCGTGGCGACCTGCGCCGTGTGGCCGTCGAGCGCGCCCACCCGGTCGGTGATCCGGCCCTGCCGGGAGAGCGTGACCGGGTCCTCGGCGCGGGCGCCCCCGGCCCCGGGCAGCAGCAGCCAGTACGCCAGGACCAGCAGGGCCACCAGCGGCCGAACGGCGGTACGGGGCGGGGGGCGGCTCTCGAAGGGCGTCACATTTCGGAGGTTATGTCCGTGCGGAAGGGGCCGCGACCGGACCGTCGAAGGGGCCGCGACGGGACCGCCGAGGGGCCGCAGGCCGCCTCACCCGCACGTCCTGTCCGGTGGCCGACCGGTCCGCTAATGTCGCGATCATGTCCGTGTTCGAGCATGGCTTCCCCTTCGATCCGGCGTACGGCCGGAGTCTCGACCAGCTCCTCGCCCTCCCCGCGCCGGCCGCACCGCCGGACTTCGACACGTTCTGGCAGGCGCGGTACGAGGCGGCGCGCCGGGTGGCGACGGCGCCCGCCGACGGTCCGGCGGAGCACGGCTTCGTCGTCGGGCACGGCTACGGCGGACGCCAGGACGCCGGCGACGCCGTACCGCTCCCGCTGCCATCGCGACCACCCCGAGGTCACGGAGGTCCTGTCCCGCTTCGACGCCGCCACGGCCGCGAGCAGGACCCGGGTGCCGGTGCTGGTGGCGCCGGCGCTCTTCGACCCGGCCGTGCCGCCGCCGGGCCAGTTCGCCGTCTACAACGCGCTGGCGGGCCCGCGTGAGCTGCGTGTCCTGTCGGCGGGCCACTTCGAGCACGCGGGCGGTGAGCAGGAGACGAAGGAACTGGCCTCGGCGCGCCGGCGCTTCTTCGCGGAACGGCTGAGCGCCCGCGCACGGTAAAGGCGCCAGAAAGAAAGACGGGCAAGAAAGACGGGCAAGAAAGACAGGTAAGAAAGACAGGTAAGAAAGACAGGCAACCTTGCAAGGTTGCCTGCTCTTCTCGTACGGTGGGCCCATGCCCGAGCCGAGCGGACCGCCCGCACCGTACGAGAGCGGGGAGCCGAGCCCCGAGCAGATCGCCGCCGAGCTGACCGCCGTCGTCGGCCGGCTGATGCGCCGGCTCCGTACCACCTCGCCCGACGACCGCCTCACGCCCTCCCAGCGCTCGGTCATGGCCCGCCTGAGCGGCGAGGGCCCGGCCACCACGGCCGCGCTGGCCCGCGCCGAGTATGTACGGCCGCAGTCCATGCGGCAGACCGTCGCCGCCCTGGAGGAGCAGCACCTCGTCGAGCGGACCTCCGACCCCGACGACGGCCGTCAGTCCGTCGTCTCCGTCACGGAGACCGGCCGCAGGACGCTCGCCGCCGTGTACGCGGCCAAGCAGGACTGGCTCTCGCGGGCGATCGCCGACGAACTCGACCCCGGCGAGCGCCGGGCGCTGGCCGACGCCACGGTGCTGATGCGCCGCCTCGGCGGGAGATGACGGCCGGCCCCCTCGAAGCCCCTCCCCCTCCCCCTCCCCCTCCCCCTGTCCCTGTCCCTCACGCCTCACGCCTCACGCAAGGAGCCACCCCCATGACCGCCACCACCCTGGACCCGAGGACCGCCCTGGTCGTCGTCGACCTCCAGAAGGGCGTCGTCGGCCTGCCCACCGCCCATCCGGCCGAGGACATCGTCGCCCGCTCCGCCGAACTCGCCGCCGCCTTCCGGGCCAAGGGCCTGCCCGTCGTCCTCGTCCGCGCCGTGGCCGCCGCCCCCGGCCGTACGGAGAGGCCGATGCGCGGCGGCGGCCGGCCCGCCGCCGACTGGGCCGACCCGGCGGACGGCCTGGGAGCCGAGGAGAGCGACCTCGTCGTCATCAAGCGCGTGTGGGGCGCCTTCCACGGCACCGATCTCGATCTGCTGCTGCGCCGGCTGGGCGTCACCCAGACCGTGGTGACCGGCATCGCGACCAGCAAGGGCGTCGAGTCCACGGCCCGCGCCGCCTACGAGCACGGCTACCACGTCACGGTCGCCACGGACGCGGTCACCGACATGGACGAGGCCGCCCACCGCAATTCCGTCGAGCGGATCTTCCCGGCGCTCGGCGAGACCGGCACCACCGACGAGATCATCAAGCTGCTCGGCTGACCAGGGCCGGCGTCGCTACGCGCCCCGGCGCCGGATCTTGTTGCCCAGCCACACCAGCGGGTCGTACTTCCGGTCCGCCACCCGCTCCTTGAGCGGGATCAGGGCGTTGTCCGTGATTCTGATGTTCTCGGGGCACACCTCCGTACAGCACTTGGTGATGTTGCAGTACCCCAGCCCGTGCTCGTCCTGCGCCGTCCTCCCGCGGTCGAGCCCCGACTCCCCGGCCGCGTCCAGCGGATGCATGTCCAGCTCGGCCACGCGCATCAGGAAGCGCGGCCCGGCGAAGGCTGTCTTGTTCTCCTCGTGGTCCCGCACCACATGACAGGTGTCCTGGCACAGGAAGCACTCGATGCACTTGCGGAACTCCTGCGAGCGCTCCACGTCGATCTGCTGCATCCGGTAGTCACCGGCGGCCACTCCCGGCGGCGGTACGAACGCCGGGATCTCCCGCGCCTTCGCGTAGTTGAAGGACACGTCCGTCACCAGGTCACGGATCACCGGGAAGGCGCGCAGCGGCGTGACCGTCAGGGTCTCCTCCCGCGAGAAGACCGACATCCGGGTCATGCACATCAGCCGGGGCCTGCCGTTGATCTCCGCGCTGCACGAACCGCACTTGCCAGCCTTGCAGTTCCAGCGCACCGCGAGGTCCGGGGCCTGGGTCGCCTGGATCCGGTGGATGAGGTCGAGGACGACCTCGCCCTCGTTGACCTCGACCGCGAAGTCCGTCAGCTCCCCGCCCTCCGCGTCGCCGCGCCAGAGCCTGAACCTCGCCTCGTACGAGGAGGAGGCCGCGCCTGCCCCCGCGTCCGCGCCGGCCCCTGCGCCCGCGCCCGTCCCCGCGTCCGCGCCCGTCCCCCCACTCGCGCCCGCACCCGTCTCTGTGCTCACTCGTGAAGCTCCTCTTCGGCGAGGTACTTGACCAGCTCTTCCTTGTCGAACAGCGCCAGCAGGTCCGGCCGGATCGGCTCCGTCGTCCGCCGGCCCAGTTCGATACGACCCTGCGTGAGACGGCAGTACAGATTGATCCGGCGCCAGTCGGCCACCATGCCCGGCCAGTCCTCCCGCGTATGGCCGCCCCTGCTCTCCGTACGCTCCAGGGCCGCCCGCGCCACGCACTCGCTGACCAGCAGCATGTTCCGCAGGTCGAGGGCGAGGTGCCACCCCGGGTTGAACTGCCGGTGCCCCTCGACCCCCGCGCGTGCGGCCCGTACGCGCAGCTCGGCCAGTTTCTCCAGGGCCTGCGCCATCTCGCCCTCGCGCCGGATGATGCCGACCAGGTCGTTCATCGTCTGCTGGAGCTCCTGGTGCAGGGTGTACGGGTTCTCGGCCGGTCCGCCGCCCGGGCCGTCCACCGGCCCCTCCGCGCTGAAGGGGCGCAGCGCCTCGGCCGCCGCTGCGTCGATCTGCGCCTCGTCGGGGACCGGACGCCCGGCACCCCCGGCCCCGGCCTCGGCCCCGTCCGCGAACCCGGCCGCGTGCTCCGCCGCGTACAGGCCCGCCCGCCGGCCGAAGACCAGCAGGTCGGAGAGGGAGTTCCCGCCGAGCCGGTTGGAGCCGTGCATGCCCCCGGCCACCTCGCCCGCCGCGTACAGCCCCGGCACACCCGCCGCGGCGGCGGTCTCCGAGTCGACGGCGATGCCGCCCATCACGTAATGGCAGGTCGGGCCGACCTCCATCGGCTCGGCCGTGATGTCGACGTCCGCCAGCTCCTTGAACTGGTGGTACATCGACGGCAGCCGCCGCCGTACGACCTCGGCGGGCATCCGCGTCGAGACGTCGAGGAAGACCCCGCCGTGCGGCGAGCCGCGGCCCGCCTTCACCTCGGAGTTGATGGCGCGGGCCACCTCGTCGCGGGGGAGCAGTTCGGGCGGGCGCCGGTTGTGGTCCGGGTCCTCGTACCAGCGGTCGCCCTCCTCCTCGGACTCCGCGTACTTCTCCTTGAAGACATCGGGCACGTAGTCGAACATGAACCGCTTGCCCTCGGAGTTGCGCAGTACCCCGCCGTCGCCGCGCACGGACTCCGTGACGAGGATGCCCTTCACGGAGGGCGGCCAGACCATGCCGGTCGGGTGGAACTGCACGAACTCCATGTTCAGCAGGGGCGCGCCCGCGAGCAGCGCCAGCGCGTGGCCGTCGCCCGTGTACTCCCAGGAGTTGGACGTCACCTTGAACGACTTGCCGATGCCGCCCGTCGCGAGCACGACGGACGGGGCCTCCAGCACGAAGAAGCGGCCGGACTCCCGCGCGTAGCAGAAGGTCCCGGCGACCCGCCCGCCGCCGTCCTTCAGGATCCGGGTGACCGTGCACTCCTGATAGACCTTCAGGCGCGCCTCGTGGTCGCCGTACTCCCGGAAGTCCTCCTGCTGGAGTGCGACGATCTTCTGCTGGAGGGTACGGATCAGTTCGAGGCCGGTGCGGTCGCCGACATGGGCGAGCCTGGGGTACTCGTGGCCGCCGAAGTTGCGCTGGGAGATCCTGCCGTCGGGCGTACGGTCGAACAGCGCGCCCCAGGTCTCCAGCTCCCAGACCCGGTCGGGGGCCTCCTGGGCGTGCAGTTCGGCCATCCGCCACTGGTTGAGGAACTTCCCGCCGCGCAGGGTGTCACGGAAGTGCACCTGCCAGTTGTCGCCCGCGTTGACGTTGCCCATGGAGGCGGCGATCCCGCCCTCGGCCATCACCGTATGGGCCTTGCCGAAGAGGGACTTGCAGATGACGGCGGTACGGGCACCGCGCTCGCGCGCCTCGACGGCGGCGCGCAGTCCCGCGCCGCCCGCGCCCACCACCACGACGTCCCACGGCCGGCGTTCCAGTTGCGTCATATGTGAAGGCTCACCTCGGAGTGGCTGTCGGAATGGCTGGTGTTGCGGCCGGTGTTGTGACCGGCGGCACTAGAAGAGGCGCGGATCGTCGAAGACGCCCGTGGCCAGCAGATAGACGTAGAAGTCGCAGAGGGCGACGCTGATCAGCGAGGCCCAGGCGAGCCGCATGTGATGCGCGTTCAGCTTCCCCACCCAGCCCCAGAGCCGGTAGCGCACAGGGTGCTTCGAGAAGTGCCGCAGCCGGCCGCCGACGATGTGCCGGCAGGAGTGGCAGGAGAGGGTGTACGCCCAGATCAGCCCGATGTTGACGAGGAAGAGCAGCGTGCCCAGGCCCATATGGCCCCAGGCGTAGTGCTCGTCGCGAAACGTGAGGGCCGTGTCGTACGAGAGGATCCCGGCGACCGGCACCGCCGCGTAGAAGAAGTACCGGTGCAGATTCTGGAGGATCAGCGGGAAGCGGGTCTCGCCGGTGTACGTCGCGTGCGGCTCGGCGACGGCGCAGGCGGGCGGCGAGGCCCAGAAGCCCCGGTAGTAGGCCTTGCGGTAGTAGTAGCAGGTCAGCCGGAAGCCGAGCGGGAAGATCAGGATCAGCAGCGCGGGGGAGAGCCCCCACCAGCTTCCGAACAGCTCCCAGTTGGGGCCGTGCCGCATCGGGACACAGCTCTCGGCGAGACACGGCGAGTAGAACGGTGAGACGTACGGCGCCGCGTAGTAGTCGCCGTTGGCGAAGGCGCGCCAGGTCGAGTAGACGATGAAGGCGAAGAGCCCGGCGGCTGTCCCGGCGGGCGCGAGCCACCAGCGGTCGGTCCGCAGATGGCGGGGCGCGATGGCGGCGCGCGAGGCGCCGCGCACACCGCGTCCGCCGCGGGGCGCTTCGGTGCCGGGGGCCGGGGGCTGAGTACCGGTGGCCAACGAGGTCTCCTCGCAGTACGGGGGCCGGGAGGGGGCACGGGGGCGGGCGTGGGGCCCGCGCCCGTGCCGGGGCGAAGGCAGCGGCGAGGGCGAGGGCGAAGGGCGCAGGCCAGGGACGAAGGGCGCAGGCCGGGGCGGCTGGGCGCCCGGGCCGCGCGGGTCCTCAGGGGGCGCGCCGGTCCCGTACGCCCAGACCCTCGTCGTCCGAGTCCGTCCACAGGGCCGCGTCGTACGGGGTGTCGGGGATGGTGACCAGGTCGTCGGCCGGGCGGTCGCGCTCGGGCCGGAACTCGTTCTCGCGGGCCTGGGCCAGTAGGCCCTCCAGCCGCTCGACGGTGGACTCCAGGTCGTCGAGGCGGCGCAGGACCGCTGCCATCTCGTCTTGCAGGGACATGAGTTGCCCTCACTTCCACGATCGCCGGTGGCATGCGGGGATCCGCCGGGTGACCCGTCGGACGCTCTCTGTGTGCGGCTGCGAGTGTCGCGCGTCACACACCCGGTTGTGAAGGTGTCGGCCGGTCTTTTCGGAACGGGGCCCGGCCGGTCCTCGCGGGACGCCCGCCCGGGTGCGCGCCGGGGCGCGTTGCGCCGTGCGGGTGGCATTCACGGCGCGCGCCGACGTGTCTGCGCCGTCACTCCTGTCCCGTCCCCTTCAGTGAGTGGGCAATAGGTGTGATCATCTCTAAATTCCACAAACAGGACGAAGAGGTACAAGCCATGTCCCACGTCGGCGCCCCACGCGGGAGGACATGCTCCCGAACGCTCCGCTCCGTCGCGCTTCTGACCACCGGTGTGCTCGCCCTGCCCACCCTGTCCGCATGCACCTCGGAGACGGACGGGAGCGAGGCCTCGGCCGCCGCCGCCCCGGACATCGCGGCCACCCACCGGGACGGGGTCAAACAGGGCGGCTCCGTACGCTGGGCGATCGACACCATGCCCGCCACCCTCAACGCCTTCCAGGCCGACGCGGACGCGGCCACCGGCCGGATCGCCGACGCCGTACTGCCCTCGCTCTTCCGGACCGACAAGGCCGGGCGGCCGCAGCGCAACCCCGACTATCTGGAATCCGCCAAGATCGTCGAGCGGGAGCCCAAGCAGGTCGTGCTCTACAAGCTCAACCAGCAGGCGGTGTGGAGCGACGGCAGGGAGATCGGGGCACCGGACTTCGTGGCGCAGTGGCACGCCCTGCGCGGCAAGGACTCCGCGTTCTGGACGGCGCGCAACGCGGGCTACGAGCGGATCGAGAAGATCGAGCGCGGGGCGAACAACCTGGAGGTGCGTGTCACCTTCAACAAGCCCTACGCCGACTGGAAGTCCCTGTTCACCCCCCTCTATCCCAAGGAGGTGACGGGGAAGCCCAACGCCTTCAACGACGGCGCCAGGACCGCTCTGAAGAAGACGGCGGGCCCCTTCACCCTCAAGAAGGTGGACCGCAAGAGCAAGCAGGTCACGCTCGTCCGCGACCCGCGCTGGTGGGGACAGCCCGCCAAGCTCGACTCGCTCGTGCTGAGCGCCGTACCGCGCTCCAAGCGGGCCGCCGAACTCGCCGCGGGGAAGCTCGATCTCGCGGAGATCGACAGCGGCGCGGCGAAACGTATCGCCTTGGCGATCAAGGACAAGGGATCCGGCGGCCAGGCGCTCACCCACGGCCCCGGCTCCGAGACCACCCCCGCCTCCGCCCTCCGCTCCTGGGCGCTGGCCCACGGCTCCGACGAGGAGTCGGCCGAACTGGCGCAGGAGGCCAGGAAGGAGAACGCCGAGGCCGTCCAGCGGTACGCGACCGAACAGCGCGGACTGAGCGGGATCCTCGTCCGCAAGTCGCTGGAGCCCGCCTACACGCAGCTCGCCCTGAACGGGGAGTCCGGGCCGCTCGCCGACGAGCGGGTGCGGCGCGCCGTGGCCCGCGCGCTCGACCGCAAGGAGCTGGCCGAGACCGTACTCAAACCGCTCGACCTGCCGGCCAAGCCGCCGGGCAGCCATCTCGCCCTGGCCGGACAGCAGGCGTACGCGGACAGCAGCCGGGCGCTCGGCAAGCAGGACACGCACGAGGCGCTGGCGCTGCTGGCCGACGCGGGCTGGACGCCCGGCGGCGCGGTGAAGAAGCCGGACGGGACGAAGGCCGGGAGCGCGGGCGAGCGGAAGAAGGCCGCCGGGGAGAACGGCGAGGACGGCGGGACGACCGACGAGTCCGACGAGTCGACGACCGACGAGAAGCGCACCGAACGCGGCCGGCCCGGCCAGGAGTCCGACCAGGCCGCGAGCGGGAAGAAGCGGGACGCGGACGACGCGGCGGACGACGCCGCCACCGACGAGGGCATGTACATCGTCGGCGACGACGGCAAGCCGGGCCGCCCCGCGCCCCGCTCCGAGGCCGCCACGTACGTCCTCGCCCCCGCGACGGTCGCCGCCCTCCAGACCACCGCACTGCTGCGCCAGGCCGCCGCGGTCGACGACACCGACACCGCGCGGCAGGCCGTGAAGGCCGCCCAGGACAGCCAGGACCGGCCGGGCGGCATGGCGGGCGCGTACGCCCCGCGCGGTACGGAGGCCCCCGCGCCCAGCGCCGGGGCCAAGGGCTCCGCGTCCGCCTCGCCCGTCCCGGTCGGCGGCCCGCTCGGCAAGGAGGGCAAGCCCCTCACCCTCCGCTTCGTCCTGCCCGCCGGTGAGGGCACCGAGTCGCTGCGCGCCGTCGGCGAGCGGATCTCGCGGATGCTCGACCGCGTCGGGATCAGCACGGAGGTCACCAAGGTCGCCGACGACAGCTACTTCAAGGACCACATCGCCTCCGGCGACTATGACCTGGCGCTCTACTCCTGGCCCGCCAGCCCGTACCCGGCCACCGACGGCCGGCCGATCTACGCCAAGCCCGTCCCCGCCAGCGACGGATCGCTGCTGGTGGAGCAGAACTACACCCGGGTCGGTACGGACCACATCGACCAGCTCTTCAACCGTGCCGCCGCCGAACTCGACGAGAAGGCCTCCCGCGAGCTCGTCCGGCAGGCGGACGCCCGGATCTGGGCCGCCGCCGGATCCATCCCCCTCTACCAGCGCCCTCAGCTCGTGGCGGTCAAGCCGGGAGTGGTGAACGCGGGCGCCTTCGGTTTCGCCGCCCCCCGCTACGAGGACATCGGCTGGGAGAAGCCGGGCGACGCGGGCCCGAACGCCAACAAGAAGAAGTAGCCGACACCAGGAGGCGGCGCGAGGAACGGGAGAAGAAGGGGACGGGGCGGAAAACGGGAAGCGGCCCGCAAACAGCCGAGAAGCGCCAGGTCAGCGCCGCTTCGTAAGCTCAGGAACCCATCAATTCACTTGCCCGCCGGCCACCCCGGCGGGCAAGCTCGTTCCCGTCCCTGACCCGGGCGTCTCCACCCTGCTCCACCCTCCGTGTCCACCGCTCACACCCCCCGCGAGATCCACCGCTCACACCCCGCACGAGCACGCGCGCACCCCCCCGCGCCCACCCCCGCACCACCGTGATCCATCCCTCTCCGATCGGGCCGGGAAGCCCCATACGCCTTGGCCCCGTACGATGGAAGAGCCGTGGCGTGTCCGCCCGGCGGGCGTACGAGGAAAAACGCCGCACCCACGATCGAGAGAAGCGCCAGCCAGCATGCCCACGCGCCACGACATCCGTAACGTCGCCATCGTCGCCCACGTCGACCATGGCAAGACCACTCTGGTCGACGCCATGCTGAAGCAGGCCGGCGCCTTCGCCGCGCACGCCGCCGAGCACCTCGACGACCGGATGATGGACTCGAACGACCTGGAGCGTGAGAAGGGCATCACGATCCTCGCCAAGAACACGGCGGTGAAGTACCACCCGAAGTCGGGTGGCGACCCCATCACGATCAACATCATCGACACCCCCGGCCACGCCGACTTCGGCGGCGAGGTCGAGCGCGGTCTGTCGATGGTCGACGCGGTCGTCCTGCTCGTCGACGCGTCGGAAGGCCCGCTTCCGCAGACGCGCTTCGTGCTCCGCAAGGCCCTCCAGGCGAAGATGCCCGTCATCCTCTGCATCAACAAGACGGACCGCCCCGACTCCCGGATCGCCGAGGTCGTCGACGAGACGTACGACCTCTTCCTGGACCTGGACGCGACCGAGGAGCAGATCGAGTTCCCGATCGTCTACGCCTGCGCCCGCGACGGCGTCGCCTCGCTGACCAAGCCCGAGGACGGCACGGTCCCGGCCGACAGCGAGAACCTGGAGCCGTTCTTCTCCACGATCCTGGCCCATGTCCCGGCCCCCGAGTACGACGAGTCCGCGCCGCTCCAGGCCCATGTCACCAACCTGGATGCCGACAACTTCCTCGGCCGTATCGCGCTGTGCCGCGTCGAGCAGGGCGAGCTGAAGAAGGGCCAGACCGTTACGTGGATCAAGCGTGACGGCACGATGTCCAACGTCCGCATCACCGAGCTGATGATGACGGAGGCCCTGACCCGCAAGCCCGCCGAGAAGGCCGGCCCCGGCGACATCTGCGCCATCGCCGGTATCCCGGACATCATGATCGGCGAGACCCTGGCCGACCCCGAGAACCCGATCGCGCTGCCGCTGATCACGGTCGACGAGCCCGCGATCTCCATGACCATCGGTACGAACACCTCGCCGCTGGTCGGCAAGGGCGGCAAGGGCCACAAGGTCACCGCCCGCCAGGTCAAGGACCGCCTCGACCGCGAGCTGATCGGTAACGTCTCGCTGCGCGTCCTGGACACCGAGCGCCCCGACGCCTGGGAGGTGCAGGGCCGCGGTGAGCTGGCGCTGGCCATCCTGGTCGAGCAGATGCGCCGCGAGGGCTTCGAGCTGACCGTCGGCAAGCCGGAGGTCGTCACCAAGCAGGTCGACGGCAAGACGCACGAGCCGATCGAGCGCATGACGATCGACTCCCCCGAGGAGCACCTCGGCCCGATCACGCAGCTCATGGCGACCCGCAAGGGCCGTATGGAGACGATGACGAACCACGGCTCGGGGTGGATCCGCATGGAGTGGATCGTTCCGTCGCGCGGGCTCATCGGCTTCCGTACGGAGTTCCTCACGCAGACCCGCGGCACCGGCATCGCGCACTCCATCTTCGAGGGCCACGAGCCGTGGTTCGGCGAGCTGCGCACCCGTCACAACGGCTCGCTCGTGGCGGACCGCTCGGGCTCGGTGACGCCGTTCGCGATGGTCAACCTCCAGGAGCGCGGTGTCATCTTCACCGAGGCCGGCACCGAGGTGTACGAGGGCATGATCGTCGGCGAGAACTCGCGCGCCGACGACATGGACGTCAACATCACCAAGGAGAAGAAGCTCACCAACATGCGCGCCGCCTCCGCGGACACCACGGAGAACGTGGTGCCGGCGCGGAAGCTGTCGCTGGAGCAGTCCCTGGAGTTCTGCCGCGATGACGAGTGCATCGAGGTGACCCCGGAGACGGTCCGTATCCGCAAGGTCGTCCTGGACCAGAAGCAGCGCGGCCGTACCGCCTCGCGCGCCAAGCACGGCTGACGCGCTCCGGCCGGACCCGGCGGACACGCGGTCGACGCGGCTCCGTCCGGGCGCGGCCGGCGCTCGGGACCGGCTCCGGCCGGCACCCGCCGTACGGTCCTGGACGGGTACGTCATCAGGACCGGAGCAGGTACGCGGAACGACGGCCCGGCCCCTCGCGGAAGCGCGTCGGACCGGGCCGTTCGTCCATGCGATTCACACCCCTGGAACACCCCGGGGCTCGACCAGAACGTCCGGATATCGGATCGCACTCTCCGGAACATGTGTTAACAGTCCGTTTCGGGCCTGTCTGTCTGTTCTCGTTTGTCCGGATTTCGGGCGAGCATGGCCGGTCGATGTTGTCAAAACGAGACCCTTTAAGTGTGGTTTACAGGTCAGTCGTACTCAATAGTTGGCTCCGTTGAGCTCGGGTCAATGGGTCATGCGCGATGGGGAGCGCCGACTCACGAGCACACTCGGGGTACTGCCGACCAGTCCGCTGTCAGGGGTGTCAGCGCGCGTAGACAGTGCCCTTCTTGTAGTGACTAGTGGACTCATGAGGAGGAACCCATGCGCGGTGCCAAGAGCGCCAAGTGGGTAGTGGGCGCGATTGTCGTGGCCCTTTCGGCGACGGCTTGCGGCGGCGGAAGCGATGACAGCAGTGACTCGGCGTCGAAGGAGAAGGGCAAGCCTGCGGGCTACATCTCCATGGACAACGGTGAGCCTCAGAAGCCGCTGATCCCGGCCGACACCAACGAGTCGGTGGGCTCCAACGTCATCAGGTCGCTGTTCACCCAGT
Source organism: Streptomyces sp. NPDC096310 (assembly GCF_044763125.1). Taxonomy (NCBI): domain Bacteria; kingdom Bacillati; phylum Actinomycetota; class Actinomycetes; order Kitasatosporales; family Streptomycetaceae; genus Streptomyces; species Streptomyces sp. NPDC096310. The sequence continues at coordinate 533,585 of NZ_JBIWFO010000004.1, read as the reverse complement.
TGCTGGAGTTCGACAAGGACGGCGGGATCGTCTACACGAACGCCGAGTCGATCAAGACGACCGACTCGAAGACGTGGACGGTCAAGCTCAAGGACGGCTGGAAGTTCCACGACGGCACCCCCGTCACGGCCGAGTCGTACGTCAAGGCGTGGAACTGGTACGCCAACGTCGACAACAACATGCAGAACGCCTTCTGGTTCGGTGACATCGCCGGTTACGCCGACGTCCACCCGGAGAAGGGCAAGGCGAAGAAGGACAGCATGTCCGGACTGAAGGTCGTCGATGACACGACCTTCACCATCGAGCTCACCGAGGGTGTGCCGTACTTCGAGTACAAGCTCGGCTACTCCACCTTCGCGCCGCTGCCCGAGGTCTTCTACAAGGACACCAAGGCGTTCGGCCAGGCTCCGGTGGGCAACGGTCCCTACGCCTTCGAGAAGTGGGACCACAAGAAGCTCATCCAGGTCAAGGCCAACCCTGACTACAAGGGTCCGAACAAGGCCAAGAACAAGGGTGTCCTCTTCAAGAACTACGCGACCGTCGAGGCCGCGTACCAGGACCTGCTCTCCGGCAACCTGGACCTGATCAAGCAGGTCGGCCCGAAGGACCTGCCGAAGTACAAGGCGGACCTCGGCGACCGTGTGATCGATGAGCCGTGGGCCGGTCTCCAGACCATCACGCCGGTGTTCTACTCGAAGACCTTCAAGGGGATCAACCCCAAGGTCATCCAGGGCCTGTCGATGGGTATCGACCGTGCCACGATCACCAAGACGGTCCTCAACGGCACCCGTAACCCGGCCACCAGCTTCACCCCGCCCGGTGTCGCCGGCCACCAGAACCTGAACACCGACGTCTTCACGTTCGACGCCGCGAAGGCGAAGAAGCTCGTCACCGAGAACGGTGGCGTCCCGGACAACAAGATGTGGATCCAGTACAACGCCGACGGCGGCCACAAGGAGTGGGTGACCGCGGTCTGCGAGTCGATCCGTAACTCCACCGGTGTGGACTGCGTCCCGGACGCCAAGCCGGACTTCCAGACCGACCTGGAGGCGCGTGACAACAAGCAGGTCAAGTCCGCGTACCGTGGTGGCTGGGTCGCCGACTACCCGGTGAACGCCAACTTCATGAAGGAGCTGTACGGCACCGGCGCCGAGGCCAACAACGGCTTCTTCTCCGACAAGGAAGTCGACGCGGCCTTCAAGAAGGGCGACAACGCCAAGTCCCTGGACGACTCGGTCAAGGCGTTCCAGGACGCGGAGCAGTTGCTCCTGGAGAAGATGCCGGCGATCCCGCTGTGGGAGTACAAGACCAACGGCGGTTACTCCAAGGCTGTGGACAACGTGGGGATCGACTTCCACGGTGACTACGTCCTCACCGACGTCACCGTCAAGTAGCTCACACAGCGGCCCGAGGGCCATCCCCCCCCACTCGGCCAGAAACCGCGACTGCGGTAGTCCCGGGGCCGCTCCCCTCCTTCACGGGGAGCGGCCTTCGGGGCTGAAGTTATTCATTCGGAGGCACACATGGGGCGTTATGTCGCGCGGCGACTGCTCCAGATGATCCCGGTGTTCATCGGGTCAACCCTGCTGGTCTTCTCCATGATGTTCGCGCTGCCCGGCGACCCGGTGCGCGCGCTCGCCGGCGAGCAGACCGTCGATCCCTCGCAGATCGCTGCGATGAAGAAGGATCTCGGGCTCGATCTGCCGCTCTGGCACCAGTACTGGAACTATCTGACCGGCCTGTTCCAGGGTGATTTCGGAACCCAGATCGCCAGTGGGCGACCTGTCGCCGACATCATCTCCGAGGCGTTCCCGATCACGGTCCGGTTGGCCCTGTTCGCCTTCGCCTTCACCGTGCTCGTCGGTATATCGATGGGGGTCTTCGCCGGTCTGAAGGCCGACACCCTCCGGGACCGCGGGCTGCTCATCATCACCCTTCTGCTGATCTCCGTTCCGTCCTTCGTGCTCGGCTTCCTCGGCCAGTACTTCTTCGCCTTCCAGCTCGGCTGGGTGGACCCGAACGTGAGCGGGGAAGCGAACTGGGACGAACTGTTCCTGCCGGCCGTGGTGCTCGGCTCCCTCTCGCTCGCGTACGTGGCACGGCTCACCCGTACCTCGATCGCGGAGAACCTCCGCTCCGACTACATGCGCACCGCGGTGGCCAAGGGGCTGCCGCGCCGTCGTATCGTCGGAGTGCACCTGATGCGCAACTCCATGATCCCGGTGGTCACCTTCCTCGGCACCGACCTGGGCGCCCTGCTGGGCGGCGCGGTCGTGACCGAGGGCATCTTCAACGTCAAGGGTGTCGGCTACGCCACCTTCGACGCGCTCAGGCACCGGGAGGGCGCCACGGTCGTGGGCATCGTGACCCTGATCGTGGTCGTGTATCTCGTCGCCAGCCTGCTCGTCGACCTGCTTTACGCGGTCCTGGACCCGAGGATCCGTTATGCCTGAGGCACTCAAGGACACCACCAAGGACACCGGTGGGGTGAAACCGGCCGAGGCACTGGCGGAGAACCCGGCGTCGCCCGCCGACGGCTCGATGGGCAAGCCCCGCAGCCTCTGGTCGGACGCCTGGCACGATCTGCGGCGCAACCCGCTCTTCCTCGTCTCGGCCGTGCTGATCGCGCTGCTGCTGGTGATGGCGGTCTTCCCCGGGCTGTTCACCGGCGCGGACCCGCGGTACGCGGACCTCGCCCACCACTACCTGCAGAAGCCGAACTGGAGCCACTTCTTCAAGGAGGACTGGTTCGGGTACGACATCCAGGGCCGCTCGATCTACGCGCGCGTGATCTACGGGGCCCGCGCCTCGATCACGGTCGCCCTCGTCGTCACCGCGCTCGTCACCGTGCTCGGTACGGTCGTCGGCATGCTCGCCGGATACTTCGGCGGCTGGATCGACACGCTGCTGTCCCGGATCACCGACATCTTCTTCGGCGTGCCCTTCATCCTCGGCGCGATGGTCGTCCTGACCTCCTTCGAGGAGCGTCATGTGTACGTGGTGATCCTGGCCCTGGCCTTCCTCGGCTGGACCCAGATCGCCCGTGTCGCCCGAGGCTCGGTGCTCACCGTCAAGCAGGCGGACTATGTGATGGCGGCCAAGGCGCTCGGCGCCTCGACCACCCGGATCCTGCTCCGGCACATCCTGCCCAACGCCATCGCGCCGGTCATCGTCGTCGCCACCATCGCGCTCGGCGGCTACATCTCCGCCGAGGCCACGCTGTCCTTCCTGGGGATCGGCCTCGCCGAGCCGACCGTCTCGTGGGGTGTCGACATCTCCTCGGGCCAGGAGCAGCTCCGTAACGCCGCGTTCGTCCTGATCATCCCGTCCGTCATGGTGTCGATCACGGTTCTGGCGTTCATCATGCTCGGCGATGCGGTACGCAACGCCCTCGACCCCAAGCTGCGCTGAGGGAGGCGTACATGACCATCATCGAGAAGACAGCGGACCGTTCCGCTCCGCAGAACGCGGACGGCGACAGCGGCATGCTGCTGGAAGTCCGTGACCTGCACGTGGAGTTCCACACCCGGGACGGTGTGGCCAAGGCGGTCAACGGGGTCAACTACAGCGTCGCCGCCGGGGAGACCCTGGCCGTGCTGGGCGAGTCGGGCTCCGGCAAGTCCGTCACCGCACAGGCGATCATGGGCATCCTCGACATGCCTCCCGGCCGTATCCCCCAGGGAGAGATCCTCTTCCGGGGACAGGACATGCTCAAGATGAGCAACGACGAGCGGCGCAAGATCCGCGGCCGGAAGATCGCGATGATCTTCCAGGACGCGCTCTCCTCGCTCAACCCGGTGCTCTCCGTCGGCTACCAGCTCGGCGAGATGTTCCGGGTGCACCAGGGCCTCTCCAAGAAGGAGGCCAAGGCCAAGTCCATCGAGCTGATGGACCGGGTCCGTATCCCGGCGGCCAAGGACCGGGTGAACGACTACCCGCACCAGTTCTCGGGGGGTATGCGCCAGCGCATCATGATCGCCATGGCGCTGGCCCTGGAGCCCGACCTGATCATCGCGGATGAGCCGACGACGGCGCTCGACGTGACCGTGCAGGCCCAGGTGATGGATCTCCTCGCCGAGCTCCAGCGCGAGTTCAACATGGGGCTGATCCTGATCACCCACGACCTCGGCGTCGTGGCCGATGTCGCGGACAAGATCGCGGTGATGTACGCGGGCCGGATCGTGGAGACCGCGCCGGTCCACGAGATCTACAAGCGTCCGGCGCACCCGTACACACGGGGGCTGCTGGACTCGATCCCGCGCCTGGACCAGAAGGGCCACGAGCTCTACGCGATCAAGGGCCTCCCGCCCAACCTGCTGAAGATCCCCAGCGGTTGCGCCTTCAACCCGCGCTGCCCCTCGGCGCAGGACATCTGCCGTACGGAGGTCCCCGCCCTGGCGCAGGTGACCGAGCGGGACGGCGGCGAGCTGCCGGGACGCGGCAGCGCATGCCACTTCTGGAAGGAGACGATCCATGGCTGAGCCGGCGAAACGTGACGAGGCCATGGACGGCGCGGACGCGGTGGACACCACCCCGAACGTCACCGAGGTGGACGTGGTCGACGCGGGGACCGAGTCGGCCTCCGTCGCCGCGATCGAGGCGCCCGTCGAGCGGGGCGAGCCGATCCTCCAGGTCCGTAACCTCGTCAAGCACTTCCCGCTGACGCAGGGCATCCTCTTCAAGCGGCAGGTCGGCGCGGTCAAGGCCGTGGACGGCATCTCCTTCGACCTGTACCAGGGCGAGACCCTGGGCATCGTCGGCGAGTCCGGCTGTGGCAAGTCCACCGTCGCCAAGCTGCTGATGATGCTGGAGACGGCCACCGCAGGCGAGGTCTTCTTCAAGGGCCAGGACATCACGAAGCTGTCCGGGCGGGCGCTGAAGGCGGTACGGCGCAACATCCAGATGGTGTTCCAGGACCCGTACACCTCGCTCAACCCCCGGATGACGGTGGGCGACATCATCGGGGAGCCGTTCGACATCCACCCCGAGGTGGCGCCGAAGGGCGACCGGCGGCGCCGGGTCCAGGACCTGCTGGACGTGGTGGGCCTCAACCCGGAGTACATCAACCGCTATCCGCACCAGTTCTCCGGCGGTCAGCGCCAGCGCATCGGCATCGCCCGCGGCCTCGCGCTCAACCCCGAGGTCATCATCTGCGACGAGCCGGTCTCGGCGCTGGACGTCTCCGTCCAGGCGCAGGTCATCAACCTGATGGAGAAGCTCCAGGACGAGTTCAACCTCTCCTACATCTTCATCGCGCACGACCTGTCGATCGTCCGGCACATCTCCGACCGGGTGGGCGTCATGTACCTCGGCAAGATGGCCGAGATCGGTACGGACACCCAGATCTACGACCACCCGACGCACCCCTACACCCAGGCGCTGCTGTCGGCGGTCCCGGTCCCCGACCCGGAGGCCCGCGAGGGCCGCGAGCGGATCATCCTCACCGGAGACGTCCCCTCCCCGGCGAACCCGCCGTCCGGCTGCCGCTTCCGCACCCGCTGCTGGAAGGCGCAGGACCGGTGCGCGGAGGAGGTGCCGCTGCTCGCGATTCCGGAGCGCTTCAAGGACTCGGACAGCGGGAGCGCGCACGAGTCGGCGTGCCACTTCGCGGAGGAGAAGGACGTGGTCCACGCGGCCTGACGTCTGTCCTTCGTGAGCGTGGCCCGGAACCGTACGGACGGTTCCGGGCCACGCCGCGTTCGCGGTCCGCTGTTTCGGCGTTGCGTTGGGTAATACGATCACGAGAGAATCCGGCTCATGACCACGAGCGGCGAGGCGACACCAGGGCGCGAACGGCCCCTGAGACTGGCGGACCTGGCCCGCTCGGAGGCCGGGGAACGGTCGGCGCCGGGCCCCTCGCCGGTCTCCCCGCCGGCGCCGCCCGCCGACAGGATCGCGGCGGCGAGGGCGGAGTTCGCGGCGTTGCTGGGGGAATTCCGGCGTACGGCCGTACTCGTCCCGGACGACGGCCAGGGCGGCCTCTGGACGGCGGAGCAGGGCGGGATCCGGTGGATCTGCGCCTTCTCGGACGAGGCCGCGCTGGCCCGGTTCGCGCTCGCGCGCGGGGAGGCGGCGCGGGAGTGGGCCTACCGTACGGTGCTGGGCGCCCGTCTGCTGGACGTGATGGTGCCGCTGCTGGGCGTGCCCGCCGGAGTGGCCCTGGACGCGGGCAGCCCCGGCGGGACGCTCTTCCCGCCGGTGGCCGGGGTGGTGCCGGAGACGGCGGCGGTGGACGCCGGAGCCGCCGCGGCGGTGGACCCGGGACGAGCGGGTGGCACGCGATGAGCGGCGACGTACCGGACCTCGACGCCCCGGACGAGGCGCTGGCGCTGATAGCCCAGGGCATCGACAAGGCGCACGGCGAACTGAAGGACCTCGGGGCGATCGGCCGGGCGACCGCGGGCCGGGGCTTCTCGGAACTCGCCCTGACCGGCCTGGAGTTGGGTCACGCGGGGCTGGCCGCGCAGTTCGACACGTTCTGCGAACGCTGGGAGTGGGGCGTACGGGCCCTGATGCGGCGAGGGAACAACTTCGCCTCCGGAGTGGGTCTTTCGGCCGGGGCCTTCCACGAGCAGGAGCAGTACATCAAGGGCACGTTCAAGATCGCGGTGAACTCGGTGAACGGGAACCCGCACCTCGGCGAGGAAGAGGTCGAGGGCAAGAGCTGGGACGAGATCCGCTCGCAGACGACGACGGACGGTGCCGACTACAGCACCGAGTCCTTGGTGGAGGCGCACGGCGAGGTGAAGCAGAACTGGGGCGACACCATGTACGTGGCGGAGAGGAAAGCGCTGAAGGACCTCCAGGAGGCGGGCGTCGTGAGCCCGGAACTGGGAGAAGCCGGGGAGAGGAAGCTCCACGACACCTTCGGCCCTTCGGAGGCGGCCGTCCAGCAGGCGGATGAGCGGTACGGGACGGGCGGCGCGCCGGATGCCGGGGCGGACAGCCGGTGACCGACTGGGGGGAACTGGCCGACAAGGGGCTCGGAAAGCTGGAGGCCGGCTGGGAGGCCGGCAAGCGCAAGGTCGGCGAGGGCGTCGACTGGGCGACGGACAAGGCCGGCGCCGGTCTGGAGTACGCGGGCGCCGACGGCCTCGCGGACAAGGTCGAGGACTGGGGCGACAGCGCCGCGTCCTCGCTGGGCGCGAAGGTGGGGGAGCAGCAGCTCGGCCGGAGCGAGGAGGCCGACGAGCTGATCCACGGCAGTCGGGCCAGGATCACCGCGAGCGTCAAGAACCTTGAGGACTTCCGCGACGCGTTCGACCTGGTCGGCGGCGGGATGAAGAAGCTGGACCCCAGCCGCTGGAAGGGCGCGGCGGCCGACACCTTCCGGGAGAAGTTCGCCCCGCTCGCCGGGGACTGGCTGCGCGCGGCGGACTCGTTCGGGGATGCGGCGAAGGCACTGGAGACGTACGGGACGACCGTCACCTGGGCGCAGGGCGAGGCCAGGGAGGCGATCGCCCTCCACCGTGCGGGTGAGAGCGCCTCCAAGGCGGCGGTGGACGCGTACAACAAGAAGGTCGACGCCTACAACGCCGCCAGGAACGGCCCCGAACCCCTCCCCGATCCGGGCGAGTTCACCGACCCGGGCGAGGCGCGGCGCGAACGGGCGCGGGAGATCCTGACCGAGGCCCGCCGCCAGCGCGACGAGGCGGGCGACACGGCGAGCAAGGCGATCGCGGCGGCCCTGGCCCACGCGCCCGCGCTTCCTTCGGCGACGGAGCGGGCGAAACTCGGCCTGTTCGACTCCTCCGTCGGCGAGGCCACGGAACTGACCCACTTCGGCGCGGGCGCCGTCAAGGCCACGGCCGGCATGGTCAACTTCGCCCGCTCGGTCAACCCGATGGACGCCTACAACATCACGCACCCGGCCGACTACTACAAGAGCGTCAACATGACGCTGGCAGGCCTGGTCGCGACGGGCGCCGACCCCGATCAGGCACTCAAGGACGCTTGGGTCGCGGCCAAGAAGGACCCGAGCGAGTTCTTCGGCCGGATCGTGCCCGAACTGTTCGGTACGAAGGGTGCGGGGCGGGCGGCCTCTGTGACACGTGCCGGGATCAAGGACGGTGTGAAGGCGGGAGGAAGACGGGGCGCGCGCGAGGGGGTCAAGGAAGATCCCGTGGGCAACAGCAGGCGGCATGACGAAAAGACCTGCAAGGGGGACCCGGTCGATGTCGCCACGGGAAGGATGATCCTGCCCCAGACGGACATCGCGCTGCCCGGGTCGCTTCCGCTGGTGTTCGCGCGGACCTTCGAGTCGTCGTACCGCGCGGGCGGCTGGTTCGGCCCGACCTGGGCGAGCACGGTCGACCAGCGGCTGGAGATCGACTCCGAAGGCGTGGTCCTCGTAGGGGAGGACGGCAGCCTGCTCGCCTACCCGCATCCGGCGCCGGGCGTTCCCGTCCTGCCGTTCCACGGGCAGCGCTGGCCGCTGGACCGGGACGTGGACGGCGGCTACACGGTCACGGATCCGGCCACCGGCCAGGTCCGCCACTTCACCGGACACAACGACGACCTGGCGCTCCTCGCACAGATCGACGACCGCAACGGCAACTGGATCGCCTTCGAGTACGACGCCGCCGGAGCCCCCACGGCGATCGCCCACCACGGCGGCTACCACCTGAAACTCGCCACCGCCGAGGGGCGCCTCACCGCCCTGCATCTGGTGGGGGCGGCTCCTGACGGCACCGACCAGGAGATTCTTCGGTACGCCTACACGGACGGCCACCTGACCGAGGTCACCAACTCCTCGGGCCTGCCTCTGCGTTTCGGCAATGATGAGCACGGCCGCATCACGTCCTGGACGGACACCAACGGCAGCCGCTTCGACTACGTCTACGACGCACGCGACCGCTGTACGTACCAGAGCGGCGCGGCGGGCCATCTGGCCGCCACCTTCGGCTACGAGGAGACCGACCCGGAGAACCCGGGCTCCGGCCTGAGCGTCACCACGCTCACCAACTCGCTCGGCCACAGCAGCCGTTACCTCATCAACGCGGACGTCCAGGTCGTCGCGGAGATCGACCCGGCCGGCGCGGTCACCCGCTTCGAGCGGGACCGCTACCACCGGCTGCTGTCGCGGACCGACCCGCTCGGCAGGACGACGAGGTTCGCGTACGACGCGGACGGCAACCTCGTCGAGGCCGAACGCCCGGACGGCCGGACGACAACGCTGACGTACAACGCCCTGGGCCTGCCGACCACGGTCCGCGCGACGGACGGCACGGTACGGCGCTACGCCTACGACGACCGGGGCAACCTCGTCTCGGCCACCGACCAGGCCGGTGTCACCACGCGCTCCACGTACGACGAGGCGGGCCGCCTCCTGACGACGACCGACGGGCTCGGCCACACCACCCGCGTACGGTGCGACCCGGCCGGGCTGATCACGGAGGTCGCCGACCCGCTGGGCGCGGTGAAGCGCTGCGTACGGGACGGCTTCGGCCGCCCGGTGACCCTGACCGACGCGCTCGGGGCGACCACCCGCCTGGAGTGGACGGCGGAGGGCAGGCTCGCCCGGCGTACCGCCCCGGACGGCGCGGCGGAGTCCTGGACGTACGACGGCGAGGGCAACACCACCGGCCACACCGACCCGCTGGGCGCTGTCTCCCGCTTCGAATACGGCCACTTCGACCTCCTGACGGCCCGCACAGGACCGGACGGCGCCCGCTACGAGTTCACCCACGACACCGACCTCAACCTCACCCGGGTGACCAACCCGCAGGGCCTCACCTGGGAGTACGGATACGACCCGACCGGCCGCGTCGTATCCGAAACGGACTTCGACGACCGTGTCCTCCGCTACACCTATGACGCGGCAGGAGCCCTCCACTCCCGTACCAACGGCATGGGCCAGACGATCCTTTACGAGCGCGACGTGCTCGGCAGGATCGAGTCCAAGGATGCCGACGGTGCGGTGACGAGGTACGCGTACGACCTGACCGATGGCCTTGCCGAGGCGGTCGGCCCGGACGCCACGCTCACCCTGCTCCGCGACCGGGCGGGCCGCCTGGTCTCCGAGACGGTCGCGGGCCGTACGACCTCGTACGCGTACGACGCCCTGGGGCGGCGCACACGCAGGACCACGCCCACGGGAGCCACGGCGGAGTGGACGTACGACGCGGCGGATCAGCGCACCTCCCTGACCACGGCGGGCCGCACGATCACCTTCGAACGGGACGCGGCCGGCAATGAACTCGCCCGCCGCATCGGGGACGCCGTCACTCTCACCCAGGAGTGGGACGCGATGGGCCGCCTCACCGCGCACACGGTCTCCGGCACGGTGCGCGGCCTCCAGCGCCGCACGTACAGCTACCGCGCCGACGGCAACCTCACCGCCATGGAGGACCAGCTCACCGGCGCCCGCCGCTACGACCTGGACGGGGCGGGCCGGGTGACCGCCGTCCATGCCAGGGACTGGACGGAGGGGTACGCGTACGACGAGGCGGGCAACCAGACGGAAGCCACCTGGCCCGCGACCCACCCCGGCGCGGAGGCGACAGGCCCCCGCACCTACACGGGCACCCGCATCACCCGCGCGGGCGGCGTCCACTACACGCACGACGCCCAGGGCCGCACGACCGAGCGCCGCAGGACCCGCCTCTCCCGCACCCCCGACACCTGGCGCTACACCTGGGACGCCGAGGACCGCCTGACGGACGTCACCACCCCCGACGGCACCCACTGGCACTACCTCTACGACCCCCTGGGCCGCCGCACCGCCAAACAGCGCCTGGCGGCCGACGGCGCTACGGTCGAGGAACAGGTGGACTTCACCTGGGACGGCACCACCCTCTGCGAACAGACCACCCACACCCCCGCCCAGCCCCACCGGATCACCCTCACCTGGCACCACCAGGGCCTGCACCCCCTGACCCAGACCGAACGCATCACGTCGACGGACACCCAGGAGGTCATCGACGAACGCTTCTTCGCCATCGTCACGGACCTGGTCGGCACCCCCACGGAACTGATCGACGACCACGGCGCCACGGCATGGCACACCCGCACCACCCTCTGGGGCACGACAACCTGGAATACGAGGGCCACGGCGTACACGCCGCTGCGCTTCCCGGGCCAGTACTTCGACCCGGAAACGGGCCTGCACTACAACTACTTCCGCCACTACGACCCGGAAACGGGCCGCTACCTCAGCCAGGATCCGCTGGGCTTGGGGCCGGCTCCGAATCCGGCGACGTATGTCCGTAATCCCCATACCTGGTCTGACCATCTGGGTCTCGCTCCGGACGACTGCAAGACCACGGTCTATCGGAAGCAGACGGCGCACCCACTCAGCCAGCGGGTGCACGTTGATGCGAACGGAAACGTAAACATATCTGGAAATCAGCAGCTCTACCTAAACATGAGCGGAGATATACGGCATACGCTTGAATTCCGATCGGGAGACGGTGGGCAGATTGTATCGTTCGACGTCCAGAGGAGCTATATCGAGCATGTCCGAAGGGAGGCCGTACCCCAGGAGAATCCTCCCGAAATGGGCTTCACCAAAAGGGAGTGGAAAGAACTGAAGAGGGATTATCCGGAAATTTCAGACCCAAGTAGAGGGGATGATCTGTACGGAATTCCAGCAAATCTGCTGGAAGAGCTCCGAAGGAATATTATTCCCGGCTCTGGTAAAATTATTCAGAATGAGTAGCGGCCTGATGAGGATAATAAATGTTGCATGAAATCGGAGACCTCCAACTGGAGAGGTCTCGCACTTCTGAACGTCCAGATTTTTCATCCGCCCCTCCGGTCCTTGCTCACTTTGATCTGGCGATCGAGGTACCTGCTGCCGAGTATTCGATTCGGCTTCGATCTGCCGTGAGCGCGGTTTTGACACTCGCGATGTCGGAGGAGTTCGAGGATGATGATTTTCCCGTTGATACCATACCCGCCTGGTTCAGTGCAGTGTGCCACGAGGGTGATGGTCTCGTCGAGGATTTCGCCCGAATGGGCAGTTTGAGCTACGCCGAGAAGACTGGAAGAGGTCCCTGGGCTTTGCGGTCTTGGCTGTACCGATTTGATCCGGAAGTGGAGGTGCGGGGGTGGTCGTGGTGGGATCTGACGTCCCTGCCGAACGGAGGGCTGAGACTTTGGGCCGATACCTGGGGTGAGCCGTCCTTCGCGTGGGAGGATTTGCGTTGGCTTCTGTACGCGTGCGGTGCGCGTGAGGTCGAAGGTCCGATCCTCAGGCGTCCAGAGGTATGGGCAGCAGAGGAATCCGTATGACTGAGAAAATTCGTGCGGTTTTCACGGAAGAAACCGTCACGGTGTATCAGGCCTATCCGGCGAGGATCGCTGATCCCGCAGTGGCCGCGGGAACATTCGTCGATCCGTTCAAGCGCACCCGGATGACGTGGATCAAGCCCTCGTTCCTCTGGATGATGTATCGCTCGGGCTGGGCTACGAAACCGGACCAGGAGCGGATCCTGTCCATCGAGATCACGAGGGACGGATTCGAGTGGGCTCTTTCCCATGCGTGCCTCAGCCATCTCGACCGCACCCGCTTTCGTGACAAGGCGGAGTGGCGGGCGGAGCTGGAGTCGAGTCCGGTCCGGGTGCAGTGGGACCCGGACCGCGATACCGGGCTGAATGCGCTGTCCCGGCGCGCCATTCAGATCGGTCTGTCGGGGGAAGCGGTCGAGAGGTATCTGGATGACTGGATCGTCGGCATGACCGACATCACCGGCATGGTCGGCGATATTGAGCAGGCGGTTCGTGCTGGGGATCACGAAGAAGTGACTGCCCTGCTGCCGGTGGAGCGTGAGTATCCGCTTCCGGCGGCCGTGGGGGAACGCATCGCGCTCAAGCGGACATCGTCGTGATCGGCCGTCTTGTGCGCAGTGGGTGGGAGGGCGCGCATCTGCCGCGTGCGTAGGATTCGCGATCATGACCATGCCACCGCCGCCCCACCAACCCCCGGGCCCGTACGGACCCCCGCAGCAGCCCAACCCGTACGCCTCCCACCCGTATCCGCCAGGGCAGTACCAGCAGTACCAGCAGCCACCTCCGCCGTACGCCGGCCAGGCGCCCTGGGGGCAGTTCCCTCCGGGGCCGCCGCCGCGCAAGAACCGGACCGGGCTGATCCTCGGCATCGTCGCGGCGTCGGTCGTGGGGCTTCTCGTTCTCTCCTACCTCGGTAACCGGGGGAGCGCTTCCTCGGGAAGCTCCTCGGGCGATTTTCCGGCGGCCTCGTACCGGCTCACCGTTCCGAAGACGCTTCTGGATGACGGATACGACCTGGTCGAGGACAGCAGCGCCGAAACGAACGACGAGATGAAGCGGGAAGGTTATGGCGACGGGCCGGATGCACGCGATACACGGGGAATCGTGGGTTCGTACGCGGATACCGGTGACGAGGCGCAGAGCGGGCTCGCCGTCGCGGGAGTCTACGGGCGGTTCAAGAACCCCACGAAACAGCGGGACGGCCTGTTCCGTGGCATGAGGGAGGCGGACGGAATAAGCGAGCCCAGCCCGCCGAAGATCATCACGCTGGAAGGGTCGGACGTCGATCTGCAATGCACCGTACTGCTCTCCGAAGACGAGGGCACCACGTCCACCGTCCCCGTATGCGCCTGGGGTGACGAGAACACCGCCGCATACGTCGCGTTCCACGACGGTGAGGGCGTTGCCCAAGAACCCGATTCCGTCGATCTCGACGCTACGGCGCGGACCGTGCTGAAGGTTCGGGACGACGTTCGGCAGCCGCTCCGCTGACCACGCCCGCAGGCCCCTGGCTACAGGTTGTCGAAGTCCCCCGTGGCCATGCCGGACTTGAAGGCTTGCCATTCGCCCGGTGTGAAGCACAGATGCGGCCCCGAGGGGTTCTTCGAGTCGCGGACCGCCACTCCGCCGCCGGGGAGTGGCGCCAGCTCGAAGCACTGGCCGTTGTTGGCGGTGAAACTGCTCTTCTGCCAGGGCAACGAGGCCGGGTCTATCGCGTAGAGGTCAGCCTTCTCCATCAGTCATTCTTCCTTGCTCAGGGTGCGTGCGATGACGTCGCGGCTCTCCTCCCGAGAGTAAGCCGATCGGGTGAGGCTGCGGAAGAGCCGGTGCAATCGGCGCAGGTCGCGTGGGCCGTCCATCGTCAAACTGCCGGCGACCGACTCTCCGAAGGCCACATCTGGTACGTCTTCGTCCGCGAACTGGAGGATCGTGAACGCCCCGATCTGGGCGGCCTCTTCGCCCTTCTCGTACGGGATCACCCTCAGATCGACAGACGCGTGCGTCGAGATCTCCAGCAGGTACGCGAGCTGTTCCTGGTGGGTGCGTCTGCCGCCCACCTGGAAGTCCAGTGCCGCCTGTGAGATGACGTAGTGACAGTCCAGCGGGGTTTCCGTCTCCAGCAGGCGGTGCCGCTGCCGTAGCCCACGCACCTCGACCAGGGCCTCGATCTGGTCGGGGCCCAGCGAGGCGAAGCCCACGCCGGTGACGGCCTGCATATAGGCCTCGGTCTGCAACAGACCCGGCAGGATGCCGACCTGGTACTCGTGGACGGTCGATGCCGCTGCCTCGAAGCCGATGAACCGTTCGTACTGCGCACTGATCACGTCGCTGTACGGGAACCACCACGGCTGCCGGCGGTCACGGGCGGCCGCGTGCAGTCGGGCGAGTTCGTCGCGCTCCGGCGCGGGGACCTCGTAGAGGTCCAGGAGGGCGGCGAAGTGCTCCTGGGAGCAGGCCCGTTTGCCGTTCTCGATGCGGCTGATCAGGGAGTCGTCGCAGCCGAGGGCCGCGCCGACCTCGACGAGGGTGAAGTGATGCACCTCGCTTCGCAGGCGGCGCAGAGCCCGGCCGAAGGTCACCCGGGTCATCAACAGGGTGCTGGTGTCGCTGGTCATGAATCTCTCCTCGGGTCCGCGCGGCGGGATTCCTGCGGGAAAGGGCTGCTTGCCACCTTCGTGTCAATTGACAGACAGAACTCTTGACGTGACGCAGCGTGCGCAGCTTAGCTTCCCTCACGCACCGCGCTCAACTGAATGCTGAGAGTGGTTGCGCTCCGGGTTGCCGATGGGACGCCTGGGGCGATTGATGCCGAGCAAGTGCCGCGCTCTCGACCGGGGGTTCGGGTTGCTCGCCGGAGCGGTGGGAGCCGCCATGGGTGAACCGTACGAAGTGAGTTTCCGGCTGACACGTCGCCGCAGCAGCGTCCCCCGGGCCCGCGCCGTGCTCCGTGCCACACTCGGGAGTTGGGGAGTCGGCCACGATGTCGCGGAAGCCGGGGAGCTGATCCTCTCCGAGCTGGTGACCAACGCCCTGCGCGTACGGGTGCCGGGTGACCGGCATGTTGGCGTGCGGATCGTGCGTTCGCCGGTGGACGAGATGCTGCGGCTTGAGGTGAGCGACGCGGGTACCGGCAGGCCCGGTGTGCGGGCGCCACGGGACGACGAGCCGGGCGGACGCGGATTACTGCTGGTGGAGGCGGTGTCCGAGCGGTGGGGTGTCGAGGCGCGACCGGGCGGGATCGGGAAAACGGTCTGGGCGGAGCTGAAGGCACCGGACATCAGACCCGTCCCGGACGGTACGGAGGTCGGCGCGATCGCCGTACGGCCCGGTCAGGACGTACGGGTGTGGGGTGCGTGGCGCACGGTCCTCGGGGTGCGGGGCGAGGCGGGTGTGGCCGGGCGGCCCGATGTCATGCTGGCGCTGGATGACGGCTCGGAGCTGCGGATTCCGGTCGATGAACCCGTGGCCGTGCGGGAGGGGCGGGATGTCGGGCGGGATGGCGGGCCGCGGTGATCGCCGGGCTCCGGGCGCTGAGCGAAGGTGCGTGTGCCCCTCCCGGGGTTATGCTTAGTCTACTGCTTAGTCCATACGGGAATCACATCGCGAGGTATCCATGGAAGCGGCTCGTCAATACAACGTGCATGAAGCCAAGACCCATTTCTCCCGCATCCTGGAGCAGGTGGCGACCGGCGAGGAGGTCGTGATCAGCAAGGCGGGAGAGCCGGTGGCCAAGGTGGTGCCGCTGCGCCCCAAGGTGATGCGGACCGGCAGGGGCTCGCTCCGTGGGCGTATCCATATCCCGCACGACTTCGATGACCTTCCTGATGATCTCGCCGACGCCTTCGGGATGCGCTGATGCGCCTTCTGCTCGATACCCATGTGGTCCTGTGGTGGCTGGACGACTCGCCTGAGCTGTCCGGCGAGATCAAGGACCTGCTGGACACCGAGCCCGGTGTCTACATGAGCGCTGTGTCACCGTGGGAAATCGCGATCAAGCAGTCTCTCGGGAAGATCGAGGGGCCTGAGGATCTGGCCGAGAGGGTACGTGACAGCCAGTTCACGGGGCTGCCTGTCACCGCCGGGCACGGAGTGCGCGCAGGGCGGCTTCCGGCACATCATCGGGACCCCTTCGACCGGATACTGATTGCACAGGCGCAAACCGAAGGGATGACTCTGGTGACGCGGGACAAGTGGATCCCCCAGTACGACGTGCGGGTCATGCCCGTGTGAGAGCGCGGCGCGAAGGCACGTACCGGGGGCTCCGGCGTCCCCGTGGACCGGTCGTCCGGGCTCGGGTCAGGAAGAGGAAGGCCGAGGGGCCGCCGGGACCCGCACCGGCGCCGGCGGACCGGTACGCGACGGCGGCAGCGGCTCCGGGTAGTGGCATGCCGTCAGGTGGCCCTCCCGGCTGCCCTCCGGCCGGACCAGTGGGGGCGTCGTCGTCGCGCAGTGGTCCGTCGCCTTCCAGCAGCGGGTGCGGAAGCGGCAGCCCGAGGGCGGGTGGACCGGGGACGGGACCTCGCCCTTCAGGCGGATACGGGCGGGGGGCGGGGCGGTGTCGTCCGGGAGTGTTGTCGCCGGGACCGCCGAGAGCAGCGCCCTGGTGTACGGGTGGCGCGGGGCGCCGTACAACTCGTCCCGGTCCGCGATCTCCACGATCCGGCCCAGGTACATCACCGCCACGCGCTGCGAGAAGTGACGTACGACGGCGAGGTCGTGGGCGATGAAGACGAAGGCGATGCCCAGCTCCCGCTGGAGCTGCTGGAGCAGATTGACCACCTGTGCCTGGATCGAGACGTCCAGCGCCGAGACCGGCTCGTCGGCCACGATCAGCTTAGGGCGCAGGGCGAGCGCCCTGGCCACGCCGATGCGCTGGCGCTGGCCGCCGGAGAACTCGTGCGGGAAGCGGTTGTAGTGCTCGGGGTTGAGGCCGACCGTGTCGAGGAGTTCGCGTACGCGTCTCTCCCGGCCGCCCGGCGGATCGATGCCGTTGATCTCCATCGGCCCGGCGATGATCCGGCCGACCGTCTGCCGCGGGTTGAGCGAGGCATACGGGTCCTGGAAGATCATCTGGATCTCGGGGCGCACCGGCGCGAGCCTCTTGCGCGAGGCGTGCGTGATGTCCTGGCCGCGGTAGGTGATCCGGCCGCCGCTCGGTTCCAGGAGGCGGGTGATGAGCCGGCCCGTGGTCGACTTGCCGCAGCCGGACTCGCCGACCAGGCCCAGGCTCTCGCCCTCCGCGACCGTGAAGTCGAGGCCGTCCACGGCCTGGACCGCGCCGACCGTACGCCGGATCGGGAAGCCGCCGGTGATCGGGAAGTGCTTGACGAGGCCGGCGACGTTGAGGAGGGGCGTGGTGGTCATGGGGGTCCGGGTGCCTTCCTGGGGGGCGTGAGCTTCCCTGCGCGTCATGCCGGGCCCGCTCCCGCGAAGTCGGCCGAGAACTCGACCCGTTGGGCGGCGTCCAGGTGGCAGGCCGCCCCGTGGCCCGTCACCGGTTCCAGCGGTGGCAGCCGGGTCGCGCAGAGCGCGCCGCCCACCTGTTCGGTGAAGGCGCAGCGCGGGTGGAAGCGGCAGCCGCCGGGCGGGTCGAGGAGGCTGGGCGGGGTGCCGGGGATGGGGGCGAGCGGTATGTCCACCGGGGAGTCGAGGCTCGGCATGGAGCCCAGAAGGCCCCAGGTGTACGGGTGTTGGGGGGCGCGCAGGACCTCCTTCTTCGTACCGCGCTCCACGCACCGGCCGCCGTACATCACGAGGACGTCGTCCGCGATGTCGGCGATCACGCCCAGGTCGTGGGTGATGAAGATGATCGCGGTGCCGGTCTCCCGCTGGAGGTCCTTCAGCAGATCCATGATCTGGGCCTGCACGGTGACGTCCAGCGCGGTCGTCGGCTCGTCCGCGATCAGCAGTGCGGGGTCGCAGACCAGCGCCATCGCGATCATCGCGCGCTGGCGCATCCCGCCGGAGAACTGGTGCGGGTAGTCGTCCGCCCGTACGTCCGGCTGCGGTATCCCGACGCGCCCCAGCATCTCGACGGCCCGCGCGCGGGCGGCCTTCCGGGAGGCGCCGGTGTGTTTGCGGTACGTCTCCGCGATCTGCCGGCCGATCGTGTGGTACGGCGAGAGCGAGGCCAGCGCGTCCTGGAAGATCATGGCCATCGTGTTGCCGCGCAGCCCTTCGAGCCGGCGTTCGCCCGTGGTGAGCAGGTCGCGTCCTTCGAGCAGGATCTCCCCGTCGATGGTCGTGCGGTCGGGGTCGTGCAGGCCCAGGATCGCCAGGTTGGTGACGGACTTGCCGGAGCCCGACTCGCCGACGATCCCGAGGGTCCTGCCGCGCGCGACGTCGAAGGAGAGCCCGTCGACGGCGCGTACGGTGCCGTCCTCGGTGGCGAAGTGCACCCGCAGGTCGCGGACGGAGAGGAAGGGGGAGACGGTCATGGGGTGCCCTTCTACGCGAGGCGTACGCGCGGGTCGATGACGGCGTACACGGCGTCGACGACGATGTTGAAGACGACGATCGCGCCCGCGGCGACGAGGACGACCCCGAGCAGCAGCGGCAGGTCGTTGTCCTGTACGGCCTTGACGGAGAGCGCCCCGATGCCGTGCAGGTTGAACGTCTGCTCGGTGATGATGGCGCCGCCCAGCAGCGCGCCGATGTCCAGCCCGAAGATGGTGACGATCGGCCCCATGGCGCCCCGCCAGGCGAAGCGGAAGAAGACCGTGCGGCGCGAGAGGCCCTTGGCGCGTGCCGTCCGTACGTAGTCCTCGCTGAGCGTCTCGACCAACTGGGAGCGGGCCATCCGTGTGTAGTTGGCGGTGAAGATCAGCGCGAGGACGAACCAGGGCAGCAGCAGCCCCTGGAACCAGCCCGCCGGGTCCTGGGTGATCGGGACATCCTGGGGGCGGCTCAGGATGTGCCACTGGTCGGTCAGGTAGTACATGGCGACCACCCCGACGATGTAGATCTGGAGCGAGGAGCCGACCAGCGAGGCCGAGGAGGCCACCTTGTCCAGCGCCTTGCCCTGCTTGACCGCCGCGAGCATGCCCGCCCCCACGCCCAGCACCACGAAGACGACGGCGCTGCCGAGGGAGAGCGACAGCGTGGTCGGGAAGCGGTCGAGGATGGTGGAGAGGACGGGCTCGCGGTTGTGGAACGAGTAGCCGAGGCACGGGGCGGGACAGTGCCCGAACGACGCGTAGTCGCGGCCGGTGAACACCGCCTGGAGCCAGTGCCAGTACTGCACGGGCAGCGGATCGGCGATGCCCAGGTTGCGCCGTACGAGCGCCAGCGTCTCGGGGGTGCAGACCTTGCCGCAGGCGACCCGCGCGGGGTCGCGGGGCGCGACGTAGAAGAGGACGAAGGTGAAGGCGCTGATGATCAGCAGGATCACCGCGGCGCCGAGCGTGCGGCGCACCAGGAAGCGGAACATGGCGTAATTCCCTCAGGTCCTCAGGTTCCCTCCAGGTCTCTCAGGACCTCGCGTACAGCTTGTAGAGCACCGCCGCCGAGAACAGCGGGTCGAAGAGCGCCCCGCCGACCTTCGAACCGGCCAGGTAGAAGCGGCGCTGATACGTCTCCGGGATGATCGGCGCCTCCTCGGTCATGATCCGCCGGTCCAGCGCGGCCCATGCCTTCCCCGCCTGCTTCGGGTCCGCGATCACCACGTCCTTCTTGATGGCCGCGTCCACCCAGCCGACCCTGAGCTGGGAGATGTTGTTGGCGCCGTTGGCGATCGTGCCGCTGTCGAAGAGCGGCTGGATCAGGGTGTAGCCGGTGGGCCAGTCCGGGGCCCAGCCGAACCACATCACGTCGAACTGGTTGTCGATCTGCTGGACCTGGTCGTAGTAACTGGTGGAGTCGAGCGGCTTGATGACGGGGTTGAACCCCGCCTTCGTCAGCGCGTTCTCGATGACGACCTTGGTCTTGTCGTAGTTGTCGCCCTGCGGGAAGGCGTAGACGATCTTCTGGCCGGACCTGCCGGCCTCCTTGAGCAGCTTCCTCGCGGTCGCCGGGTCGCCCTGCGGCTTCTTCAGCTTCCCGTAGACGTCGAACTTCTCGCGCCCGAGGATGTCCGGGCTGAGGATCGTCGTCGCGATGTCGCCCGCGGACGGGCCGCCGTAGATCTGCCGGATCTGCTCCAGCGGCCAGGCGTGGATGAGGGCCTGGCGCACCTTCAGGTCGGGGATGCGCCGGGTGTTGATGGCGTAGTAGTAGAGGCCGGTGAGCAGGCCGTTGATGGTGCGTTTCTTCAGGGCGGGGTCCGTGAGGACCTTCTGGATACGCTCGGCCGGCACCCCGCTGTACGCCATGACCGCGTACTGGTCGTCGCCCGAGTCGGCGATCAGCCGGTCCGAGGCCGCGAGCGCCTGCGGGCCGAACTCGAAGGCGAAGCTGTCCGGGTAGGCGGTGCGGATCGCGTCCGTCCGCTCGTCCCAGTGCGGATTGCGCGTGAGGGTCATCGACTTGTCGACCGCGTGCTGGGTGAGCTTGTACGGTCCGGCCGAGACCGGGTCCTTGTCGTACTTCTCCTTGGTGTCCAGCTTGACCGGTACGGCGCCGTACGAGTGCATCGCCAGCGTGAAGTTGAGGTCCGGGCGGGCCAGCTTCAGATGGAAGGTGATGGTCTTCCGGCGCGCGTCGGTGACGACGGAGTCGAGGTGCTTGCCGCCGTACG
Organism: Streptomyces sp. NPDC096310; assembly: GCF_044763125.1. Lineage (NCBI taxonomy): Bacteria > Bacillati > Actinomycetota > Actinomycetes > Kitasatosporales > Streptomycetaceae > Streptomyces > Streptomyces sp. NPDC096310. The sequence continues at coordinate 512,680 of NZ_JBIWFO010000004.1, read as the reverse complement.
GGCCCTTGTACGCGGCCCGGAAGTCGGTGGAGCCGGTCAGCGCGGTCTGGAGATAGCCGGCGCCCTCGGTGGTGAAGCTCGCGAAGCCCCGCTCGATGCCGTGGCGTACGTCGTCGACGGTCAGTTCACTGCCGTCCTCCCACGTGAGGCCGTCCTTGAGGGTGAACGTCCAGGTCTTCCCGCCGTCGGACAGGGTGCCGGCGTCGGTGGCGAGGTCGCCGACCAGCTTCATGGAGCCGTCCGGCGCGATCCTGTAGCCGGTGAGGCAGCGGATGTAGAGGTTGCCGACCGTGGAGTTCCAGGAGAAGTAGATGCGCTGCGGGTCGAGATGGGAGAAGTCGTCGGGGCCGATGCCGCGGATCGTGCCGCCCTCGCGCGACCCGGCGACGGCCGGGGCGGGCCCGGTGGAGTCGGCGGCGGTGCCGATGGCGACCGTACTGCCGGTGTACGTCGTGGAGCCCGCGTCGCCGCCGCTCCCCGAATCGCTGCCGCCGGGTCCGCCGGAGCCGGCGTCGCCGCTGCTGCACGCGGCGAGGAGTGCGGAGCCCCCGGCGGCGACGGAGGTGGCGATGACGAAGTTTCTGCGGGAGAGGGACATACGATTCCTGCCCTGTCGAGGGTCGGTGGAGCCGAATGGGGTTCTGCGGTACGGGGGCACGGGTGCACCGGTACGGGGGCACGGGTGCGGGGGGTGCGGGAGGTATGGCGGCGCGGTGCGCGGGGGTCAGCGCCTGGTCTTCGGGTCCAGCGCGTCGCGTACCGAGTCGCCGAGGAGGTTGAAGGCGATCACGAAGATCACCATCGCGAGCCCCGGGAAGAGCAGGAAGGTGATGTCGTTCTGGTACACGTTCGAGCCGCGCTGGATCATCACGCCCCAGTCGGGGGTCGGTGAGCTGAGCCCCACGCCGAGGAAGGCGAGCCCCGCCTCGGTGGTGACGAAGAGGGGGAGCGCGAGGGTCGCCTGGATGAGGATCGGCGTCCACAGGTTGGGGAGCAGTTCCCGGAAGATGATCCGCGCCGGGGACGCGCCGGTCACCTTGGCCGCCTCCACGAACTCCCTCTCGCGCAGGGCGAGTACCTCACCGCGCAGCAGCCGGGCGATGGGGGCCCAGCCGAAGGCGGTCATCACCGAGATCAGCGAGACGACGGTGAGCCAGACCGGGGTGTTCTCCTCGGGCGAGACCAGGATCGAGATCAGCACCGGCCAGAAGGCGATGAAGAACAGCGTCGAGGGGAACGCCAGCAGGATGTCGATGACCCGGCCGACGAGGTAGTCCGTCTTCCCGCCGAGGTAGCCCGCCGTGACCCCGATGACGACCCCGAACACCGCCACCAGCAGCGTGGTCACGGTGGCGATCAGCAGCGAGTTGCGGATCCCGTACAGCAGGAAGGTGAAGACGTCCCGGCCGAGCCCGGGTTCGATGCCGAACCAGTACTGGCCACTGATACCGCCGTTGGGGCGGACCGGGAAGCCGAAGTCGTTGAGGAGGCCGGGGTTGTCCTGGCCGTAGGTGTCGTACGGATTCTTCCCGTAGAGCCGGGCGATCAGCGGGGCGCAGACGGCCACCGCGAAGAAGAAGGCGACAACACAGGCCGAGACGACGCCCGTACGGTCGCGCCGGAAGCGCCGCAGGGCGAGCTGTCCCGGGGAGCGGCCGGCTCCGCTTCTCGGCGCCGCGGACGCCGGCGGGGGGCCGCCGTGGCCGGCGGCCGTCTCCAGAGGGACGGCGGCCGGAGAGGGTGCGGAGGTCATGATGCTCCTGGCCGGAAGAGATCGAAGACTCCACGGTCAGATCCGCGGATTAAAAGGACTTTTTCAATCGGATACATGCACGGTCAATGAATTCTTCGTGGCCTTGAATGCCTCTTTTGCGGCTTGGTGCGCGCATGGTCAACCGTTGGTGCGAATGCGCTCCTGTCATGACCCGACCGAAAGGCAACCGGCCTCCCGGTGCGCCCGCGTGTCGCTCACCGGTATGCGTACATCCGGAGGGGGATCCGTCCGTTCAGGTGAGTCGCATGGGCGTATTGCGCTCTATGGGTGGATATTGTCCCTCGGCTGAGCCCGACCACTCCGAGGAGGACCTTCATGCGAGGAGCTACGCCGACGCACCCCAAGTGGGCCGCCTGCGTGGTGGCCGTCATCCTCGCGGCGACGGCGTGCGGCGGGGGAGACAGCGGCGCTCGTGGCGGTGCGGACGGGGTGGTGCGCTCCTCCTGGGGGGATCCGCAGAACCCGCTGGAGCCCGCGAACACCAACGAGGTCCAGGGCGGCAAGGTCCTCGACATGATCTTCCGCGGGCTGAAGCGGTACGACCCGAGGACGGGCAAGGCCGAGGACGCGCTGGCCGAGAGGATCGAGACCACGGACTCGACGCACTTCACGGTCACCGTCAAGGACGGCTGGACCTTCAGCGACGGCGAGAAGGTCACCGCCAAGTCCTTCGTGGACGCGTGGAACTACGGCGCCAACCTCAAGAACAACCAGAAGAACGCCTACTTCTTCCAGTACATCGACGGATACGACAAGGTCCACCCGGTCTCCGGCGCGCCCACCGCCCCGACCCTCTCCGGTCTGAAGGTCACCGGGCCGCGCACCTTCACCGTCAAGCTGTCGCAGCGCTTCTCCACCTGGCCCGACACCCTCGGGTACGCGGCCTTCGCGCCGCTGCCCAGGGCGTTCCACGAGCGCCACGCGGCATGGCTCGCCAAGCCGGTCGGCAACGGCCCGTACACGGTAGAGCGGTACACCAAGGGCTCCCAGATGTCGCTGCGCACCTGGAAGGCGTACCCCGGCGCGGACAAGGCGCGCAACGGCGGTGTGGACCTCGTGGTCTACACCGACAACAACACCGCCTACACGGACCTCGTCGCGCGCAATCTCGACCTGGTCGACGACGTCCCGGCCGCGCAGCTCAAGAACGTGAGGTCCGATCTGAACGGCCGGTACATCAACACCCCCGCCGGCATCATCCAGACCCTCGCCTTCCCTTACTACGACAAGCGCTGGAACACCGCGAAGGCCGTCAAGGTCCGCACCGGGCTCTCCCGGGCGATCAACCGCGAGCAGATCACCGAGACCATCTTCCGCAAGACCCGTACCCCGGCCACCGACTGGACCTCACCGGTGCTCGGCGCGGACGGCGGCTACCGGGCCGGGCTCTGCGGCGCGGCGTGCGAGTACGACGCGGCCGCCGCGAAAAAGCTGGTCCAGGAGGGCGGCGGCATCCCCGGCGGCCGGCTGAAGGTCACGTACAACGCGGACACCGGCTCCCACAAGGAGTGGGTCGACGCCGTCTGCAACAGCATCAACAACGCGCTGGGCCAGGACAAGGCGTGCGTCGGCAGCCCCGTCGGCACCTTCGCGGACTTCCGCAACCAGATCGGGCGGAGGAAGCTCACCGGGCCCTTCCGCGCGGGCTGGCAGATGGACTACCCGCTGATCCAGAACTTCCTCCAGCCGCTCTACTACACCAACGCCTCGTCCAACGACGGCAAGTGGAGCAACCCGCGATTCGACCAGCTGATCAACGAGGCCAACGCCGAGGCCGACACGAAGGCGGCGATCGACAAGTTCCAGCGGGCCGAAGGTGTCGTACGGGATCAGATGGCGGCCATCCCGCTCTGGTACCAGAACGGCAGCGCGGGCTACTCGGACCGCGTCTCGCACGTGGCGCTCAACCCGTTCAGCGTCCCGGTCTACAGCGAGATCACCGTCCACTGACGCCGGAACGCAGCCCCGCGGCCACCGTTCGACTCTCCCCCCGGAGCCCCGTATGGGACGTTATGTGATCCGGCGTCTGCTCCAGATGATCCCGGTCTTCATCGGCGCCACGCTGCTGATCTTCCTGATGGTCAATGTGATGGGCGACCCCGTCGCGGGCCTCTGCGGCGACCGGCAGTGCGACCCCGCCACCGAGGCCAGGCTCCGCGAGGACTTCGGCCTCGACCGGCCCGTCTGGCAGCAGTACCTCACCTACATGGGCCATGTCTTCTCGGGAGACTTCGGCACCGCCTTCAACGGGCAGAAGGTCATCGACCTGATGGCCTCCGCCTTCCCGATCACCATCCGGCTGACGCTCGTCGCGATCTTCTTCGAGATCCTGGTCGGGATCGTCTTCGGTGTGATCACCGGACTGCGCCGGGGCCGCCCGGTCGACACCTCCGTCCTGCTGCTGACGCTCGTCGTCATCGCCGTACCGACGTTCGTCACCGGACTGCTGGCCCAACTCCTCTTCGGGGTGCGGTGGAAGATCGTCGAACCCTCGGTCTCACCGACGGCGCCGCTCGACGAGCTGATCCTGCCGGGGCTGGTGCTCGCCTCCGTCTCCCTCGCGTACGTCACCCGGCTCACCCGGACGTCCATCGCGGAGAACGCCCGCTCCGACTACGTCCGTACGGCCGTCGCCAAGGGGCTGCCCCGGCGGCGGGTGATCGTCAGACATCTGCTGCGCAATTCACTGATCCCGGTGGTCACCTTCATCGGTACGGACATCGGGGCCCTGATGGGCGGCGCCATCGTCACCGAGCGGATCTTCAACATCCACGGCGTCGGATTCCAGCTCTACCAGGGGATTCTGCGTCAGAACACCCAGACCGTCGTCGGCTTCGTGACCGTGCTCGTCATCGTCTTCCTGGTGGCGAACCTGCTGGTCGACCTGTTGTACGCCGTACTCGACCCGAGGATCCGGTATGCCTGACCCGCAGCGCCCGCGCCCCGAAGGAGCCGGTTCCGGTGCCGGCGGTCCCGCCGGCCGAGGTGGTCCCGGCGGCGGTGGCCCCGGTCCCGGCGGCCCAGGCCCCGGCGGTCCCGGCGGTGCCTCGTCCGGCGGTGGCTCCATCGCCGCGACCGGCGCCGGCGGTGCGATGGACCTCGCCACCAGCGAGGCGTTCACCCTGGAGAAGGACGGCGGGCCCGGGGGCCCGGCGGGCGGGTCCGGGGGCCGGGCGCGCAGTCTGTGGTCCGACGCCTGGCGGGACCTCCGGCGCAACCCGGTCTTCCTCATCTCGGGACTGATCATCATCTTTCTGGTGATCATCTCGATCTGGCCGTCGCTGATCGCCACTGGCAACCCGCTCTCCTGCGACCTCGCCGACGCCCAGGACGGCTCCCGTCCCGGCCACCCCTTCGGCTTCAACGGACAGGGCTGCGACGTCTACACCCGTACCGTCCACGGCGCCAGGACCTCCGTCGTCGTCGGCGTCCTCGCCAGCCTGGGGGTCGCCGTCGTCGGCTCGGTCCTCGGCGGGCTCGCCGGATTCTTCGGCGGCTCCTGGGACGCGGTCCTCTCCCGCGTCACCGACATCTTCTTCGGGATCCCCGTCGTCCTCGGCGGTCTGGTGCTGTTGTCCGTGGTGACCAGCGCCACCGTCTGGCCGGTGATCGGCTTCATGGTGCTGCTCGGCTGGCCGCAGATCTCCCGGATCGCCCGCGGCTCCGTCATCACCGTCAAACAGAACGACTACGTCCAGGCGGCACGGGCCCTCGGCGCCTCCAGCCCGCGGATGATGCTGCGGCATGTGCTGCCCAACGCGGTCGCGCCGGTGATCGTCGTGGCGACCATCGCCCTCGGTACGTTCATCGCACTGGAGGCGACCCTCTCGTACCTCGGTGTGGGCCTCAAACCCCCGACGGTCTCCTGGGGGATCGACATCTCGGACGCCTCCCCGTACATCCGTAACGCCCCGCACATGCTGCTCTGGCCGGCCGGCGCGCTGGCGGTCACCGTGCTCGCGTTCATCATGCTCGGCGACGCGGTACGCGACGCCCTCGACCCCAAGCTGCGCTGAGGAGCCCCGCTGTCATGCCGCCGTCCCCCGTCCTGCTCGAAGTGCGCGATCTCCAGGTGGAGTTCCATACCCGCGAAGGGACCGCCAAGGCCGTCAACGGCGTCAGCTACGCGGTGGCCGCGGGCGAAACCCTCGCCGTGCTCGGAGAGTCGGGCTCGGGCAAGTCCGTCACCGCCCAGGCGATCATGGGGATCCTGGACTCCCCGCCCGGCCGGATCACGGGCGGCGAAGTGCTCTTCCGGGGCCGGGACCTGCTGAGGCTCAAGGAGGAGCAGCGCCGCAGGATCCGCGGTGCGGAGATGGCGATGATCTTCCAGGACGCGCTGTCCTCCCTCAACCCCGTGCTCACGGTGGGGGCTCAACTCGCGGAGATGTTCGAGGTTCACCGGGGAATGGGCCGCAAACAGGCGCGGGCCAAGTCCGTCGAACTGATGGACCGCGTCCGTATCCCGGCCGCCAGGGACCGCGTGAACGACTACCCGCACCAGTTCTCGGGGGGTATGCGCCAGCGCATCATGATCGCCATGGCGCTCGCGCTCGAACCCGCGCTGATCATCGCGGATGAGCCGACGACGGCGCTCGACGTGACCGTGCAGGCCCAGGTGATGGATCTCCTGGCGGAACTCCGGCGCGAGCTGAACATGGGGCTGATCCTGATCACCCACGACCTCGGCGTCGTGGCCGATGTCGCGGACAAGATCGCGGTGATGTACGCGGGCCGGATCGTGGAGACCGCGCCGGTCCACGAGATCTACCAGCGTCCGGCGCACCCGTACACACGGGGGCTGCTGGACTCGATCCCGCGCCTGGACCAGAAGGGCCACGAGCTCTACGCGATCAAGGGCCTCCCGCCCAACCTGCTGCACATCCCACCGGGCTGCGCGTTCCATCCGCGCTGCCCGAGGGCCCGGGACCGGTGCCGCGCGGAGGTGCCGCCGCTCCACGAGGTGACGGAGGACGGCGGGGCCGACGGGGAACGGCGCAGCGCCTGCTACTTCTGGAAGGAGACACTCGATGGCTGAACCCCTCCTGGAGGTGCGGGACCTGGTCAAGCACTATCCGCTCACCCAGGGCATCCTCTTCCGGCGGCAGATCGGCGCGGTGCGCGCGGTCGACGGTGTCTCCTTCGGCCTGGCGGCCGGCGAGACCCTGGGCATCGTGGGGGAGTCGGGCTGCGGCAAGTCGACCGTGGCGAAGCTGCTGGTCCATCTGGAGCGTCCGACGTCCGGCGCGATCCGGTACAAGGGCGAGGACATCACCAAGCTGTCGGGACGGGCGCTCAAGGCGGTACGGCGCAACATCCAGATGGTGTTCCAGGACCCGTACACCTCGCTCAACCCCCGGATGACGGTGGGCGACATCATCGGGGAGCCGTACGAGATCCATCCCGAGGCGGCCCCGAGGGGCGACCGGCGGCGCCGGGTCCAGGACCTGCTGGACGTCGTCGGGCTCAATCCGGAGTACATCAACCGCTATCCGCACCAGTTCTCCGGCGGTCAGCGCCAGCGCATCGGCATCGCCCGCGGTCTCGCGCTCCGGCCGGAGATCATCGTCGCCGACGAGCCGGTCTCGGCGCTGGACGTCTCCGTCCAGGCACAGGTCATCAATCTGATGGAGCGCCTTCAGCACGAGTTCGACCTGTCGTACCTCTTCATCGCGCACGACCTGTCGATCGTCCGGCACATCTCCGACCGGGTGGGGGTGATGTATCTGGGGCGGCTGGCCGAGATCGGCTCGGACGCGCAGATCTACGACCACCCGACGCATCCGTACACCCAGGCGCTGCTGTCGGCGGTGCCGCTGCCCGACCCCTCCGCGCGTGAGCGCCCGGACCGGATCATCCTCGCGGGCGACGTGCCGTCCCCGGCGAACCCGCCGTCCGGCTGCCGCTTCCGCACGCGCTGCTGGAAGGCGCGGGAGCGGTGCGCGGTGGAGGTGCCTTCGCTGGCGGTGCCGGAGGTCTTCAGGGCGGCGGAGGGGCCGGCCGCACACCCCTCGGCCTGCCATTTCGCGGCGGAACGGGAGATCGTTCCCACCGGGGCGGAGAGGGAGAAAAACCAATAAAACACAACAATTTCGTTAACATGTAGGCAACTTGGCGGACCCGGTACCGATATACGGACCCGTCAAGCTGTAGAGCGTACGGCCGTGCGGGTGCCGTAAACCGGCCGGGACTTCCAGGAGTCCCGGCCGGTTGCTGTTTCCCTTCCCTCGCGCTTCTTACGGCTCCGGTCCTTACGAGAGGTTCAGCGACCGCTTGAGGAAGTCGACCTGGAGCAGCAGCAGGTTCTCCGCGATCTCCTCCTGCGGGGTCATATGGGTGACGCCCGTGAGCGGCAGTACTTCGTGGGGCCGCCCGGCCGCCAGGAGCGCGGCGGAGAGCTTGAGCGAGTGGGCGACCACCACATTGTCGTCGGCCAGCCCATGGATGATCATCATGGGCCGCGCGGGGTCCGCCGGGGACGAGAGCCCGTCGTCCGTCACCAGCGAGTTGGCCGCGTACACCTCGGGCGCCTCCTGCGGGGTGCCGAGATAGCGCTCCATGTAATGCGTGTCGTAGAGCCGCAGATCGGTGACGGGCGCGCCGACGACCGCCGCGTGGAAGACATCGGGGCGGCGCAGCACCGCGAGCGCGGAGAGATAGCCGCCGTAGGACCAGCCGCGGATCGCGACCCGGCCGAGATCGAACGGGAACCGGCCGGCGAGATCGTGCAGCGCCTCGATCTGGTCGTCCAGGGTGAGCAGCAGATTCCGGTGGACGGACTTCTCCCAGGCGGGCGACCGGCCGGGGGTGCCGCGTCCGTCGGCGACGAGCACGGCGAACCCCTGGTCGGCGAACCACTGCGAGGTGAGGTACGCGTTCTGGGCGGCGACCACACGCTGGCCGTGCGGACCGCCGTACGGGTCGAGCAGGACGGGGAGCGGGCCGTCCGACTCCTGGTAGCCCGTGGGGAGCAGGACGGCGCACGGAATGCGCCGTGCGCCCCCCTCGGTGAGCCGCGCGTGCGCCGTGAGCGCCGGAGCCTCCGCGTACGAGGCGATCGACGCGAGCTGCTTGCCGTCCCGGAACACCCCCACGGACGCCCCCGCGGTCTCGGGGCGGGCCGACACCAGGACGGTCACCTCTCCCGCCCGGACGGCCGAGTGGACCCCGGGGCCCGCCGAGAACCGCTCCGTGCCCAGCTCGCTGACGCGGTACACATGGATCTCGCCGGTCTCGGGACCGGCGGCCTCCTCCCCGGCCGACGCCGAGACCAGGACGTCGTGCTCGCCGATGTCCAGCACCACCCTGACATGCAACTGCGGCCCGGTGAGCGGCCGGTCGCCGACCATCAGGACCCGCGCGCCCCCTTCGTCGGCCAGCCGGACGAGCCGCCCGTCCGGCGCCCAGGCGGGCACCCCGGGGGAGAGTTCGAGCCACGCGGGATCCTCGTCCCGGTGCACGGTCCGGGTGGCACCGGTCTCCGGGTCCACCGTGAGGTGGAGATGGCCGCGCTGGTCCCTGCTCTGGACGAGCAGCAGCGGGGCGCCTCCCGCGGACCAGTGGACGCGTGCGAGGTACGGGTAACGTGCCCGGTCCCAGATCACCTCCGCGGGAGGCGTGCCGGCGCCGTCCGTCTCCCTGCCGTCCGTCAAAGGAACCAGGAAGAGCCGTACGTCGGCGTTGGGCGTACCGGCCGCCGGGTAGGGCACGCGCGACGGCTCCCGGTCCGGGTGGGCCGGGTCGGAGATCCACCAGCGCTGTACGTCCGCCGTGTCCACGCGCGCGACGAGCAGCCGGTCGGAGGCGGGCGACCACCAGTAGCCGCGGGTACGGCTCATCTCCTCGGCCGCGATGAACTCCGCGAGACCATAGGTGACGTCCGCGCTCCCGCCCGCTTCCTCCTTCGCGGCTTCTCCGGTCGGGGCTTCTCCCGTCAGTGCTCGTCCGGTCAGGGCTGCTTCCGTACGGGGGCCGGCCAGCTCGCGGTCGCCTTCCCCGTCAGCCCCGATCACCCTCAGGGCCCCACCGGACACATAGGCGATGTGCCGGCCGTCCGGCGCGGGTCGCGGGTCGATCACCGGCCCCGGCACGGGGAGTTCACGCGCCGTCCCGGCCCGCAGCTCGGCCGCGTAGAGGCGCCCTGAGAGGGCGAACGCGGCCAGCTCGACCCCGGAGTCCACCGCGTACCCCACGATCCCTCCAGAGCCCTCCCGGCTGCGCTCGCGCCGGGCCCGTTCCTCGGCCGAGAGCCGCTCCGAGGCGCCGCCGAGCAGTACGCCGGGGTCGGCGGCGATCCGGGCGCCCTCCTGGCCCTTCGCGGAGCCGTCGAGATCGAGTACCCAGAGGCGGTTCACGCGGTCCGTCCCCGAGGTGGAGCGCAGGAAGACCACCCGCGCCCCGTCCGGGGAGACCGTGAACGAGCGGGGAGCGCCGAGCGTGAACCGCTGGGTCCTGGCGTGCTGACGCGGGAACGAGGGAGGAGGGCTCAAGGTCATGCGACCGAACCTAACGGCTCGCGGCCCCCGCGGCGGAGTTCCGTGCGCCCCCATGTGCTGCCGTGCACCGATCGATGCGTACGTACGGATAGTTATGATCCCTAGCGATAGCTGGGTATGAATGAGCCGGGCACATGCACGCTGCGTTTTCCCGACTGAATATCTATGGAGGTGAACCGCCGTGGCACTCTCGATTTCGGCGGTGGTGCTGCTGGCGATCATCGTCTTCCTGCTGGTCCGGAAGTCCGGACTGAAGGCAGGACACGCGGTGGTCTGCATGCTGCTCGGGTTCTACATGGCCAGTTCCTCCATCGCTCCCACCATCAGCGAACTGACCACGAACGTGGCCGGGATGATCGGTGGCATCAAGTTCTAGCCACCGGTCGACGGTATTCGGCCATTCTTTAGCTGAGCGCGTCCTCGATCCGGTACCGCCCCTCGGCCCGCGCCACCGCCCACCCGCCGAGGGGCGCCGACCGGTGCTCCCGTACGTCTCGCGGCGGCGCCGCCGCACGTCTCCCCGACGGCTCTCGGGGCGGCTGTCGGTGCCGCCTCGTAGGCTGTCCCCATGACCGATCTCCCCGCTCGTCGTCTGCTGCTCGTGCACGCGCACCCCGACGACGAGTCGATCAACAACGGCGCCACCATGGCCAGGTACGCGGCCGACGGCGCCCTGGTCACGCTGGTGACCTGCACCCTCGGCGAGGAGGGTGAGGTCATCCTGCCCGAACTCGCCCACCTGGCGGCCGACCAGGAGGACCGGCTCGGCGCCCACCGCATCGGCGAACTCGCCGGGGCGATGCGCGAGCTGGGCGTCACCGACCACCGCTTCCTCGGCGGCCCCGGCCGGTTCCGGGACTCCGGGATGATGGGCCTGGAGCAGAACGACCGCGAGGGCGCGTTCTGGCACACCGAGGTGGACGAGGCCGCTCCGTACCTCGTGGAGGTGGTCCGCGAGGTGCGCCCGCAGGTGCTCGTCACCTACGACCCCAACGGCGGGTACGGACACCCGGACCACATCCAGGCCCACCGCGTCGCCATGCGCGCCGCCGAACTGGCGGCCGATCCCTCCTACCGTCCGGAGCTGGGCGCGGCGCACGCCATCGAGAAGATCTACTGGAACCGGATCCCGCGCTCGGTCGCCGAGGAGGGCTTCACCCGGCTGCGCGCGTCCGGCGCCGACTTCCCCGGTGTCGCGGAGATCGACGACATTCCGGGCGTCGTGGCCGACGACGAGATCACCGCGGCGGTCGACGGGGCGCCGTACCACCGGCGGAAGGCGGCCGCGATGCGCGCCCACGCCACCCAGATCGCCGTGGACGGGCCCTTCTTCGCGCTCTCCAACGACCTCGGTCAGCCGATCTTCGCCACCGAGTACTACCAGTTGGTGCACGGCACGTCCGGAGCGCCCACCGGCGAACGTGAGAGCGATCTTTTCGCCGGAGCCACCGGCGCGGACGCCGGTCCGCACGCCGGAGCGGACACGTGAGCACGCGCGAGCCGGACGGTCCCGCCGTGAATCCGCTCACGGCTCCGCTCAGCTTCAGACCCGGGCGTATCGCCGCGTATCTGGCGCTGGCGCTGCTCGGCGCGCTCGTCGGGATCGCGGGTTCCCTCGTCCAAGGCGGCTGGTTCCCGGGCGGTTTGGCGCTCGCCCTCCTCGCCACGGCCGGGGCCTTCTTCGGCGGGCTGTACGCGACCGGCACCCAGCTCGGGGTGGGCGCGCCCGCCGCGGGCTGGCTGATCGCCACGATCGGGCTGAGCATGGGCCGCGCCGAGGGCGACGCGGCCTTCGCCGCAGGTGCCGGGCCCCTTGTCTACCTGCTCGGCGGCATGGTGGTGGCTGTGATGTGTGCCACGATGTCGCGGTTGCCGCAACCGGGCACGAAGTCCGGCCGACTTGGGAAGTGACGAGCCCGGCAGCCGCTGAATTGACCATGCGCGTACGGTCGGCGGAGCATCGCTTCTCACGGTCGTCGGGTCTCCGTCGGTGGAGGCCAGTATGGTGGTGCGCGCTCCGGGCCTTCCCCCCGCTCTCCGGCTGTGGGGGACCTGAACAGTTGAGTACCAGTAAGAACGGGCGGCGGAGCCAACCGGGAGAACCTGCTTTGAGTCGTGAAACTGACAGTTCGTCCTCCGGGCCCCAGGGGCGCGGCGGAGCCGCGTACCCCTCGGGGACACCGCCGTACGGATCCCGCCAGTATCCGTCGCTGCATCCCCAGCAGGACGCTCCGGAGGAGAGAAAGACCGCGTCCGACGCACAGCCGGACGAGCCGAAGACCGAGACGACGCTGACCACCCGGATCCGGATCAACATCCCGGGTTCGCGGCCGATCCCGCCCGTCGTGATGCGGACGCCCATGAGCGACGTCGACAGCACCGAGGGCCGGGGCGTCCCGGCCGGCGAGCGCACGGGCAGCACACCGAAGCCCGTGGCGGCCCAGGACATGTCCGAGACCCGGCCGATCGACCTGGTCGGGGAGCAGCGCGCGGCGGCCGGCGCCGGCAAGGGCGCGGACGGCGACCACGGTGACGGCCGGGACAAGCCGACCAGCGACTGGTTCGCGCCACGCAAGGCGGCCACCGGCACGGCCGCGGGGATGAGCGCGGGCGCCGCGGCCGTCGCCGGCACCGCCTCGGCACCTGCGGCCCCCCCGGCCTCGCCGCTGACGGCGGAGCCGGGCGGGGAGAGCCGCGCGGAGTCGCCGTACGGCTCGGATTACTCCAACGGCACCGACTACTCCACCGGATCCCACCGGATCGGCGGTGCCGGCACCTCCTCGCTCAGCGATCTCGCCGCCGAGGGACTGGCGACCGGGGGCGGCCCCACCACCCCGGCGTTCGGCACCCGCCCCCCGGGCGCGGGACCGAGCGGCCCCACCACGGGCCCCGTCTCCGGCAGCGCCTCGCTCGGCACCCCTCCGGCGTCCCTGGGCACCCCGCCCGGGACCGGCCGGATCGGTGCACCCCGGCTCTCCGACGACACCGCCGTCCTGACCCCGCAGCAGCCCGCGCAGGACCCGGGCCCCGGCGGCCATGTCTCGGGCGACACGCTCACCAGCGGCATCCCGGTGGTGCCGGCGGAGCGCCGTACCCCGTTCCCCGGGACGGGCCCGGGGGCCGACGGTCCGCGGACCGACGCGGGTCCTGGCGGCGTCGGGTCCGGCGGTCCCGGCGGTGACGGAGCCGGCGCCTTCGGCCGGGAGCACGACTTCTCGTCCCCCGACTTCCCCGGCCCGGTCGGCGCCGTGGGCACCACGCCGCCCACGGGCAAGGCAGCCGCTCCGGCGGGCGCCGCGTCCCCGGCGTCCCCGTCCGTAACCGCGTCCTCCTCCTCGTCCGCGCCCGCCAAGAAGGGCCGCTCCAAGCTGGCGCTCCTCGCCGTCGCCGTCGTGGTGGTGGCCGGCGGCCTCTACGGCGCCGGACTGCTGATGAACCACTCCGACGTACCGAAGGGCACCACGGTCCTCGGTGTCGACATCGGCGGCGGCACCCGCGACCAGGCGGTCAACAAACTCGAAGGCGCCCTCGGCGAACGCGCCTCCGCCCCGCTGCGGCTCAGCATCGGCGGCAAGACGGAGGAGCTGGCCCCCGACAAGGCGGGCCTGAGTCTGGACAGCCAGGCGACGGTGCGCAACGCGGCGGGCAGCGACTACAACCCGGTCTCGGTGATCGGCTCGCTCTTCGGCGGCGCCCGCGTCGCCGAACCGGTGATCCCCGTCGACGACGAGAAGCTCAGCGTCGCGCTGACCGATCTGGCGGGCGCCTCCGGCTCGGCCTCGGAGGGCACGATCACGTTCGAGCCGGGCAAGGCCGTCGCCGTACCCGGCAAGGCCGGCAAGGCGCTGGACGTCAGCCACTCGATCATCTCGACCCGTGACGCCTACCGCGCCCAGGTCCAGACGGGCAGGACGAACAGCATCGAGCTGCCCGTCGTCACCCGTGAGCCGACCGTCGACCAGGCGGAGCTGGACCGGGCCATGAGGGAGTTCGCCGAGCCCGCGATGTCCGGTCTGATCACCATCCAGGCGGGCGGCAAACAGATCCAGTTCGGCCCCGCCAGGTCGCTGCCGAAGATCCTCTCGATGAAGGCGGTCGACGGAAAGCTCGTCGAGGTCTACGACAGGAACGCCATCGACCAGCTTCTTGAGGGCGTCTTCGACGGCATCACGATCACCAAGGGCGACGGCAAGCAGTACCCGGTCTCCTCGGCCGACGTGGCGCAGGCCATGCAGACGGCGCTGCGCGGCAAGACCCCCGCGGAGCGTACGCAGACGATCAATCTCAACCCGAGCTGATCGGTTTCGCACGCCGATCGCTCCAGATCGTTCCAGAGCGTTCCCGGTTGTTCCTGATCGTTCCCGGCCGCTGGGCGGGTCTCTTGGAGGCCCGCCCAGCGCCGTATCCGCCGGTACGGGGCCACCCCGGCCCCCGGGGGATCAGTTCAGCATCGCCCGGGCCGCGCGGGCCTTCCTGCGGATGGCCTCCGCCGTGGCAGGCTCCACCGCCGCCACCACCCGCGCGTACTCCTCCATCTCCGCCGCCCCGCTCAGGAACTCCCCGCGCCGGACCAGCAACTGGGCCCGGTCGTAGCGCAGCCGGGCCGGGTGGGACGGGAGGAGGAGCGAGAGATCGACGGCCCAGAGGGCCACATCGGTGCGCTCGGGGCGGATCGCCGCCCAGGCGCGGATGTTGTTCAGGACGCGCCGCACGATGTCCAGCGCGGCCGCCGGACGGAACGAGGCCGGGTCGGGCTGCGCCCCCGTCACGCTCCTGACCAGCAGGTCCGTGTCGTCACTGGTCAGCAGGCGGCCGGCGGCGAACGGATCGGCCAGGACCCGCTCCGCCGGGTCGCCGAAGCCGACCACGAAGTGGCCGGGCAGCGCCACCCCGTACACCGGCGCCCCGGCCCGGCGGGCCACCTCGATCCAGACCACCGAGAGCAGGATCGGCAGCCCGTGCCGCCGCCGCAGCACCGCGGGCAGCAGCGAGGACTCCAGCCGCTCGTAGTCGCCGGGGGAGCCGTGGAAACCGCAGCGCCCGCCGAGCAGCTCCCCGACCGCCCTCGCCCACGCGCGCGCCCCCGTGACGCCGAAGGGCAGCAGCCCCGCGAGCCGGTCCAGCTCGGCCTGGGCGGCATCGAGATCCGGCTCGGTGAGGTCCGGCTCGCCCTCCGCGCCGACGAGCAGGCAGAGCGTGGCCAGATCGGGGCGGTCGGCGCGGGCCTCCTCGGCGAACCGCCGACGCCGGTCGGCGCTCACGGTGACCGGAAATGGTGGTAGCGGTGGTGGACGGCGAAGCCCATACCGTCGTACAGGGCCCGCGCGCCCTCGTTCTCCGCCTCGACCTGGAGCCAGGCGGCGGACGCGCCCTCGTCCAGCGCACGGCGGGCGAGCGCGGTCATCACGGCCGTCGCCAGCCCGCGCCGGCGGTACGCGGGGTCGACCTCCACCGCCATGAACCCGGCCCACCGGCCGTCGACCACACACCGGCCGATCGCCGCGGGCGTCCCGCCCTCCTGCGGAGCGTCCTTCCCGGCGACGGCCGCGAACCACACCGAGGGGCCGCTGCCCAGCACCCGGAGCACCTGGGGCCCCGGCCTCTCGGCGGAGCGCTGGTAGCGCCGCAGCCATGCCGCGTCGACCGTACGGTCGAGCCGTACGCCGGAGAGATCGTCGTCCCGGTCGGCCAGCGGCGCGAGCGCGCCGACGCGCACCTCCGCCGTCACCTCGGAGCGCCAGCCGCGCCGCTCCAGCTCCGCGCAGAGCGGCTCCTGCGTGGACTCGGCGCCGGTCGCGGCCTGGATGTACGCGGGCAGCCCCCGCTCCCCGTACCACTGGCGTACCCGCGCCAATGCCTCGTCGAGCGGCATGCCCGGGTCGCCGAGGGGCAGGACCGAGTTGGCCCGCCGCGTGAAGCCGGACGCGGCCCTCAGCAGCCAGTCACCCAGCGGCTCGCTCTCCTCCGGCTGCCAGGAGCGGGCACAGACCCGTGCCAGCTCCTCGAACGAGGCGGCGGGACCCCGGCGCCTGGCGGGCGCGGCGGGGACGACCTTGCCCGCGACCAGCGCGCTCTCGGGGACGCGCACACTCTCCCCGGTCCGTCGTGTGATGAGCAGCACACCACTGTCCCAGGATGTGAGAACGCCCACCGTGTCGGTGAACTTCTCCGGGCCCGTACCTTCCTCAGTCAGTTGTCTGACTGATACACGTTTGCCCACGTCAGAGGGGGTCACGCGGACCTCGAATCGTCCGCTGCCAGTGAATTCCACAGCTCTGTCCGCCCCTCCTGTTCGGAACGCGCTCAAGAACGGAGATACTAGTGAGTGGGCATCGACGACGCCGCGCTCCCGCGCGCCCGTGGACGGAGCCGCAGATCGGCCCGCCGCGCCCTATCGAGGAGGAACGACAGCGTGACCTACGTCATCGCGCAGCCTTGTGTCGACGTCAAGGACAAGGCGTGCATCGAGGAGTGCCCGGTCGACTGCATCTACGAGGGCTCCCGGTCCTTGTACATCCACCCGGACGAATGCGTCGACTGTGGAGCCTGTGAGCCGGTCTGCCCGGTCGAGGCCATCTTCTACGAGGACGACACCCCGGAGGAGTGGAAGGACTACTACAAGGCGAATGTCGAGTTCTTCGACGAGCTCGGTTCGCCCGGCGGTGCTTCCAAGCTCGGCCTGATCGAGCGGGACCACCCCTTCATCGCCGCGCTGCCGCCCCAGAACGGCTGACAGCGCGCCCCCGGTCCCGTACAGCTCCCCGCTGTACGGGACCGCGGCGTTCGGCACCCGAGAAAGAGTGAGTGAGCACGTGTCCGCAGTCTCTTCGCGCCTTCCCGTCTTTCCCTGGGACAAGCTGGAGCCCTACAAAGCGACGGCGACGGCCCATCCGGACGGGATCGTGGACCTGTCCGTCGGCACGCCCGTCGACCCGGTTCCCGCACTGGTCCAGGAGGCCCTGACCGGCGCCGCGAACTCGCCCGGGTATCCGACGGTGTGGGGCACGGCCGAGCTGCGGGACGCGCTGACCGGCTGGGTGGAGCGGCGGCTCGGCGCGCGCGGCGTGAGCCATGCGAACGTCCTGCCGGTGGTCGGCTCCAAGGAGCTGGTGGCCTGGCTGCCGACGCAGCTCGGGCTCGGAGCGGGCGACCGGGTCGCGTACCCGCTGCTCGCGTACCCGACGTACGAGGTGGGGGCGCGGCTCTGCGGCGCCGAGCCCGTCCCGTACGACGACCCCACGGAGCTGGATCCGGCGGGGCTCAGGCTTCTCTGGCTGAACTCGCCGTCCAACCCCACCGGACGGGTGCTGGCCAAGGACGAGCTGACCCGGGTCGTCGCCTGGGCGCGCGAGCACGGCGTACTGCTCTTCAGCGACGAGTGCTACCTGGAGCTGGGCTGGGAGAGCGAGCCCGTCTCCGTTCTGCACCCGGACGTCTGCGGCGGCACCTATGAGGGCATCGTCGCCGTCCACTCGCTCTCCAAGCGCTCCAATCTGGCCGGCTACCGCGCGGCCTTCCTGGCGGGCGACCCGGCCGTCCTGGGCGAGCTGCTGAAGATCCGCAAGCACGGCGGGATGATGGTGCCCGCGCCGGTGCAGGCGGCCACGGTCGCGGCGCTCGGCGACGACACGCACGTACAGGAGCAGCGGGAGCGGTACGCGGCCCGGCGCACCGCCCTGCGCGCCGCACTGGAGGCGCACGGCTTCCGCGTCGACCACAGTGAGGCGAGCCTCTACCTCTGGTCGACCCGCGACGAGCCGTGCTGGGACACCGTGGCGCACCTCGCGGGGCTGGGCATCCTGGTCGCGCCCGGCGACTTCTACGGTCCCGCCGGCGGGCGGCACGTACGGGTGGCGCTGACGGCCACCGACGAACGGATCGACGCGGCGGTCAAGCGCCTGGTGTGATCCACCGGCGTACGCCCGAGGGCCCGGGGAGCGCGCGCTCCCCGGGCCCTCGGACGTGTACGCGTGTACGGAGCGAGGTCAGCCGATCGGCAGGCCCTTGACCGGGAGCCGGCCCAGCGGCAGACCGCCCTGGGCGGCCCCGGCCGGAGCCGTGCCCTCCGTGGCCGTCTTCGCGGTCTCGCCCAGTACGGTGCCGGCGCTGCCCGCGGTCTCGCCCGCCGCCTTCTGGACGGCGGGGGTCGCCGTCTTCACGGCCTTGCCGACGGTCTTGCCGACGGCGGGCACGCCCTTGGCGACGGCCTTGCCGCCGGCGCTGCCCACGGCCTGGGTGGCCTGCTGCGCCCCGCCGTCGAGAGTGTCGCCCACGGCGGCGCCGTCGAGCGCGGTGACCGCGCCCAGATCGGTGGTCTGCGGGAGCGCCGCCGCGCTCGCGGACCCGGCCGCGCCGATCACCGGGGCGGCGCCCGCCGCGATGAGCAGCGCGGCTCGGGCGATCCGGCGGGCCAGGGGGAGGTTCGCGGACATGAGGGCTCCTTGGAGGGCTTGAGGGGCGAACGGTGCGTGTCGCTTGTCCGTCGATCGGCAGATCCGTCGATCGGACGTAGTGACAACCCCTCGGAAGGCCGCGAAGGATGCGGTGGGCGCGAGTAAAGAGTAGGTAATGCGCCGTGCGGCCCCCTGGGGCGCGAATCGGGCGAACGGGGTGGTTCCGCTCCGCCCGGAGAACCGTCACTTCCCTTGTCCCGTAAGGGAATCGCCGTGTCGGCGGGGCCCGCGGGGAGAGCGGGCGTGAGAGGGTTCCCGGACCGGGGCGGACTCGCCTGTCCGGGTGATACGTCGTACTGCTGGGCGGCCCGTCTTCTCCCTCTAGCGCGCAGTGGTGATACGGACCACTCCGGCCCCGGAGTCCGGACCGGCCGTCCGGCTGTCCCCGGCCTCCTCCACCCGCTGCCAGCCCCGGTGCGCCTGCCCCGCCCGCCACACGCGGCCCGCGTAGGCGACCTCGTCGATCCGCAGCTCCCAGGACTGGGCCACCGCCCAGTGCGCCAGTTCCCAGCCGCGCTGCGAGGCCGTGCTCCCCGCCACCGACCGGTCGGACCCGCCGGTTCCGTCGGACCCGCCGGCCTCACCCGTCTCACCGGCTTCACCGGCCTCAGTGGCTTCACCGGCAACCGAGGCGCCGCGCCCGCCGCCCGCCGTGCCGCCCGCGGCCGGCACCGGTACGGAGACCTCGTGCGCGGCGTCCGCGGGCTCCACCCCGGTCCCGAAGTCCCGCGTCAGCGCGGCCCGTACCCTCGCCGGGTGCCCGGGGGTGATCCCGGTCGGCGTCGAACAGGTCAGCGACGCGGCGGAGCGGCCGGTGAGCGCGGCGGCGAGCAGCGCGGCGTCCGGCTCGTGCTTCGCGTACGCCTGCGGGAAACCGCTGCGCTGGACGCGCTGCGCCGCCTCCGTGAGCGGCAGCCGCGAGTAGCCGGGGACCTTGACCAGATGGTCGTAGAACTCGCCCGCCGAGTAGACCGGGTCCTGAATCTGCGCGGCCGTGCCCCACCCCTTCGACGGGCGCTGCTGGAACAGGCCGAGCGAGTCACGGTCGCCGTGGTCGAGATTGCGCAGCGCGGACTCCTGGAGGGCGGTCGCCAGCGCGATCGTCACCGCGCGCTCCGGCAGCCCGCGGCGGGAGCCGACGGCGGAGATCGTGGCCGCGTTGGCCGCCTGCTCGGGGGTCATCTCGTACGTCGGGCCCCCGTCATCGGGCCCGTCCCCGGCGCGGGCCACACAGCGCGGCGGGCCTCCGCCGCCGCTCAGATACTGCACCGCCATGTAGCAGGCCACGGCGAGCAGAACGCCTAAGGCGCCCGCGACACGCAGGAGACGGCCGCGACCGAAACGGGAGCGCGAGACGGAGGAGGAAGGGGGTACGGGCTCTGACACGCGCTCACCGTACTGGAGTCGGAGCGCCCCGGCGGACCGCTCCGGCAGACCCGCCACGGCGGTTCCGCGAGCCCGGCGCGAAGGCGCGCGGAGGGGGTGACGACCGGCGCGTGGATCATGCGGGACGAGGGGTGTCAGTCCGGCGTATTAGGGTCGAAGCATGTCTGAGACACCGCTCGACCTCGCCCTGGACGGCCCCGCGCTCACCGCACGGCTGGTGGACTTCCCCTCGGTCAGCGGCGAGGAGAAGCCGCTCGCCGACGCGATCGAGCAGGCACTGCGCGCCCTGCCGCATCTCACCGTCGACCGGTACGGCAACAACGTCGTGGCGCGTACGGAGCTGGGGCGGAGCGAGCGGGTCGTCCTGGCCGGACACATCGACACCGTCCCGATCGCGGACAACGTGCCCTCCCGGCTCGACGACGGGGTGCTGTGGGGATGCGGCACCAGCGACATGAAGTCGGGCGTCGCCGTCCAGCTCCGTATCGCCGCGACCGTCCCGGAGCCCAACCGCGACCTCACGTTCGTCTTCTACGACAACGAGGAGGTCGCCGCGGACCTCAACGGGCTCGGACATGTCGCCGCCGCCCACCCCGACTGGCTGGCGGGCGACTTCGCCGTCCTGCTGGAGCCCTCCGACGGCGAGGTCGAGGGCGGCTGCCAGGGCACTCTGCGGGTGCTGCTGCGTACGACGGGGGAGCGGGCGCACTCCGCGCGGAGCTGGATGGGGTCCAACGCCATCCACGCCGCCACGCCGATCCTCCAGCGCCTCGCCGCGTACGAGCCGCGCCGGCCGGTCATCGACGGGCTGGAGTTCCACGAGGGCCTGAACGCGGTACGGATCGAGGGGGGCGTCGCCACCAACGTCATCCCCGACGCGTGCACCGTCGTCGTCAACTACCGGTACGCGCCGGACCTCACCGAGGAGGAGGCCCTGGCCCACGTCCACGAGGTCTTCGAGGGATGCGGCGTGGCGGAGTTCGTCGTGGACGACCACTCGGGCGCCGCCCTGCCCGGGCTGTCGCACCCGGCCGCCGCGGCCTTCATGGCGGCCGTCGGGGGGAAGGCCAGGCCCAAGTTCGGCTGGACGGACGTCGCACGCTTCAGCGCGCTCGGGGTGCCCGCGGTCAATTACGGACCCGGCAACCCGCTGCTCGCCCACAAGCGGGACGAGCGGGTGGCCGTCGAGCGGATCACGCACTGTGAGGAGCGGCTCCGCGAGTGGCTCACGCGGTAACGGGCCGACGAGGCCCCGGTCGGGCGGCGAGGCCCGGCTCACCGGCCGGGGACCTGTTCGACCGCCGGAATTTCGCCGTTTGTCACGTCCGCCGATCTACCCTTTCCCAGAACAACGCACAGCAGCGGAGGGAGCAGCTCATGGGCATGCCTGAAGGGGCGCGCGGGCCGGAGGAACAGCGGCTCGGCCCGGTGATCCGGCGGCGCGAGCAGGTGCAGCCCGGCACGACCGATCAGCGGCTGCTGGACACCGAGGGTGATTCGGAGTGGGTGCACACCGATCCCTGGCGGGTGATGCGCATCCAGTCGGAGTTCGTCGAGGGCTTCGGCGCCCTCGCCGAACTCCCCAGCGCCATCGCGGTCTTCGGCTCCGCGCGCACCCCGGCCGGCACCGTGGAGTACGACGCGGGCGTGCGGCTCGGCGGGGCGCTGGTCGACGCCGGGTTCGCGGTGATCACGGGCGGCGGCCCGGGCGCCATGGAGGCGGCGAACAAGGGCGCGCGGGAGGCGTCGGGCGTCTCCGTGGGGCTGGGCATCGAGCTCCCCTTCGAGCAGGGGCTCAACCCGCACGTCGACATCGGGGTCAACTTCCGCTACTTCTTCGTCCGCAAGACGATGTTCGTGAAGTACGCGCAGGGCTTCGTGGTGCTGCCGGGCGGCCTCGGCACCCTGGACGAGCTGTTCGAGGCGCTCACCCTGGTGCAGACCCGCAAGGTGACCCGCTTCCCGATCGTGCTCTTCGGTACGGAGTACTGGGGCGGCCTGGTCGACTGGCTGCGCGGCACGGTGGTGGCGCAGGGCAAGGCCTCCGAGACGGACCTGCTGCTCTTCCATGTCACGGACGACGTGGAGGAAGCGGTCGCGCTGGTCACGAAGGAGACCGGGAACTGAGGCGGGAGGGGCGGACCGGCGGCTGATCCGCGCAGGGGCCGGTGACCGATCTCCGCAGGGGGCCGGCGACCGGCCCGGCCCGTTCCGTCGCGCCCGCACCTCCCGCCTGCCCCTTTGCCCGCTCCGCCGCGGCGCTCGTTCAGGCGAGGCCGCGGCGGGCCACGGCGGGCGGCCGGTGGCCCGCGACGGACGCGACCATGTCCAGCACCTGCCTCGTCTCCGCGACCTCATGGACGCGGTAGACGCGCGCGCCCAGCCACGCCGAGACCGCGGTGGTCGCCAGCGTGCCGATCAGCCGCTCCTTGACGGGCCTGTCGAGCGTCTCCCCGACGAAGTCCTTGTTGGAGAGCGAGACCAGCACCGGCCACCCCGTCTCCGCCATCTCGCCGAGCCTGCGGGTCGCCTCCAGAGAGTGCCGGGTGTTCTTCCCGAAGTCGTGGCCCGGGTCGATCATGATCGCGTCACGGCGTACGCCCAGCTCCAGGGCGCGTTCGGCCAGCCCCAGCGTCACCCGCAGGATGTCGGCCATCACATCGTCGTACGCGATCCGGTGCGGCCGGGTCCTGGGCTCGGCCCCGCCCGCGTGGGTGCACACCAGCCCGGCGCCGTACCGCGCGGCGACCTCCGCCAGCCGGGGATCCACCCCGCCCCACGCGTCGTTGAGCAGATCGGCACCGGCCTCGCAGACCGCCTCGCCGACCTCGTGGCGCCAGGTGTCCACGCTGATCACCACATCGGGGAAGCGGCGGCGCACCTCCGCGACGAAGCCGACCGTACGGCGGGCCTCCTCCTCGGCCGTGACCTCGTCGCCGGGGCCCGCCTTCACCCCGCCGATGTCGATGATCGCGGCACCTTCGGCGACCGCGTGCTCGACGCGGTCGAGGGCCGGCTGGTCACCGAAGGTCGCGCCCCGGTCGTAGAAGGAGTCGGGGGTCCGGTTGACGATCGCCATGATCACCGGCTCGTGGGCGCCGAATTCCCGGCGTCCGAGCCGCAGCGTCCCGTCCGTGGAGCGCATGTCCGTGGTTCCTTCCCGCGTTCGGTTCGCCTGCTCGTCCGCGACCCGAGGTCGGCATCGACCCTAACCGCCTTCCACGGCGCCCGGTGTCAGTGGCTCGTGGCACGATCGGCACTGGACGTTTCCTGCCCGGGGAGAAGCTCGTGTTCTTGTTCTTGCTCATCGCGATGGTCGTGGTCGTCGCCGCGGTCACCCTCGCGGTCGTCGGCGGCGGCGACAGCGCGGTTCTGCCGGAGGCATCTCCGGAACAGTTCGTCGACCCCCTGCCCGTGACGCGCCCGGTGGGGCGCGCGGACGTCGAGGCGCTGCGGCTGCCCGTCGGGGCCCGCGGCTACCGGATGGCGGACGTGGACGACGTCCTCAGCCGGCTCGGCGCCGAACTGGCGGAGCGGGACGCGCGGATCGCGGAGCTGGAGTCCGCGCTCGCGGGCGCGCAGGCGACGGCGGTCTCCTCTCCCGACCTCTTCAAGAAGCCGGGCGAGGAGAGCGAGCGATGAGCGAGACCCCCGGCGGCGCGGTCGCGGGACCCGACGGCCGGCCCCGCTGCCCCTGGGGCGTCTCCACGGACGACTACCTCGCGTACCACGACGAGGAGTGGGGCCGCCCGGTCCACGGCGACGACGCCCTGTTCGAGCGGCTGTGCCTGGAGGCCTTCCAGTCGGGGCTGTCCTGGATCACGATCCTGCGCCGCCGCGAGACCTTCCGCGAGGCGTTCGCCTCCTTCACGATCGCGTCGGTGGCGAAGTTCAGCGACGACGACCGTGAACGGCTGCTCGCCGACCCGGGCATCATCCGCAACCGCGCGAAGGTCGACGCGACCCTGGCGAACGCACGAGTGCTGGCCGACTGGCCGGCGGGCGCGCTCGACGAGCTGATCTGGTCGTACGCCCCCGACGCCGCCCGGCGACCGGCCCCGGTGACGACGGCCGACGTCCCGGCCGTGACGGACGCGTCCACGGCGCTGGCGAAGGCGCTGAAGAAGCGCGGCATCCGCTTCGTGGGCCCGACGACGGCGTACGCGCTGATGCAGGCGTGCGGCCTGGTCAACGACCACCTGTCGGCCTGCGTGGCCCGCACCCGGGCGGCCTGACCCGGAGCCCCGCCACACGCCGCCCTGGCGCCCGCTCCCGCCCGCACGGCGCCCCGCGTACCCCCGCCCCCGCGCGCCCGTCCCGTCCGGGCGTCCGGCCGCCGCTCACGGCCGGACGCCCGCTTCCGTCCCGCGCCCGGCTCAGGGTGACTGCCGCGCGTCAGCACCCCCCGTACGCCGTCAGCGCCCCACGTACGCCGGCTTCTCCTTGGCCAGGAACGCACGCACCGCGATCCCGTGGTCCTCCGACGCGCCCGCCCTCGTCTGGAGTTCGTCCTCCTTCTCCAGCGTCTCGGCCAGCGTGTGCTCCGCCCCGTACGCCAGGGACTCCTTCATCGCCGCGTACGCCACCGTCGGCCCCGCGGCCAGCCCCGCCGCCACCCCGGCGGCCGTGGCCGCCAGATCGGCCGCAGGGACCAGCCGGTCGACCAGCCCCCACGCGTGCGCCTCCGCCGCCGCCACCGAGCGCGGGAAGAACAGCAGGTCCGTCGCGCGGCCCCGGCCGATCAGACGGGGCAGCGTCCAGGAGATACCGGAGTCCGCCGTCAGGGCCACGCCCGCGAAGGACGTGGTGAACGCGGCCGTGTCCGCCGCGATCCGGTAGTCCGCCGCCAGGGCGAAGCCGAGGCCCGCGCCCGCCGCGACACCGTTGATCGCGGCGACGACCGGCTTGGGCATCCCGGCGATCGCCCGGACGATCGGGTTGTAGTGCTCGCGCACCGTACTCATCGTCTGCCCGCCGCCCGTCCTGGCGTCCTCCGCCAGCAGGGCGGTGTGCTCCTTCAGGTCCTGGCCCACGCAGAAGGCCCGGGACCCCGCCCCGGTCAGCAGTACGGCGCGCACGGTGTCGTCGTCCCCCGCCGCCGTCAGCGCGTCCCGGAGCGCGACCTTGGTCGCGACGTCCATCGCGTTCATGGCCTCGGGCCGGTTGATCGTGATCGTTGCGAGTCCGTCACTCACCTCGTACAGCACGGTGTCTGCCATGATCGGGTCCCCTTCGCGGCTCGGGTGGTCCTGTCCGGCCCCAGCATGGCGGAGATCGCCGGCGGTGGGCATGTGACCTGCGTCTAAGAAAGTCGGCCGCCGGCGGAGCGCGCGGTGGCGAAGTATCGCAGCCGGATCCCCGAAATGCGGCGTTTTGCGCGAGCGCGTTGCGCAAGCGATGCCGTCCGATGTTGGTCATCGGGTCCCGCCATGCGGGATAATGGGCTGGAAGCAATGTGTTCGATGCCGGTGACACAGCGCCTGTCATGGGGCCGCCGGCTGCGATGAGCTGGTTTCAGGAAGGGGAACGAGCATGGCGGCCATGAAGCCGCGAACGGGCGACGGCCCGCTCGAGGTGACCAAGGAGGGGCGGGGCATCGTCATGCGCGTTCCGCTCGAAGGCGGCGGTCGGCTTGTCGTCGAGCTGACTCCGGACGAGGCGGACGCACTCGGCGACGCGCTGAAGAAGGTCGTCGGCTGAGCGGAACGATCACGGTCTTCGGGGTGGGGAGCCACCCCCGGACAAACAGTCCTCTGCCCCGGTACGGATCCGTCCGTACCGGGGCAGAGGACTGTTCGCGGTGATCACGCGATGGTGCGATCACGCGATGGTGCGGGCCGGGCTCGCGGGCCCGCGGGCGGCGTACGGCGCGCTCCGGTCAGCCGCGCCGTACCGCGCAGAGCAGGCCGTCGCCCACCGGCAGCAGCGTCGACTGGAGCTCCTGGCTCTCCCGTACGGTCCGCAGCAGCTCCCGCACCCGCAGCACCTCCGAGGGCTGGGCCGCCGAGTCCACCGTCCGGCCGTTCGCGAAGACGCCCTCGAAACAGACCAGCCCGCCCGGCCTGAGCAGCCGCAACGATTCAGCGAGATAGTCGAGGGACTCCAGCCGGTCCCCGTCGCAGAAGACGAGGTCGTACGCGCCGTCCGCGAGCCGCGGCAGTACGTCCAGGGCGCCGCCCGGGATGAACCGCGCCCGGTTGCCGGTGAACCCGGCGGCACGGAACGCCTGCCGGGCGAACTGCTGGCAGTCGGGCTCCGTGTCGACCGTGGTCAGCACACCGTCCGGGCGCATGCCCTCCAGCAGGTAGATACCGGAGACACCGGTGCCGGTGCCGATCTCGGCCACCGCCTTCGCGTCCAGCGTGGCGGCGAGCAGACGCAGCGCGGCGCCGGTGCCTGGTGACACCGAGCGGAGCCCTGTCTCCCGGGCCCGTTCCCGGGCCCAGTGCAGAGCTTCGTCCTCGGCGACAAAGGCGTCGGCGAACGCCCAGCTCGTCTGCCGGTTGGCGGTAATGACCCTCTCCTTGTCCCCGTTGGCGGCGCAACGGTGACTGTATCCGCTGCGCCCGGGAACCCGCAGATGGGACCGGGCGTTAAGAAAGGCAGAGCGCGAGGCGGGGGAAGCCCGCCGGAGCGGCCCCGAAGGCGCCGGGGACCGCCCCCAAATTCACGTAAAGATTCTTATCCGGAGCTAACGGGCGGAGTGGCTATGGTAGGGGCTCCACTGGACACCACCAGAGCCGATAGGGGAGGTGCGGCTGCGCCTGTGGATCGGGGAGGAGTGCTCCGGCGCTTTCTCGGGTCAGCCGGCAAGCCGAAATCCGTGACCAACATCGCTGACCGTTCTCGCTCCACCGACTCCGCAGTTACGGCGACCTTCGCATCGGATGCGGAATCGCAGGCGTGGACGCCTCCCAGTTGGGAGGAGATCGTCAGCACGCACAGCGGACGTGTCTACCGCCTGGCGTACCGCCTCACGGGTAACCAGCACGACGCCGAGGATCTGACCCAAGAGGTCTTCGTACGCGTCTTCCGCTCGCTGTCGACGTACACGCCAGGCACGTTCGAGGGCTGGCTGCACCGCATCACCACCAACCTCTTCCTCGACATGGTCCGCCGCAAGCAGCGGATCAGGTTCGACGCCCTCGGCGACGACGCGGCGGAGCGGCTGCCCAGCCGCGAGCCCTCGCCGCAGCAGGTCTTCCACGACACGCACTTCGACGCGGACGTCCAGCAGGCGCTGGACACCCTCGCGCCCGAGTTCCGTGCCGCGGTGGTGCTCTGCGACATCGAGGGGCTGTCGTACGAGGAGATCGCCGCCACGCTGGGCGTGAAGCTCGGCACCGTACGGAGCAGGATCCACCGCGGCCGTTCGCATCTGCGCAAGGCTCTCCAGCACCGTTCCCCCGAGGCCCGGGCCGAGCAGCGCGCCTTCGTGAGCGTGGCCGGGGAGGGCGGAGCGGCGTGAGTGGCACAGGGCCCACCCCCGCCGAGCAGCATCTGGGGGACCGACTCGCCGCCCTGGTGGACGGGGAGCTGAACCATGACGCGCGTGAGCGTGTGCTGGCCCATCTCGCGACCTGTGCCCGGTGCAAGGCGGAGGCCGACGCCCAGCGCCGGCTGAAAACCGCGTTCGCCCAGGCCGCGCCGCCGCAGCTCTCGGCCGGACTGCTCGCCCGGCTCCAGGGACTTCCCGGCGGGCCCGGATCCGGTTCCGGTGGTGACGACGACGGAAAAGGGCGCCTCGACGGGGGGCGCTTCGGTGAGGGCGCTTTCGGCGACGGCTCCTTCGGCGTCAGGACGGACGGCTTCGGCTATGTTCCGGCCGGTCAGCACACGGGCGTGCTGCCGGGCGGCTCCGGATTCCGTATCCACGACGTCGGACGCCACGGCGGCGCCCGGCAGGACGACGCGCGCTCCCCGTGGCGCGGCCGCCGGTTCGCGTTCGCCGCGGCCAGTGCCGTCTCGTTCGCCGCGATGGCCCTCGGGGGGACGATGCCGCTCGGTACGGCCGCCGATGTCCTGCCGCGCGGCGCGGGCAACAGCGTGACCCCGATGCGGGCCCCGGGCACCACGGCCCCGGGCACCAGCATCAGCGACTCCTCCCGCCGCCAGGGCGGCGGATCGCCCTCGCGCTCCACGGACCGGCCCGCCGCCACCGCACCACCCGGCGTGCTCCAGTCGCAGCTGCTCGCCGAACACCCCTTCCCCCAGGCGCTGCTGACCGGCGCCTCGCCGCTGCGGTGGACCCAGGCCACGGGCTCCGCCGTCCTGATCGACGAGCGGACGCCGGGGACCGGCTCCGCGGCCACCCCCGACCCGACCCGGATCGACGCTCCGACGCTGCCGTCCGCCCCGCTTTCCGCCCGGCGCTGACCAGCTCCCTGCGCGGACCTTCGTAAACCTGGTTGAATCCAGGGCAGGGGTGCCCCTGGAGGGCATGGAACGGCAGTTGCGGGGAGAGCATGGACGACGGGAAGCCGACCGGACCGAAGGCGAAGTGGTGGAGCCGGCCCTCCGCGGTCGACGCGCCGCCACCGGAGCCCGACGACCCGGCGGGGCCCACGGCCCGGAGCACCGCGGTCACGGAACCGCCCGCCATGTCGACGGAGCCGCCGACCGTGACGACGGAGCCGCCCGCCCAGCCCCCCGCGGCCACCGCCGAGGAGCCGTCGGACGCGCCCCCGGCGCGCCCCCGGCCGCTGCACGAGCCCGACCCGTACAGCACCCCGCCCTACGGCGGCCCCGGGCCCTGGGCACCCGCGCCCCCGGTGCAGCTCCCGACCCCCGCGGGCGGCACACCGCTGCCCCCGCCGTACCCCGGGACGCCAGGCCCGCCCCAGCCCCACGCGCAGCCACAGCCCCATGTCCCGCCCCAGCCGCATACGCCGCCCCAGCAGCACGCACACCCCCAGCAGCCGCACCCCGCGTCCTCCCAGTGGCTCCAGTACGACCCCTGGAGCGCCCCGGCGAGCGGGCCCCTGACCGAGTACGGCGAGCCGTCGGCCCCCCAGCGGAGCAGGACCGGGATCGCCGCCCTCGTGCTCATCGGGCTCGCCGCCTGTGTCGTGGGCGGCGCGGCCGGCGCGTACATCGAGCGCAACGGCGGCTTCACCAGCGTCGAACTCCCGCAGGCCGGCCCCGAGTCCGCCGGGCGCGCGCCCGAGAGCGTCGCGGGCATCGCCGCCAGCGCACTGCCCAGCGTCGTCACCCTCCACGTCAGCGGCAGCGGCGAGCAGGGCACCGGCACGGGCTTCGTCCTCGACCGGCAGGGCCACATCCTGACGAACAACCATGTCGTCCAGCCCGCGTCGTCCTCCCGCTCGGGCGGAGAGATATCGGTCACGTTCAGCGGCGGGGAGACCGCCCGGGCGAAGCTCGTCGGCAAGGACAGCGGCTACGACCTCGCCGTGGTCAAGGTCACCGGCGTCTCCGGGCTGAAGGCGCTCCCGCTGGGCAACTCCGACAACGTCCAGGTCGGCGACCCGGTCGTGGCCATCGGCGCGCCCTTCGACCTCTCCAACACGGTGACCTCCGGGATCATCAGCGCCAAGCAGCGCCCCATCACCGCGGGCGGCGAGAAGGGCGACGGCAGCGACATCAGCTACGTCGACGCCCTCCAGACCGACGCCCCCATCAACCCCGGCAACTCCGGCGGACCGCTGGTGGACGCCCGGGCCCGGGTCATCGGGATCAACAGCGCCATCCGCGCCGCCGACAGCGGTACGGGGCTCGGCGCCGGCCAGTCGGGGTCGATAGGGCTCGGCTTCGCCATCCCCATCAACCAGGGCAAGCGCGTCGCCGAGGAGCTGATCAACACCGGCAAGGCCACGCACCCGGTGATCGGGGTGAGCCTCGACATGGAGTACACGGGCGACGGCGCCAAGGTCGGCGACAAAGCGGCCGACGGCGGCCCCGCCGTCACCGCGGGCGGCCCCGGTGACAAGGCGGGCATCAGGCCGGGCGACATCATCACCGAGGTCGACGGGCAGCGCGTGCACAGCGGCGAGGAGCTGATCGTGAAGATCCGCGCGCACCGCCCCGGGGACCGGCTGGAGCTGACCCTCGTACGGGGAGGCAGGGAACGGACCATGAGTCTGTCCCTCGGCTCGGCGGACGGCACCTGACGGTCACCGGAAGGTACCGCCCGGACAGTTCGGGCAGGTACCGTGGAGCGGCCCGGCCCCGCCCCACCTCGACCCCGTGCGGACCAGGACCGTCCCGTCCTCTTCCCGCGTGCATGGAGAACACAAGGAGCAGCAAGGTGTTCAACGACATTGGCGCCCTTGAGGTGATCACGATCGCGGTCCTCGCCGTGATCGTTTTCGGTCCGGAGAAGCTGCCCAAGGTCATCCAGGACGTCTCCCGCTTCATCCGGAAGGTCCGTGAGTTCTCCGACAACGCCAAGGAGGACATCCGTTCCGAGCTGGGTCCGGAGTTCAAGGACTTCGAGTTCGAGGACCTCAATCCCAAGAACTTCGTGCGCAAGCAGCTCATGGACAACGACGACCTGGGGCTCAAGGAGATCCGCAGCACCTTCGACCTCCGCCAGGAGATGAACGACATCGCGGATGTGGTGAACGGCCGGGAGGGTGATTCCGACGAGCCGGAGACCC
Organism: Streptomyces sp. NPDC096310; assembly: GCF_044763125.1. Taxonomy (NCBI): domain Bacteria; kingdom Bacillati; phylum Actinomycetota; class Actinomycetes; order Kitasatosporales; family Streptomycetaceae; genus Streptomyces; species Streptomyces sp. NPDC096310. The sequence continues at coordinate 481,956 of NZ_JBIWFO010000004.1, read as the reverse complement.
CCGCGCCCGCCATAAGCGCCGCGAACGGATCGTCGGCGAACGGCGTGGCCGTCGGTGCGGCGGCGGCGGCCGGTGGCGGGTCCGCCACACCCGATCTCCTCAAGAAATCCCCTGCTTCTCCGCAGACGCCCGACCTGCTCAAGAAGCGCGAAAAGCCCGATCCCGTCGAACGGCCTCCCTTCGACGCAGACGCCACCTGAGCCCGAGCTTTCCCTACGAGTCGGGAGCGGGTGGCTATCCTCCATCTGTCCGGAAGTGAAACGCCCGCCGGGGGCGGGCCGCGCCGGACGACCGAGATCGAGGAGGCGCGGGCAGATGGAGACCACGAGTCGGGCGGGTGCGCGGGACGCGGCCGGACCAGCCCCTTCCGAGGGAGGGCAGACGGGTCTTCGCTCCCTCGCCGCCTATCTGCGGGCACCTTTTCCCTGGTACGGGCTGGACGACGCGTTCACGGGGCCCCGCTGGCTGATGCGGGTCGGGGCGACCGCCGACGGCACCGTACGGCACGGTGCCACGGGCCACGGGGAAGAGCCGTCGATAAGACCGGACGCGGCCGCCGCGTACAGGGAACGCTTCGCGGTGGTCGTCACGGTGGCCCACAGCGCCGTACACCGTACCGGTGACGGTAGGGGGCATCTGGACGCCACGACGGCGTCTTCGGCGGCCTGGCTGGCCGGTTCGGGGCTGCTGGCCTCCACCTGGCCCCCGCAGCTCGACCACATCCTGCGCGCCGAATGGCTGGCGCAGCAGACGGAGGCCGCGTTCGAGCTGGCCGACGATCTGAGCGGGTCCGCCTGGTCGATGCTCTCCCTGCCGGTCGACGGCGAGCCGACGCCTTTCCACTACCGCGAGTCCGAGTTCGGCTGGGTGCTGGCCGGGTCGGCGCGCGACGAGGTCCACCTCGGCGCGTACGGGCGCGGGATGAGCGCGTACGGCATCGGGTTCTCGGTGATCGACGACATCAGGTCGTACGGCCCGTAACGGGCCCGCGTACGGCGGGCTCACAGGTGAGGGGCGACCCCCATGGACGGCCGCCCCTTACACACACAGCCCTCGGAAGCACACAGCGCCGGACACACTCAGCCCCCGGACGCACGCACAACCCCGGATGCACCCAGCCCTCCAGGGGGCCGTACGGCCCCCTGGGCGTCTCAGAACTTGTTGCGCGGTGTGATCCCCAGCGACATGCCCGACAGACCGCGCTGACGCCCGCCCAGCCTGCCCGCGATGGTGCGCAGCGCCGTCGCCGCCGGCGAGTCGGGGTCGGAGAGCACGATCGGCTTGCCCTCGTCGCCGCCCTCGCGCAGCCGTACGTCGATCGGGATCGCGCCCAGCACGGGCACCTCGGCGCCGGTCGTCCGCGTCAGCCCTTCCGCGACCAGCTTGCCGCCGCCGGTGCCGAAGACGTCGATCATCTCGTCGCAGTGCGGGCAGGGAAGGCCCGACATGTTCTCGACCACACCGACGATCTTCTGGTGGGTCTGCACGGCGATCGAACCGGCCCGCTCCGCGACCTCGGCCGCGGCCTGCTGCGGGGTGGTGACCACCAGGATCTCGGCGTTCGGCACGAGCTGCGCCACCGAGATCGCGATGTCGCCGGTCCCCGGCGGCAGGTCGAGCAGCAGCACGTCCAGGTCGCCCCAGTAGACGTCCGCCAGGAACTGCTGGAGCGCCCGGTGCAGCATCGGGCCGCGCCACACCACCGGCGTGTTGCCCGGGGTGAACATGCCGATCGAGATCACCTTCACCCCGTTCGCGGACGGCGGCATGATCATGTTCTCTACCTGGGTGGGCTTGCCGTCCGCGCCGAGCATCCGCGGCACGCTGTGCCCGTAGATGTCCGCGTCCACCACCCCGACCTTCAGCCCGTCGGCCGCCATCGCCGCCGCCAGGTTGACCGTCACCGAGGACTTGCCGACGCCGCCCTTGCCGGAGGCCACCGCGTACACCCGGGTCAGCGAGCCGGGCTTGGCGAAGGGCACCTCGCGCTCGGCGGCGCCGCCGCGCAGCGAGGCCGCCAGCTCGCGCCGCTGCTCGTCGCCCATCACGTCCAGCGTGACGTCGACGCGGGTGACGCCCTCGACCCGGGCGACCGCGTCCGTCACGTTCCGGGTGATCGTGTCGCGCATCGGGCAGCCGGACACTGTGAGATAGACCGTGACAGCCACCGCACCGTCCGCGGCGATCTCCACCGATTTGACCATCCCCAGATCGGTGATGGGCCGGTGGATCTCGGGGTCGTTCACCGTCGCCAGCGCTTCGCGCACCGCTTCTTCCGCGGGGACGGCGGTTCCGTACGTGTCGGTAGCCATACGGAGATGGTACGGCGATCCGCACGTCCGCCGACAAGTCCGTCAGCGGTCGGTCTCCGGCGGCCCCGCCGGCGGCTCGTCACCGGGCTCGGCCGGGGGGACGAGGCGGTGCTCCGCCATCTCCCGTACCAGGTCCTGGAGCTCCGAGCGGATCCAGTCGCGGGTCGCGACCTCGCCCAGACCGATGCGCAGCGCCGCGATCTCCCGCGTCAGGTACTCGGTGTCCGCGATCGACCGCTCGTTCTGCTTGCGCTCCTGCTCTTGGGTGACCCGGTCCCGGTCGTCCTGCCGGTTCTGGGCCAGCAGGATCAGCGGGGCCGCGTACGACGCCTGGAGCGACAGCATCAGCGTCAGGAAGATGAACGGGTACGGGTCGAAGCGCCACGGGGCGGGCGCGCAGACGTTCCACACCAGCCACACGATGATGACCAGCGTCATCCAGACGATGAAGCGGCCCGTCCCCAGGAAGCGCGCCACCCGCTCCGAGAGCCGCCCGAACGCCTCCGGGTCGTACTCGGGCAGCACCCTGCGCCGCTGCGACCTCGGCTGGTCGAGCCGGACCCGCCCGCCGCGCGTCAGCGCCGTCGACCCGGCCACGGCGCCGGCCTTCGGCCGGTCCCGGGGCCCGATGCCCTCGCTGCTGTCCCGCCGCTCAGGCGCCACGGTCCGCCTCCCCGCCGTGGAAGCCGGTCTCACGCCAGTCGTCCGGCAGGAGGTGGTCCAGGACGTCGTCGACCGTCACCGCGCCGAGCAGCGCCCCGCCGTCGTCCACGACCGGCGCCGAGACCATGTTGTACGCGGCGAGATGGCTGGTGATCGCGGGCAGCGGGGTGTCCGGCGCGAGCGGCGGCAGATCGCTGTCCACGATCGAACTGACCAGCGTGTACGGCGGGTCCCGCAGCAGCCGCTGGAAGTGCACCGTGCCCAGGTACCTGCCCGTGGGGGTCTCGTCGGGCGGCCGGCACACGTAGACCTGGGCCGCGAGCGCGGGGGAGAGGTCCTGCTGCCGTACCCGGGCCAGCGCGTCCGCGACCGTCGCGTCGGGGCGCAGCACGATCGGGTCGGTCGTCATCAGACCGCCCGCGGTGCGCTCCTCGTACGACATCAGGCGCCGTACGTCGGCCGCGTCGTCGGGGCGCATCAGGGTCAGCAGCCGCTCCTTGTCGGCCTCGGGCAGCTCGGAGAGCAGGTCGGCCGCGTCGTCCGGGTCCATCGCCTCCAGGACGTCGGCGGCGCGCTCCTCCTTGAGCTTGCCGAGGATCTCCACCTGGTCGTCCTCGGGCAGCTCCTCCAGGACGTCGGCGAGCCGGTCGTCGTCGAGCGCGGCGGCGACCTCGGCGCGCCGCTTCGGGGTGAGGTGGTGCAGCACATTGGCGAGGTCGACGGGGCGCAGCCGTTCGAAGGTGGCGACCAGGTTCTCCGCGCCCTGACCCTCCTCCTCCAGCGAGAAACCGCTGACGGCCGACCACTCGACGGTCAGGGTCTCGCCCGCCCGCCGCCCGCCACCGCTCTTCCAGGGAGCCGCGCGCCCCATCAGTTCCCGGCGCAGTGCGCCGCCCTTGCCCCCGCGCCGTACGAAGACCTTGTCGATCTCCCAGTCGCGGCGGGCCGGGAGCTGCGAGACGGAGATGTCGAGGACGGTGACCTCCTCGCCGTCCTCCACCAGCCGGACCCGGCGGTCGAGCAGTTCGCCGAGGATCAGGCGCTCGGTGGGGCGCTGCTCGAAGCGGCGTACGTTGAGCACCCCGGTGGTGATCACCTGGCCCGACTCGATCCCGGTGACCCGGGTGATCGGCAGGAAGATCCGGCGTCTGCTGAGGACCTCCACGACCAGGCCGAGCAGACGCGGCGGCCGGCCCGCGACACGCAGCACGGCGACCAGGTCGCGGACCCGGCCGACCTGGTCGCCGGTGGGGTCGAAGACCGGCACGCCGGCGAGGTGCGAGACGAAGACACGGGGGACGCCTGCCGCCATTTCCGAGCGCCTCCTTGTCCTTGATTGTCCTTCTATCCAGCGCGATTACGGGTTCAGGCTAGCCCGTACCGCTGCGGCACGCGCTGACGGATCCGTCCGTCGGGCCGCTCGTACCGCGCGCTGTCGGGGGGCGGGCCGGGGTGTGCGCGGCCCGGGTACGCTGCGGTCTGCCACCCCCCAGCAGCGTATGAGAGGCAGTGCGTCTGTGATCGTTCCCCTGTCGTCCGACCGCTCCCGCCGGGCCGCCCTTCCCGTGGCGCTCTGCCTGGGACTCACGGCGCTGCTCACGGCGTGCGGCGGCGAGACCGAGGATCCGGACAAGGGGACGAACGGGGTGGGCAAGCTCACCGCCGTCGAGATCGAGAGAAAGGCCAAGTCGGCGGCGGACTCGGCCGGCGCGGTCCATCTCTCCGGCGCGCTGGTCAGCGAGGGCGGGACGTACCGGCTCAATATGCGGCTGAAGGAGAACGGCGGTACCGGCTCCGTGACCTCGAAGAACAGCACCTTCCAGCTTCTGCGTATCGAGGACGAGCTGTATCTGAAGGCCGACGCCGGGTTCTGGAACCACGCCGACGACTCCAAGGGCGCGCCGAGCCCGGCGCCCGGCGGAGGCTCGGACGCGGAGGCCGCGGGCAAACTCAAGGACAAGTACGTGAAGGTCCCGCCGGACGACCCGTCGTACAAGCAGCTCAGCGGTTTCACGGACAAGAAGGTCCTCCTCGCCGGGATACTGACCCTCCACGGCACGCTGGACAAGGGTGACCGCGACCGTATCGGCGGGGTGCGGACCATCAAGATCAACGGCACCAAGGGCGCGGGCGGGACGCTGGACGTCTCCCTGGAGGGCACGCCGTACCCGCTGCAACTGCTGCGCGCGGGCGGCGCCGGGACGCTCTCCCTGACCGAGTGGGGCAAGGACTTCGACCTGACGGCCCCGACGAAGAGCCAGACGGTCGACTACGGCAGCAGGCTCCCGAAGACCGGCGACTAGTGCCCCTCCCGGCAAACATTGCCGGTCACGGCACCAGGGCCCTGTAGCCCCCTGCCCGGCTCAGCCGGCCGTCCTCTTCTTACGCCGCAGCAGCAGACGGCCGAGCGAGGCGGGCACCGGCTCGCGGGTCGTCGCCGGGGTCTCCAGGGGGACGGCGGCCAGCGAGCCCTGCGGCAGCTCGGTGATCGTCTCCGCGGGCACCAGTCGCACCACCCGGCACTCGCGCGCCCAGCGTTCCGTCATCGTTACGGCGTCCGGGGCGTTGAGCCGCTTGCCCTTCAGCTCGGCGACGGCGCTCTCCCACTCCGGCGAGTGCGGCGCCAGCTCGGCCACGACCGCCGTCCAGGCGATCAGCCGGCCGCCCTTGTCCTTGCTGCGTACGGTCACCTCGGCGGGCGCGCCGTCCACGAGCCCCGGCAGCGGCTGCTCCCCGGGCCCGTCCCCGACGATCAGCGCGGCGCCCTCGTGCCATACGTGCCAGAGCGCCCGGTCGGGCCCCGAGCCCCGCACCCACACGAGGGCGGACTTCTTGGTGGCCTCCTCGACGAGCGCCTGCCCGAGCTGTGGTTCTGTCATGCCCGCAGCCTATCGGCGGTGCCTCGCAGCGGCGTACGGCGCTGTCGTCAGGCCAGGCCGAAGAGCCGGCCACGGGTTCCTCACATCGGGACGATGCCCGACTGAGTGAGCACCAGGCAGACGAGCACCTGGGCCAGGAGGAGATCAGCGGGGATGAACTCCCACCGCTTCGTCGTCACTTCCGTGTCCCGGAAAGACGCGGGGGACGCTTCCCGGCTCGCGGCCCTGATCTCCGCGGCCGCCGTGACCGTGCGGCTTCTGCCGCGCCGGGCCGGCATCTCCTCCATCAGGGAGCCGCTGAAGGCGACGGCGGCGTGCCGCTGCTCACCGCGGGAGACGACGGTGAGTCCGCCGTCGGTCTCGACCATGCGGTACGCGCCCCAGGGGATCCAGGTGCGGCGCAGGAAATCGATGATGCGCAGTCCGCCGCAGTGAATCTCCACGCGCGCCCTGGCGAGGCGGAGCATCAGCCACGCGACGGCCAGTCCCACCGAGGACACCAGGAGCGTGTCGCCCAGCGGGTCGGAGGGCCGTGCGGCCGGCCAGACCGTCAGGGCCATGGCGAACATTCCGCAGCAGAGCAGCGCCATGAAGACGAAGGTGCCCGTTCTCCGCAGCACACGCGGCTTCGCGGTGTCCCCTCGCTCCGTTCCTTTCCGGGGCGGGCTCATCCCCCGGTGGCGATGAAGGAGAAGGCGATCCAGATGAGGACCGCGCAGATGAAGACCCAGACCGCCCACGTGGGCGGTTCGGCCTCTTTCCAGTCGACCTTCTCCCCGGCCGCCTGACGCCGGTAGAGCTCTTTTCTCTTGCCACTGGGGAAAGCCATCAGAACGGCCATCATCGCCAGTGCTCCGCCCAGGCTGAAGAGCAGGACATCGACTGATTCCCCCTTGGCGAGTCCGAGTCCTATTCCGCCGCCGAGCGGGATGAGCATCCACAGGAGTACCGACCGTTGTCCCCAGGTGGCGGTCAGCATGCTGTAGACCAGCGCGAAAAGGCCCATGCCGAGGATGAAGACGAGAAAGATGACGTCGCGCGAGATGTCGAGCATGGATATTCCCTTGAGGATGGATTTTCCCTTGAGGAGGGAGGTACGGACGACGCGGCACCGGGCACCGCTGCCGCGCTGACGGGAACGGACGGTGGTACCGCCCGGCCGGGGAGGAACGTCGGCTCCTCCCCGGCCGGGCGTCGGGTCAGCGTGCCATAACCTTCTGGGCGTCGTCATGGAGGCCGATCAGGCCCCCGGTGTTGGCGGCGGCCGTGTGCAGTCCGATCGACGCCACGCCCACCCCCTTTTCGAGTTTGCCGCCCGACTGCATCAACTTGCCGCCCACGCCCGCGAGTCCGTCCGTGAGCGCGACCCGGGAACCTCGCGCGACGGCGCCGGACCCCCGGATGAGCTTGGCCGCGGAACCGGCCCCGCCCAGCATGACGGCCGCGGCCGTACCGGCGAGTTGGCTGACGGCGGCGGATTTGTCACCGTCGGCCGCGTAGGCCCCGGCCGAGGCGAGACCGGTGACGGCGGAGATCGCGCCGAGGGCGCCCGCCGCCGGTTGCAGGAAGGGCACCATGGCCGCGACTCCGGCCAATGTCCCGGTGATGGTACTGGCATGGCCCAGTACCTTGGCCACTCTGTGGAGCGTGACCTGCTTGGAAGCGGCCTTCACCCCCGAAGCCGTGGCTCTCGCCGCCTTCTTGGTGACGGAAGCGACCTTGCTGCTCGCTCTCTTGACCGCCGATTTGGTCGCCCGGTAGGTCTTTTTCGCCGCTCGGTAGGTCTTCTTGGCGTATTTCTTGACCGTTGCGGTGGCGCGTTTCACGTATTTCTTCGTGACCCGAGCGACCTTTTTGACCGCCTTCTTTACGGCCCTGGTGGCCTTCTTCACCACCTTCTTGACCTTTTTGACCACCTTTTTGACGGCCTTCTTGACCTTCTTGGCGGCCTTCTTCACAGCCTTCTTGACGGTCTTGGTGACCTTCTTGGCCGCCTTCTTGACCGCTTTCTTGATCTTGCCCCAGAAGAGTCCGTCGGGATCGGAGAAACTGACCGGACTGTTGTTGGCGTAGGCGTACGCGTTCATGCGCTGCGATTCGCCGAGGTCGCTCATCGGGTCGACGCTCAGGAACCGGCCGAGCCGTGGATCGTAGGAGCGGGCCCCTAGTTGGGTCAGTCCGGTACTGTCCGTCGTTCCGCCGACGAAGCCCTGGTCACCGCCTGGCCAGAGCGCCGGTGACGCGCCGGGCGAGCCCCGCTCCTCGCCGAACGGGGCGAGGGCGCGGTGCCGTACGTCCTGCGTGGTCGCGTCGATCGCCGTCGATGCCGTGCCGTGATGGTCGTCGAAGAGGAACTGGATCGCGCCGTCGGTCCGCGCGGCCACCGTCTCGCCGTCGAAGTCGTAGTAGCGCGTTCCCGCCTTCTGACCGTCGGCGCGCAGCAGCAGCTCGTTGCCGCCCGGCAGATAGAGCGTCGTCCCGGTGAGGTCCTTCCTCAGCAGCCGGCCGCCGTCGGCGTCGTAGGTGTACTCGACGGTGACCCGCCCCGGCTCCTCGACCTTCGCGAGTTGGTTCTCCGCGTCCCAGACCAGCGTCTGGTCCCGGCCGTCCGTCTTCCGCGAGGTCGTGTTGCCCGCGGCGTCGTAGCCGAAGGTGTCCGTGCCCGTCGTGGCGCCGTCGCGTTCGGTGCTCACCGAGGTCACCGCGGCCGGCTTGACCCCGTCCGGCTTCCCGTACTCGTACGTACGGACCGAGTCCAGCGCGCTGTTGCCCGCCGCGCCGTCCGTGCCCACGTCGTGCCGGACCTCCTTGGTCCGGTTGCCCAGCGCGTCATAGCTGTACGTCAGCCAGTACGGCTTGGGCCCGCCGACGTTCGACGGGGTCGGCGCCGCGTCGCAGGAGTCCTCCGCCGTCCACGCCTGGGTGAGCCGCTGGAGCGCGTCGCTGGTGAAGCACTGCGTATCCGTCTGCTTCGTCGCGTCCTGGCCGGTCACCGTGGTGATCCGGGTGACGTTGCCCGCCAGGTCGTAGGCGTACGAGGTGTCGTCCACCCGGGTCGGTGCCGCGGTGCGGTCCGTGGTGGTCCGCAGCAGTTCCCCGGTGTGCTCGTCGTACACGGTGGACCGGTAGAGGCGCCGCGCCGCGTCGTTGTACTCGGTCCGCACCGGCCGCCCGAAGGCGTCGTACGTGGACGAGTTGACCAGTGTCCTGCCGCCGGCCGTCAGGCCCTGCGCCTGGTCGTCCGCGCCGTACCGGGTGACCACGCGCTCGGCCGGAAGATTGCCGAGCGCCGGTTGGTTGAGGGCCGTCGGCAGACCGGTCAGCTCGTCGTAGGCGTATCCCACGGAGTAGGTGCCGGCGAGGGCGCCCTCCGATTCGGGGATGGTCACCTCGACCTTGGTGGGCAGATAGTCGTCCGTGTATCCGGTGATCTTCTGTACGTAGGCGTTGCCGTCCACGTACCGCCGAGACTCGGCGATCTCACCCTTGGCGACCGTGTCGTACTTCCACTCGGAGAGGGCCTTCTCGCCCTGGTTCAGCGAGGTCCTGCGGCCCAGCTCGTCATAGGCGACCGTCAGCTTCACGCCGCGGCCGTCCGTCGTGGAGACGGGTCGGTCGAGCGAGTCGTACGAGGTGAGGAGCGTGCCGCTGTCCGGGTCGTCCGCGCGGATCTCCCGCCCCCGTCCGTCGTAGCCGAACTTCCGTACGTTGCCCTCCGGGTCGGTGACCGTCTCCAGCAGGCCACGTGTGTCGTAGGTGTACTTGAGGGACTGCGAGGCGGTTCTGGCCTCGTTGGTGTACTCCAGCACCTCCACGGCTCGGTCCTGCGCGTCCGTGACCGTGGTGCTCGCCATGCCGCCCTTCGGCGGGATCAGCGTGGTGTGGTTGCCGTCGTAGACCGTTTTCGTCCGGCGCGTCTCCGTGCCGTACTTCATCGCGATGGTCTCGGTGGGCCGGCCGGCGCCGTCGAAGACCGTACGGACGACCGCCGGTGCCTTGGTGTCGTCACCGGCGGCGAGCTTCGGCTCGGGGGAGCCGGTGGTGTAGTAGTCGTCGAACGACTTCCACTCCTGTCCCCGTGAGTCGTACAGGGTCTCGGTCAGTACCCGGCCCGTGCCGGTGAGCGAGGGGGCCTGGGTCTGGCGCTCGCGCAGCAGACCGTCGTAGATCTCGTAGCTCGTCTCGCTCGAACCGTCCCCGCGCAGCTCACGTGTGGTGACGACGGGGGTGTCGGTCCGGGAGATGCGGTACGCGTACGAGGCGTTGGGGTGGTCCGGGAACTTGGCCTTGGTACGGCCGGGTTCCCAGACGCCGGTCAGCCGGCCCAGCGCGTCGTACCCCAGCTCGGTGCGCTTGCCGTTGGCGTCGACCTCGGCGACGGGCACCCCGCGCTGAGGGTCGATCTCCGTGGTCAGTGTGTGGCCGAGCGGGTTGGTGGTGACCATGCTGGTCGGCATGCCGGTGGCCGGCACGTACTCCGAGCGCATGGCGCGGTTCTGCGAGTCCGTCACCTTGACCGGGCGGCCGTAGCCGTCGTACGAGGTCTGCGCGGCGGTGAAGAACCCCGTACCCTCCGCGTTGTTCTCGTCCTCACGCGTCGTGTTGCCACGCGTCGGCGCCGCGCCCAGGGTGGTGGAGTCGTCGTAGAAGCTGCGGTTCTCCGAGATCAGCTCGCCCGGCGCGGCGCAGGTGCCCGTGGTGACCTTCTCGGTGGCCTCCAGCTCCAGGATGTTGGCCGCCGTGTTCCGGGCGTAGGTGGTGGTGTCACAGGTCTCGTCGCCGGTCTTCGCCGTGTCGCCGTGGTCGGTCTCCGTGGCGACCATGCCGTACGCGTCGAAGGTCCGCTCGGTCTTCGTGCGCTGCCAGCCGCCGCCCTTGGCGGGGGAGCGCGTGGTCTCCTCCTGGACGTCGGTCATCCCGGCGGTCAGGGCCGGCAGTCCGGGCCTGGCGCGGGTGGCCGTGAAGCCCTTGTGCCAGGGGGTGGAGGTCTCCTCGGAGATCACCTCGGTGCCGTTGTAGACGATCTCGGCACGTTCCATGGCCTGGAAGGCGGGCTGGTCGGTGACCTCCTTGCCCTCGAAGTCGGCGACCTTGGCGCCCTCGATCCCGCGGAAGTAGCGCGTACGGCTGTCCAGCTTCGGGCCGTCGACGCCGTTGCCGTTCTGGGTGCGCACCTCGGCGTAGCCGCGGTAGTCGCTGTACGTGCGGTGCTCGGCCTTGGTGAACTCGTCCTCGCTCTTGGCCCAGGCCGCGCCGCCCACGTACGTGTAGTCGGTCTGCTCGGTGGGCGAGCCGCCGACCAGGTCGTTCTCCAGCACACGGGTGACGACGTACTTGTGGAACCAGTCCTTCACCGGCTTGTAGTCGGCGGCGGGGGAGTCCGCGGACGACCAGTACACCGGGTAGCAGCGCCGGTTGTTGGACGTCTCCGAGGGCAGGTTTCCGGGCGCGCAGTCGGCGTCCGCGTACGTGACGCCGATGGAGCCGCCGGTCTCCGTGTCGATCTGGTTGACGCGGTAGCGGACCAGCGCGGGGATGCCGTCGCCGGTGGTGTCCACGCGGTTGGGGAGCTGCCAGCCCTTGAAGGTGACCTCGGGCAGGGCGACCGGCGCGTCACCGGTGTGGCCGGTACGGGTGATGCCCGCCAGCCAGAGGGAGGCCGGGGAGCCGTCGCCGGGGTCGGGCAGTTCGTGACGCAGCTCCCAGGAGTCGACCGGCTGGTAGGAGGAGCCCGTCAGCGCCGAGGTGGTGATCTTCGTCAGCCGCTTGCTGGTCCAGAAGGTCGGCGCGATCCGGTTCTTGCAGTCCTCGCCCGCCTTGCACTCCTGGTCGACCGGGACGTCGGGCCAGCGCTTGGCGTTGGCCGTGGTCATCTTGGCCGGGGCGCAGTCGAAGGAGGCGTCGGGCAGGCAGCGCTCGGCGACCGTGAAGTCCACCTTGGCGCTCGCCGCGTTGGTCCCGTACAGGTTGTCGGACCGCAGTCCGTACTCGATACGGGAGAGGTAGCCGCCCCGGACGTACTCGGTCGGGGTGCCGAGGCCGGTGGTCGCCGAGACGTTACGGCCGTACCGGTTCTTCTCCTGGGTGTAGTGGTACGTGGTGGCGTTGGCGTTGGTGTCCACCACGTAGTCGAGGTTCCACCGCCACGCCTGCTGGCAGTGCGCGTCGGCGAAGGCGGCCTTGTAGCAGGGCTCGCCGCTCTGGTTGCCGTACACCGGCACGGTCCAGGCGGAGTTGGTCTCCGCCTTCCCGGACGACCAGCCGGGCAGCCGGTTGTAGCCGAAGTAGTACTGCGTGCCGTCGGTGGTGGTGATCCGCCAGTGCTCGCCGTCGTTGTCGCCGTTGCCGCGCGGGGAGGGGGCGTCGGCGTCGGTCAGCCGCTCGACCTTGGTGCCGTCGTCGTCCTTGAGCTTCCACTCACCGCGGGCGTCGTCCCTGACCAGTTCGTGGGACTGGCCGTCGAGCGACATGGTGGCGTTCCAGGTGGACCAGCACAGGTCGCCGTTCTTGGCCTTGTTGGTGCCGCCCGTCATGTCCTCGTTGCACGACACGTAGCGGCGTTCGATGTAGTTCTCGGTGAGCGACCAGCCGTCACCGACCTCGTTGGCCTGGTTGTTGGTGGCCGCCGTACGGCCGTCCAGCGACTGGGAGGAGTAGCTCAGGGCCAGTTCGGGATCCATACCGCCGGGGGACTCCGGGGTCTGGATCTCGTATCCCCAGCCGAAGCCGCCCGAGGAGTCGCCGGCCGTCCAGTTGCCCGACGGGCTCAGCGGCGTGGCCTTGTAGTCGCCGCCCGTGCCGGAGGGCCCCGCGGTCGCCGCGAGCAGGGTCACACCGGGGGCGGCGGCGAGGCCGGTGGCCGAGCGGGCGCTCTTCGGCGCGGCCGTCACGGGCGGCCGCGCGGTGGCGCCGTCCGCCCGGTCCGTCGCGTCGACCGGGACGTCCGCGGTCAGCGTCCGGTCGCCCGTGTCGTTGTCGGTGTCGAGCGGGGCGGGCGCGCCGCACTCCTTCGCGCCCGGTGACTCCAGGGCGCAGGAGGGCAGTTGGACGAGGGAGAGCCGGGAGGCCCAGCCGGCGCCGAAGGCGTGCTCGAAGCGGGAGTAGTCGAGGGAGAGCCTGACCTTCGCGTCGCTGCCGCCGTCGGCGGCGCGCACGGCGAGGACGACGCCCTCGACGCCCAGCTTCTCGGTGGTCCTCCGGTCGAGTATCTGGACCCGCGCGGAGGCGGGCGCCTTGCCGCGCGCACCGGCCGGGGTCTTCCCGGCGGCGGCCCCGAGCCGTACGGGCAGTGTGCCCGCGCGCTCCACCGCGCCCCGGGCGGCGAGGAGTTCGACCTTCGCGGTACCGGGCGCCGGCCAGCTCACGCCGGGTGCGGACCTCAGCGCGTCGAGGGCGGCGTCGTCCTTGCCGCCGGCGCGCTTCCGGTCGACCGGGGAGACCGGTACGGGCTTGGTGTCGGCCGGCTTCGGCAGGGCGAGAGAGCCGACCGCGAAGGCGGTCTCGGCGCTCAGGAAACCCCCGAGGAGCAGGGACGCGGTGATGACGGACGTGGTTTTCGTCCACCTTCTTCGACGTGTTGGTCTCGATCTGTGCCGGCTGTGCACGGCACGGCTCGAAGGGTCGTTCACGGAAGCCCCCTAGTGGTGATGTTGATAACCGCGTGTGGAGAATACGTGCCTAAGAGCTACGTAAAGCACAGCTAAAGGGGGCATATCTGATCGCTTCTGTTCTGATTTGCACAAGCGGAATGTCGGTATTGCCGTAAGATGCCCGACTAATTCATCACTGGGGTGCGCTTTACTCTCCTTTCGTTCGTCATCACCGTTCATTCACAAAGGCTGTTGGGCCCCCCCGGTCACCGCTCCGCGAGACGCGTACGGAGACCGCCGGGGCTTCGGGGAGGAAACGTCTTGTCACTTCAACCACGGCTGCGCAGACGCCGGGCGCGATGGCGCCCGCTGATCGCCGCCGCCGTCGCCACCGGCCTGGCCGGCGCCGTCATACCGCTCGCCGCCGTACCTGCCACGGCCGCCGGCGGCTCCGCCGCCGACAGGCCGGCCGGGCAGAGCACGCCGGCCGAGCGCGCCCTCAAGAAGGCGGCCGCGACCGGGGAACAGGTCGAAGTGGTCGCGGAGCGCGGTGAGTTCTCCACCACGTACGCCAATCCCTCGGGCTCCTTCACCCAGGAGACCCATATCGTCCCGATCCGGGTCCGCCAGAACGGCCGCCTGGTGACGGCCGATCCGACGCTGGTGCGGCACGCCGACGGCACGGTACGGCCGCGCGCCACCTCCGTCGGACTGGAGTTCTCCGGCGGCGGCGACGCGGTGATGGCCACCATCGGGCAGCACGGGCGCACCATGTCGCTGGACTGGCAGGGCACGCTCCCCAGGCCCGAACTCGACGGTGACACCGCGACGTACCCCGAGGTGCTTCCCGGTGTCGACCTGAAGCTGCGCGCCGGTGTCGTCGGCTTCCAGCAGGTCCTGGTCGTCAAGGACCGGGAGGCCGCCGCCGATCCCCGGCTGGAGCGGCTGACCTTCCCGATGGAGACCGACGGGGTACGGGCCCGTACCGACGCGGCGGGCAACCTCACCGCCGTCGACCCGGCGGGGCAGAACGTCTTCGCCGCGCCGACCCCGGTCATGTGGGACAGCTCCGGGGTCGCCACGGGGCAGGAGCCCAAGGGTGCGGCCTCGCTCGGCGCGGCGCTCGCGGCCACCGGCTCCACCGCCGCCACCGGATCCGCCGGATCCGCCGGATCCGCCGCCAAGCGGACCGCCCAGCAGGCCCCGGCCATCGAGGAGGAAGGTTTCGCCCCGGCGGCCGGCGCCAAGGAGAGCGCCGTACCCGCCGTCGTCGAGGGCGGCGCCCTCAAGCTGACGCCCGACCAGGGGCTGTTCAGCGCGCCCGACACGGTCTTCCCGGTCCACATCGACCCGTACGTCTCCGGCGGGCGGAACAACTGGACCTCGGTCGCGAAGAGTTACCCGACCACCAGCTACTGGAACAAGTCGGACAACGTCGCGCGGGTCGGCCATGAGGACGAGACCGGCGGCACCTGGTTCTCGTACTTCACGATGGACACCCGCAACCTCTCCGGCAAGTCGATCGTGAACTCCACGTTCCGGATCAAGAACACCCACTCCTGGTCCTGCACCAAGAAGCCGGTGTACCTGTACGCCTCCAACCCCATCAGCTCCGCCACCACCTGGGCCAAGCAGCCCACGCTCGGCGCGCTGCTCGCCACCGTGACCGACGCCAAGGGCTGGGGCAGCGGCTGCCCGGCGGGCAACCTGGAGTTCGGCGTCAAGGGCAACGCCGTGAAGGCGGCGGCCTCCAACTGGCCGACGATGACGCTCAGCCTCCAGGCCAGCACGACGGACACCAACGGCTGGAAGAAGTTCGACGCCGCCACCGCCGTCCTGAGCACCGAGTACAACACGCCGCCGGCGGTGCCGTCCGCGCTCGACACCGTTCCCAGCACCAAGAACGCGGCCGGCTGCGGCAACACCGCGCCGTACGGTCTGATCGGCGACACCGACGTCCAGCTCACGGCGAAGGGCACCGACCCGGACGGCGGGACGGTCCAGATGAAGTTCCACCTCTGGGCGACCGGCCACCACCCCAGCGCCGATCCCAAGGGCGTCCTGATCGTCAACCAGACGGTCGCCATCACCTCGGGCTCCGTCGCCCGGGTCACCATCCCCAAGGCCACCCTGAAGGCCCATGTCTCCACGGCCGACGGGAACTTCTCCTGGAAGGTGCAGGCCGGTGACACCTCGCTGACCAGCGACTGGAACCCGACGGAGGGCGCCCCCGGCTGCCGCTTCGTCTATCTGCCCGACCGTCCCAGCACCCCGCCGAGCGTGACCTCCCAGCAGTTCCCGGACGGCACCGCCGGCTGGCCCGTCGACACCGGCACGGTCCGCGCCCCGGGCACCTTCACCGTCGGCCCCGGCGCCGCCACCGACATCGCCTCGTACGAGTTCTGGTCGACGATCGACCCGGCGATCACGACCCGCGCGCCCGGCGCCCTCGGCGGCAGCGTCACCATCGAGCTCACGCCCACCAAGGCGGGCGCGCACCAGCTCTACGTACGCAGCCTCGACCGCGCGGGCAACCGCTCCGACACCCGCGCCTACCTCTTCTACGCCAACGGCGCCAAGGTCGCCGACAAGGCGGGCGACCTCAACGGCGACGGCCACCCCGACCTGTGGGCGGTCGACGCCGCCGGAACCCTCCAGCGCTACTTCGGCGACGGCACCGGCAAGGCCGTGAAGGCCGACCGCGCCGCCTCCCCGGCGGGCCGTTACGCCGCGACGAAGACGACGCGGCGCGGCGACTGGACCGACGACGGCTACGAGGACCTGATCACCCTGGCCGGCGACGCGGCCGTGGGCCGCGACCGTCTCTGGGTCCACCCCAACGACGGCTCGGGCGCCGCCGACGAGACGGACAAGCGCGAACTGCGGGTCTGGGAGGCCGAGAACGACCACTGGCAGGGCGCCGACCAGATCCTGGCGATCGGTGACGTCGACGGACCGCTCGACCTCGACGGCGACGGCGTCATCGGCCCCGACGACCGCCCCGGCTACCCGGACCTGCTGGTCAAGCAGGGCGACCAGCTCTGGCTCTACTTCGGCTCACCGTCCGGCTACCTCGACGACTACGTCTACTACCTGGACGACTTCATCGACCAGCCGCCGGTCCTGATCGGCGACGGAAGCTGGTCCAACTACGACCTCGCCGCCCCCGGCGACACGGCCGGCGACGGCCGCGTCGACCTGGTCGCCCGCAAGAAGGACACGGGCGAACTGTTCCTGTACGCGGGCACGGGCCCGAACGGCGAGGGCCTGGGCTCCGGCCCCCAGCGCACGGCCATAGGCACCGGCTGGACCCCCGCCAACCGCCCCCTGCTCACCGCGGTCCCGAACGTCGCGGGCGACGGCAAGCCGGCGGTCTGGTCCACGAACGCGGCGGGTGACCTGCTGTTCTACCCGGACATCAAGGGCAGTGGGGTGACGGTCGGCACCGGGATGCCGGGCTTCCGCGCGCTGAACTGACGGGTTTCTCATAGCGGTACGTGTGCCCCGGAGGTGGCTGCCTCCGGGGCACACGTGTGTCGAAGTCTGGTGGTCCGGTTCCCCTCTTGGCCTTGTTGGCGGGGATGGGGTGGTGAGCCGGAGGTCGTTCGCCGCGTGCTCGGAGTCGTCGGCGCTGAGCTGGAGGTGTCAAAGGTCAGGTGTGATGTGTGACGGACGCGGGGGCGGGGTATCGGCGCGGGCGTCGTACGCCGCACGGGCGTCGTCGATGTGCGCCAGGTGCTCGGTGGTCCACTTCAGGAGGGGTGCGGCGGCTTCGTAGAGCGTTGTGCCCATCGGGGTGAGCGCGTAGGTGACGTGAGGCGGCATGACGTTGTGGACGGTGCGGGTCACGATGCCGTCCCGCTCCAGGCTCCGCAGGGTCACCGTGAGCATGCGCTGGCTGATCCCGTCGACGGCTCGCTTGAGTTCGGTGAAACGGCGCGGCCCCTGATCGAGGCGGCACACGACCAGGAGCGACCACTTGTCCCCGACCATGCCGAGGACGACGCGGGCCCTGCCCGCGTCCTGCTGCGACTGGCTACCCGTCGAGGGCATCCGTTACCTCCAGGGAACCGAGACACCGGAAAGTGCCTTATTGCTCAGGGTGCGGCTGGTGCACCACGATGGTCGCGGTTCTCAAAGAGTACCGAGTTGCGAAAAGTAACTGCGTCCTGCCAGCCTGTTGTCCTGTTCCAGGAGCCTCCATGCGTGCTATCCACATCACCAGCCTCAAGGGCCCCACCGCGATAGAGGTCGCCGAAGTCGATGAACCGACGGTCGGTGCCGAGTCGGTCGTCATCGACGTGCACGTTGCCGGCGTGACGTTCCCGGAGGTTCTGCGGAGCCGCGGTGAGTATCACCTGCAGCGGACGCTGCCCTTCATCCCGGGCACCGAAGTCGCCGGGATCGTCCGGTCCGCGCCCTTGGACAGCGGCCTGACGGCCGGGCAGCGGGTCGCGGCCTTCCCCGGGGTCGGCGGATACGCCGAGACGGTGGCCGCACCGCCGACGGCGGTCTTCCCGCTCCCCGACAACGTGTCCTTCCACGCCGGCGCGGCCTTGCCCATGAACTATCTGACCATGCACTTCGGCCTGGTACGCCGGGCGCGGCTGAAGCCGGGCGACACGGTGTTGGTGCACGGGGCCGCCGGCGGGGTCGGCACCGCTGCTGTGCAGTTGGCCGCCGCGCTGGACGCCAGGGTGATCGCGGTCGTGTCCGAACCAGGCAAGGCCGATACGGCGAAGGCCGCCGGCGCCGACGAGGTCGTCCTGGCCGACGCCTTCGAGGACACGGTGCGGGAACTGACCGGTGATTGCGGCGTTGACATCGTCGTGGGGGCGGGGGGGGGCGCGCCCGGCGCGCGGGGGCGGGCCGCCCCGCCC
>NZ_JBIWFO010000004.1:433851-463623 GCF_044763125.1 Streptomyces sp. NPDC096310 | reverse complement strand
GGGGGGGCGCCGGCGCCGCCGCGTGGGGGCCGGGGGGGGGGGTGGGGGGGGGGGTGGGGGGGGTGGCGGGGGGGGGGCCCGGGGGGGCCGCCCCCCGCCCCCACGGCTCGCTGCGCAGCCTCACGCGCGAGGGCCGCCTTCTGGTCATCGGCTCGACGGGCGGCGACGTTGCCCAGATCAACGTCGACAGCCTCATGCGCGACAACCTCAGCGTCCTGGGGGTCGGCTGGGGCGCGTTCTGGGAGGAGCGGCCTTCCTATCTGCAGGAGCAGTGGGCCGCGCTCCTGCCGCTCCTGCGGGCCGGCAAGCTTCAGCCCGTGCTCGGGCGGCGTTTCCCGCTGGCGCAGGCATCGCAGGCTCTGCTCGAACTCGACCGGCGCCGCGCGCAGGGGAAGGTGCTGCTGGACGTTCGGTGAGACGACCCGGCCGGATCCCAGCCGAGTGTGAGTGGGAGAAGGCGAGGCGGTGGTCAGTTGTGAGCCGACTGCCGGCTTCCTCGGCCGGCCCGGTCTCCGGCCGCGCGACCGCCGCCGGGCCTGCCCCGTTCGGTACGACGTGATACTCCAGGGCGCAGGTGAGGGTTTGACCGGGTCGCCGAAGGCCCCGTCGCGGACCATGACCGGCAGGGCCGTGGTGTCCAGGGCCACGACCTGGCCCGGCCGGTACGTTCCGGAGGACGTGCGTGCCGCGTACGAAGCCCTCCTCGCCGAGGCTTCGACAGCCGTCTCCTCACGAGCTGAGCCGCCGTCACCGGGGTGCTCGGCAGCCACGGGCGGCCTTCCCGGCCGGAGCCTCAGAGCCAGCCGTTGCGCTTGAGCGTGCGGTGGATCATCACGCACGTCGTGATGATGACGCCGAGGACCAGCGGGTAGCCGAACCGCCACTTCAGCTCCGGCATGTGGTCGAAGTTCATGCCGTACACCCCGCAGACCGCCGTCGGTACGGCGATGATCGCCGCCCATGAAGTGATCTTGCGCATGTCCTCGTTCTGCGCGACGCTCGCCTGCGCCAGGTTGGCCTGGAGGATCGAGTTCAGGAGTTCGTCGAAGCCGGTGACCTCCTCGTGCACCTGGGCGAGGTGGTCGGCGACGTCGCGGAAGTACTTCTGGATGTCGGGTTCGATCAGCCGCATCGGCCGCTCGCTCAGCAACTGCATCGGCCGCAGCAGCGGGGAGACCGCGCGCTTGAACTCCAGCACCTCGCGCTTGAGCTGGTAGATACGGCCGGCGTCCGCGCCGCGCGAGCCGCCCTTGGCCGGGGCGGAGAAGACATCGATCTCGACCTCGTCGATGTCGTCCTGCACGGCCGCCGCCACCGCGATGTACCCGTCCACGACATGGTCGGCGATGGAGTGCAGCACCGCCGAGGGGCCCTTGGCCAGCAGTTCGCTGTCGGACTCCAGGCGGTGGCGGAGGCTGCGCAGCGAGCCCTTGCCGCCGTGCCGGACGGTGATCACGAAGTTCCGGCCGGTGAAGCACATCACCTCACCGGTCTCGACCACCTCGCTGGTCGCGGTCAGTTCGGCGTGGTCCACGTAGTGGATCGTCTTGAAGACGGTGAACAGCGTGTCGTCGTACCGCTCCAGCTTGGGCCGCTGGTGCGCGTGGACCGCGTCCTCCACCGCCAGCGGGTGCAGCCCGAACTCGGCCGCGATGCCCGCGAACTCCGCCTCGGTCGGCTCGTGCAGTCCGATCCAGGCGAAGCCGCCGCCCTCGCGGACGCGCAGCATCGCCTCGCGCGGGGTCAGGCAGGGGTCCTCCCTGACGCGCCGGCCGTCGCGGTAGACCGCGCAGTCGACGACCGCGCTGGAGGCGGAGGGGTCACGGGTGGCGTCGTAGCCGTCGTACGTGCCGTAGGCGGTGTTGCTCTTGCGCAGGGACGGGCGGACCGCTGCGCGCAGGTCACGGATCATCGACATGGCGGGGCTCCTCTACGGAGAGGCCGTCGGCGGGAGCGTGGCACAGCCCGGAATGGGGACGTGTTGAGTGACGTCCGCAAAGCGGGCGGCACCGCGGGGCGCGCGGTGACGGCGTTCGCTAATGACAGGAATAAACACCGGCGATCGAGAAGTGCTCTTCCGTCGTGCGAGATGCCATGGCCGGGCCCGGTGCGGCGGGCGGTCGGCGGGTCCCGGAAGTGTCAGTGCACCGAGAAGGTCTCAGTTCACCGGGAGGGACGCGACGCGGCGCGGGCGGAAGAGCGGCTGGTACTGGCCGGGTGACTTCGGTCCACCGCAGCCCCACCTCCTCCAGTCTGTCCCCCGTGGGGGATGACGTGTCGTCGGGACTGGAGAGCGACGCTTCTGCGTGCTGTCCCGACCGGCGGCCTAGCCTATCAGCAGCCTCAGGGCCAAACTGACCTCTTGCCCAATCCTTACGCGATCTATGCTCGCCGTATGGAAGAAATTCTCGCCCTGGTCGAGGCGCGGCTCCGCACGGCCCTGGGGGAACCGGACGCGCGCGCCGCGGTGACCTTTCTGGGCACCGACCGTATCGAGGTCCTGCGCTTCCTGGACGGCTCCGACGTCGTGCGGTACGCCACGCTCGGGATGTCCGCGCAGCCGATGGCCGACCCGTCCGAGCTCCTCGCCGATGAGGCCGGCCCCTCGCCCGACCGCCACCCCTCACTGAGCCGCTTCGCGGCGCCCCAGCCGTTCGGCCCGCGCGCCGAGCTGGTCCTCTCCGTACGCGCCGGGCTCGCCGACACCGACCAGGTGCTCCGTACCCTCGCGGTGCTGGCCGCTTCGCCGCAGGTCGAGGGCGTGGTGGTGGCGCCGGGCGGTTCGCTCGACGTGGGCGGGCCGCTGTGGCCGGAGGCGCCGTTCCACTCCGTACTGGTGGGGGAGCCCGGTGGGCTGGTGCCGGACCTGGAGCTGGACGCGCCCCTGGAGCCCGTACGGTTCCTGCCGCTGCTGCCGATGACGCCCAACGAGGCGGCGTGGAAGCGGGTCAGGGGCGCGGCGGCGCTGGAGGAGCGCTGGCTCGCGCGCGGTACGGATCTGCGTGATCCGCTGCGGCGTTCGGTCGCGCTGGACTGACCCGGACCCGTACTCGTACGCGTACCGGCACCCGTATCCGTACTCGTGACGGCATGCGTGACGGTCAGTTGGCGAAGACCCCGACGCCGTCCTCCGTCGCGTGCGCGGGGCGCAGTTCCTCGGCCCGGTGGCTCAGCGCGGTGCGCCGTACCCCCACGACGACGGCGCCGGTGACCGCCGCCCCCGCCGCCACCAGGAACGGGACATGGACGTTGGTCCACTCCTCGATCTTCGGCGCGAGGAAGGGCGCCGCCGCCGCGGCGAACCAGCGGACGAAGTTGTAGCCCGCGCTCGCCACCGGCCGGGGCGCGTCCGAGACACCGAGCGCCAGTTCGGTGAAGACGGTGTTGTTCAGGCCGATGAAGGCGCCGGAGACCACCGTGCCGGCGACGGCCGCGGTGTGGTTCCCGTACCCGAGCACCACCAGGTCCGCGGCGAGCAGGACGAGCGAGCCGCCCAGCACCCGCAGCGAGCCGAAGCGCGCCTGGAGGCGGGGCGCCACCAGGACGGAGAAGACCGCGAGCAGCAGGCCCCAGGCGAAGAAGACCGCGCCCGAGCGGTACGGCGACATGT
Organism: Streptomyces sp. NPDC096310; assembly: GCF_044763125.1. Classification (NCBI taxonomy): domain Bacteria; kingdom Bacillati; phylum Actinomycetota; class Actinomycetes; order Kitasatosporales; family Streptomycetaceae; genus Streptomyces; species Streptomyces sp. NPDC096310. The sequence continues at coordinate 460,013 of NZ_JBIWFO010000004.1, read as the reverse complement.
CGAGTACGAAGGGCGTGAACGCCAGGACCGTGAAGAACGCGTAGTTGTAGAAGAACGCGGCGGCGGCGGCCGACGCGAGCCCGCCGTGGCCCAGCGCCCTGATCGGGTCGAGGAGCGAGGTCTTCCGCGCGGGCCTGGGCTGCTCCTTGAGGAACGCCGTGATGCAGACGAAGCCGATCGCCATCAGCGCGGCGGTGCCGAAGAAGGGGTAGCGCCAGCTCGCGTCGCCGAGGAGCGCGCCGAGCAGTGGCCCGCAGGCCATACCGAGGCCGAGCGCCGACTCGTACAGCAGGATGGCCGCCGCCGAGCCCCCGGCCGCCGCGCCGACGATGACGGCGAGCGCGGTGGAGACGAAGAGCGCGTTGCCGAGGCCCCAGCCGGCCCGGAAGCCGACCAGTTCCGCTACGGAGGACGACGTACCGGAGAGTCCGGCGAAGACGACGACCAGAGCCAGGCCCACGAGCAGGGTGGCCCGTCCGCCGATCCGGCTGGAGACCCAGCCGGTGAGCAGCATGGCGACGGCGGTGATCAGGAAGTAGGAGGTGAAGAGGAGGGAGACCTGGCTCGCGGAGGCGTCGAGTCCCTTGGCGATGGACGGCAGGATCGGGTCGACGAGCCCGATGCCCATGAAGGCGACGACGGAGGCTCCGGCCGTGGCCCAGACGGCCTTGGGCTGGTGCAACAGCCCGGACGCCCCCTCGTCGAACGGATCTTCTCGGCCTGCTTCGCCCGGCTCTGCGCGCATGAGGGGTCTCCTCGCTCTCCGACTGGAGGGACGGCTGGATGGGTGGTGTATGCACATATTAAGTTAGCCGAGCTAATAAGTGCAAGCTGCATCTACCCCGCTCCGTGACACCTCGGGCCGGACGGGTGATCGTCCTTGACGCGACGACGGTCGCGGAGGACCGTGGGGCGCTATGAGGGGCGAACCCAGTTGCCCGAAGTGCGGTGGCCGGGTCAGGGCGCCCGGTCTCTTCGCCGACTCCTGGCAGTGCGACGTGCACGGCACCGTGTATCCGCTCCAGCCCGTGATACCGCCCAGCGTCGAGGCCCTCGGTGTCGTGGTGCACCGTGCGCGGGTCCCGGTCTGGATGCCCTGGCCGCTGCCCGTCGGCTGGCTGTTCACCGGCGTGGCGTACGCGGGCGACGACCGCAGCGGCGGCCGGGCCACCGTCGTGGCCTGTTCGGGTCCAGGGCCGCTCGGCGGCAGCGGTGAGCTGCTGCTGATCGCCGAGGAGCTGGGCGTCGGGCTCGGGGCGCGTTACGCGGGGATCGAGGGCCCCGACCCGGGGGCCATGATCAGTGTCGACGAACCACCGCAGACCAAACTCCTGGCCGCCGGCCGGCCCACCCCGCTCTGGCACCTCCCGCAGGCACCGCAGGACCGCGCCGTCTTCGTGGGCGAGGCGCTCGGACTCTGGCTGTGGGCGGTCGTCTGGCCCGAGCAGTCGGGGCTGCTGCTCTATGACGAACTCGTCCTGACCGATCTGCGGGAAGCGGGCACGGAGATGGAACTGCTGCCCTGCGGCGCGCTCTCCCCCCGGCTGCTCAACTGAGAGGGAACTGAGAGGGAACTGAGAGGGCTGCTCGACCGAGAGCGCCGGGCCGGGCGCTCGGAGGTGTTACGGGGGGCGTGCGGGGGGCGTACGGGACGGGGGACGGCTGCCGTTATCCTTGAGCGTCCCCCAGGGTCCTTACACCCTGCCCGTCCCGAGCCCCGGAGTCCGCGTCGTGCGTATCGATCTGCACACCCACTCCACCGCCTCGGACGGCACCGACACCCCCGCCGAACTGGTCCGTAACGCCGCGGCCGCCGGGCTCGACGTCGTCGCGCTGACCGACCACGACTCCACCCGCGGCCACGCCGAGGCGATCGCCGCGCTCCCGGGGCTCGACCGGCCGCTCACCCTGGTCACCGGCGCCGAGCTGTCCTGCCGGCTCGACGGCGTCGGGCTGCATCTGCTCGCGTATCTCTTCGACCCGGACGAGCCCGCTTTCCTGCGCGAGCGCGAGCTGGTACGGGACGACCGGGTACCGCGCGCCCGCACCATGGTCGCCAAGCTCCAGGAGCTGGGCGTCCCGATCACCTGGGAGCAGGTCGCCCGGATCGCCGGTGACGCCTCCCTGGGCCGGCCCCACATCGCCACCGCCCTCGTCGAACTGGGCGTCGTCGAGACGGTCTCCGACGCCTTCACGCCGCAGTGGCTGGCGAACGGCGGACGCGCCTACGCCGAGAAGCACGAACTCGACCCCTTCGCGGCGATCCGCCTCGTCAAGGCCGCGGGCGGCGTCACCGTCTTCGCCCATCCGCAGGCCGTCAAGCGCGGCGAGGTCGTGCCCGAGTCGGCCGTCGCGCGGCTCGCCGTCGCAGGGCTCGACGGTATCGAGGTCGATCACATGGACCACGACGGGCCGACCCGCGCCAGGCTGCGCGGGCTCGCCGCCGAACTCGGGCTCCTCACCACCGGCTCCAGCGACTACCACGGCACCCGCAAGTCCGTGGAGCTGGGCGCCTGTACCACCGACCCGGAGATCTACGGCGAGATCACCCGGCGCGCCTCCGGTGCCTTCCCGGTGCCGGGTACGGGCGGACACGCGTAAGGGTTCCGCCGTACCGCCGCCGTAGCGCGGCGCTGCCGTACGTCCGGCGTATTTCCCGGCGTAACCGGTCGGCCCGCCGGCGGCTGCCCGCTGCCGGCTCCGGTCCTTGGTTCTCCGCTCTCCGCCTGCCCGGTCGGCCGCCACCGCCGTGCTCCGTTCCCCCGCTTCTTCTTCCTCAGGGCCTCACTGTGTTCGATTTCGCTGTCTTCGGATCCCTCTTTCTCACCCTTTTTGTGATCATGGACCCGCCCGGGATCACCCCGATCTTCCTCGCCCTGACCTCCGGGCGCCCCGCCAAGGTCCAGCGCGCCATGGCCTGGCAGGCGGTGGCCGTCGCCTTCGGGGTGATCACCGTCTTCGGGCTGCTCGGCCAGCAGATCCTGGACTACCTCCATGTCTCCGTACCGGCCCTGATGATCGCCGGAGGGCTGCTCCTGCTGCTCATCGCGCTGGACCTGCTGACCGGCAAGACCGACGAGCCGCAGCAGACCAAGGACGTCAATGTGGCGCTCGTACCGCTGGGCATGCCGCTGCTCGCGGGGCCCGGCGCGATCGTCTCCGTCATCCTCGCCGTCCAGCACGCCGACGGCGCCGCGGGCCAGCTCTCGGTCTGGGCGGCGATCGCCGCGATGCACGTGGTGCTCTGGCTGACGATGCGCTACTCGCTGCTGATCATCAGGGTGATCAGGGACGGCGGGGTGGTGCTGGTCACCCGGCTCGCGGGGATGATGCTCTCGGCCATCGCCGTGCAGCAGATCATCAACGGCGTCACCCGGGTCGTCCAGGCCGCGTGAGGCCCGGGGCCGCTGAGGTCCCCGGCAACGGGCAGCGCCCCCGTACGGGTGATCCGTACGGGGGCGCTTCGTGCGTCGCGCGAAGTCGTCGCGTGAACGTGTCGCGTGAAATCCTGGAGAGCCGGAAAGGTTACGAGGCCGGGGATTCGGCCGGGCGGATATAGATGCGCTGGCCCATCGCCGCGGCCTGCTGCACTATCCGGTTGACGGAGGCGGCGTCCACAACGGTGCTGTCCACGGCCGAGCCGTCGACGTCGTCGAGTCGCATGATTTCGAAGCGCAAGGCTTCTCCCTTCGTCTGATCCTCCTGCTGGAGAACTGGTGAGTGACGGGCAACTCCGTCGTTGGTTATATGGCGGGCAGGTACATCCCTCTCAACGGCTTGCCCTCTGCAAACATTCCCTACGCTAAAGAAAACTTTTGAGAGACTAACTACCGATGGGTAAGGTGTCCTCCACGGAGAACGAACGGCATATGAACGAGGCAGAGATCAACGCAGAGATCAACGCGATCGGCGCCCGGCTGGAGCGCACCAACGCATTGCTCCAGCGCATGGTCGCCGAGGTGGCGAAGACCCCCTCCACCCATGCCATCTTCGTCGACGCCGGTTACGTCTATGCTGCGGCCGGGTTGCTGGTGGCGGGTACCGAGGACCGGCGCTCCTTCGACCTCGACGCCGAAGGACTCATCGAGGCGTTCATCGACAAGGCGCGCATCATCTTCGCGGACAGCAGACTGCTCCGCGTCTACTGGTACGACGGTGCGAGACGCCGGATCCACACCTCCGAACAGCAGTCCATCGCCGAACTGCCCGACGTCAAGGTCCGGCTCGGCAACCTCAACGCCAACAACCAGCAGAAGGGCGTCGACTCGCTCATCCGCACCGACCTCGAATCGCTCGCCCGGCACCGCGCCATCAGCGACGCCGCCCTGGTCGGCGGCGACGAGGACCTGGTGTCGGCCGTCGAGGCGGCGCAGGGGTACGGCGCCCGGGTCCACCTCTGGGGCATCGAGGCGGGCGAGGGGCGCAACCAGGCCGAGCCCCTGCTCTGGGAGGTCGACAGTCAGCGCACTTTCGACCTGGAGTTCTGCAAGCCGTACGTCACCAGGCGGCCGGTCACCACGTACGAGCACGAGGGTGAGCCGCCGCCCTCCCGCGACCAGGTCCGGTTCATCGGCGCGCAGATCGCAGCGACCTGGCTGGCCGAGCGGGGCAGGGAGGCCCTGGCGGAGCTGCTGCCGGGCCATCCCTATCTGCCGGGACCGGTCGACCAGGACCTGCTGATCGAGGCGGAGAAGCTGCTCCAGCGGTCGCTGCGGGGCCACGCCATGCTGCGCCGGTCGCTGCGGGACGGCTTCTGGCAGCACCTTCAGGCCCAGTACTGACGCGGGCGGGCGGTCTGTGCGCCCGCGTCGGCGGACGGCGTCAGTAGAGGCTGTCCCAGAAGTCGGCCAGTGCCGCCGCCGTCTCCGCCGGCCGGTCGGTGTTGGGGGAGTGCTCGGCGCCCCCGATGACGGTCCTGCGGGCCCCGAGCCGCCGCGCCATGGTGTCCAGCAGCGGCACCGGCCACACATCGTCCCGCTCGCCGGAGATCACATGCAGCGGCAGCCGCTGCACGCCCGCCAGCTCGGCCACCCGGTCCGGCTCCGCGCTGAGCTGCGCGCCGGTCGCGACGAGCTGCGCGGGGCTGGTGCGCACCCAGCGTTCGCGCAGATCGGCGCGGTTGCCGGGGGTGGAGACATCCTCCGGGGGCTCCATCGTCCGCATCACGTCCCAGACCTGGGCCATGGTCATGACCGCGAGCGTGTCGCTGAGCAGCTTGATCCGCTCCCGCTGGCCGGGGGCGACCTCGGCGGGCCCCGAGGACATCAGCGTCAGCGAGAGGAACGGGTCCCGGTCGAGCAGCACCGCCGCACGGGAGATCTGGCCGCCGAGCGAGTGCCCGAGCAGATGGACGGGGGTGTCGAGCGCCGCCGCCTGTGCCAGTACGTCGGCGGCCAACTCGCCTCGGGTGTACGCCTCTTGGGTGTCGGGACCATCGGTCTCGTACTGGCCGCGGCCGTCCACGGCGACGGTTCGGTACCCGGCCTCCGCGAGCGGTTCGAGCAGCGCGACGAAGTCCTCCTTGCTGCCGGAGAACCCGGGCAGCATCAGCACGGTCCCGTGCGGCTCCCCGGCCGGCCGCGCGTCGAGGACGGCGAACCGTCCGCGCCGGGTGGCGAGCGTACGGGCGCGGGCGCAGGGGGGCGGGGTGAAGGTGGGCGGCCGACTCATGCGACGAGGCTAACCGGGTACGGGCGCGGTCCGTGTGCCACCCCCGTGACGCGTGGGGGCCCGGAACCGCCGATGGCCCGGCACCCCCTGAGTGCGGGGCGTCGGGCCATCGGCGGTGTCACTGGGCGGCGCCGGTCGGGGCGCCTGGGCGGGTGCGGCTCGGCTCAGCTCTCGTCGGGCTGGTCCTGGGCGGTCTTCGCCGTGGTCGTACGGGCGCGGCGGCGGCGCGGCTTGGGCTCCGCCTCCGGCTCCGGCTCCGTGCCGGGCGCCTCGGCGACGGCTTCGGTGGCCTTGACCGCCTTGACCGTCTTCGTGGCCTTGACCGCCTTGACGGCCTTGACCGTCTTCTCAGGCTTCTCGGCCTTCTCGGCGTTCTCCGGCGTCTCGGTCTTCGGCTTGGCGACGCGGGTACGGCGCCGGGGCTTGGGCTCCTCGGCCTCCGGGGCATCGGTGACCACAGGGGCCTCGGTGGCCTCGCCGGCCTCCGCGGCCGGAGCCTCGGTGGCCTTCGCCTTTGTGACGCGGGTACGGCGGCGCGGCTTGGGCTCCTCGGCGGGCGCCTCCGCGGCCGGCTCCGCCACGACCGGGGCCTCGGGGGCCGCCACGGCCGCCTCGGCCACCACGGGGGCCTCCGTCTCCGGCTTCACGGCGCGGGTACGGCGGCGGCGCGGCTTGGGCGCCACCTCCGCCTCCGGCTCCGCCACGGCCGGGGCCTCGGCGACGGCGTCCGCCACCACGGTCTCCGGGGAGGCCGTCTCCGCACCGGCACCGGCACCGGCGCGGGTGCGCCGACGGCGGCGCGGGGTGCGCGGCTCCACCGGGAGGTCGACCACGGCCGTCTGGAACTGCGGCTCCGGCGCCTCGGCCGGTGCCGCGACCGCCGGGGCGGTGGCGGCCGGCGCCGCCGGCGCGTCCAGGTTCGTACCGCCACGGGTGCGGCGGCGCTGGCGCGGCGTGCGCGTACGGGCCGGACGCTCCTCGCGTACGGGCGCGGCGGCCGGCGCGGACCTGCGGCCGCGGCCACCGGTCTCGCCCAGGTCCTCGACCTGCTCGGCCGAGAGCCCGGCGCGCGTCCGCTCGGCGCGCGGCAGGACACCCTTGGTGCCGGCCGGGATGTTCAGCTCCTCGAAGAGGTGCGGGGAGGTGGAGTACGTCTCCGGCGGGTCGGGGAAGCCGAGGTCCAGCGCCTTGTTGATGAGCTGCCAGCGTGGGATGTCGTCCCAGTCGACGAGTGTCACCGCCGTACCGGACGCCCCCGCGCGGCCGGTACGGCCGATGCGGTGGAGGTAGGTCTTCTCCTCCTCCGGCGACTGGTAGTTGATGACGTGCGTCACACCTTCGACGTCGATACCGCGCGCGGCGACGTCCGTGCAGACCAGCACGTCCACCTTGCCGTTGCGGAAGGCGCGCAGCGCCTGCTCGCGGGCGCCCTGGCCCAGGTCGCCGTGGACCGCGCCGGAGGCGAAGCCGCGCTGGGCGAGCTGGTCGGCGATGTCGGCGGCCGTGCGCTTGGTACGGCAGAAGATCATGGCGAGGCCGCGGCCCTCGGACTGGAGGATCCGCGCGACCATCTCGGGCTTGTCCATGGAGTGGGCGCGGTAGACCCGCTGGGTCGTGTTGGCGACGGTCGCGCCCGCGTCGTCCGGCGAGGTGGCGCTGATGTGCGTCGGCTGCGACATGTAGCGGCGGGCGAGGCCGATCACCGCACCGGGCATCGTCGCGGAGAACAGCATGGTCTGGCGCTTGGGCGGCAGGAGCTGGATGATCCGCTCGACGTCGGGCAGGAAGCCCAGGTCCAGCATCTCGTCGGCCTCGTCGAGGACGAGCCCGCGGACGTGCGAGAGGTCCAGCTTGCGCTGACCCGCCAGGTCCAGCAGTCGGCCGGGGGTGCCGACGATCACGTCGACGCCCTTCTTGAGGGCCTCGACCTGCGGCTCGTAGGCCCGGCCGCCGTAGATCGCGAGGACGCGTACGTTACGGACCTTGCCGGCGGTCAGCAGGTCGTTGGTGACCTGCTGGCACAGCTCGCGGGTGGGGACGACCACCAGGGCCTGCGGGGCGTTGGTGAGCTGCTCGGGCGTGGCCCGGCCGGACTCGACGTCCGCGGGGACGGTGACACGCTCCAGCAGCGGGAGGCCGAAGCCGAGCGTCTTGCCCGTGCCGGTCTTGGCCTGTCCGATGACGTCCTTGCCCGACAGCGCGACGGGGAGGGTCATCTCCTGGATGGGGAACGGAGACAGGATGCCGACGGCTTCAAGCGCTTCGGCTGTCTCGGGGAGGATTCCGAGTTCTCGGAAAGTCGTAGTCAGGGTGCTGCCTCTTCTGTGAGACGCGGCGTGAGGCGAACGCTGGGGGTCGTACCGCACCTGGGTACTCGGCCGGCCGTGGATTGGCCGGATGGCGCGGGACCACTGCCGTCGCTCAGAGCGCTCATGCCGCTGAGGGGGCCCCTCATCTGCGGGCGTACGCTGCTGTGCGCACGGTCCGCGCGGAGGGCGGTCGGGGTCGGAGCCGATCGGGCCACCGACCGGGCATCCTCTGGGGCCTGTCCGTGAAGAACGGACCTCGTACAAACACTGTCAAACATGCGATGGCCCGCCGAATAGTCGGCAGGCTCATTACCACTGTACCCCGGAATCGCGCATGTGTGTTGGGCGAATTCGCCGGGGTGGTGTGACGGCGGGGTCTGACCAGGCCCTTACGCCCTGCGCGGAGCGGGCTATTGTGCCCCTCATGGAGACGCCCGACAACGCCACACCGCCCGCATCCGCAGCCGAGGAACCGACCGGATCGACCGGATCCACCGCATCAGAGCAGGCCGAGGCCGAGTCGGCCGGGCCGGACGCGCCGACCGGTACCGCCGCCCAGGACTGGGAGACGGCCTCGGCCGAGCCGCAGTACCGTGCGGCGGTCGTGGACCTGCTGGGCGCGCTCGCCTACGGGGAGCTGGCTGCCTTCGAACGGCTCGCGGAGGACGCCAAGCTCGCGCCGACCCTGGCGGACAAGGCGGCGCTGGCGAAGATGGCCGCGGCGGAATTCCATCACTTCGAACAGTTGAACGACAGGCTGCGGGCGATCGACGCCGAGCCCACCGGGGCGATGGAGCCGTTCGCCAAGGCCCTGGACGACTTCCACCATCTGACCGCCCCCTCGGACTGGCTGGAGGGGCTGGTCAAGGCGTACGTCGGCGACTCGATCGCCAGTGACTTCTACCGCGAGGTCGCCGCCCGTCTGGACACCGACACCCGCGCGCTGGTCCTGGCCGTGCTGGACGACACCGGGCACGGCAACTTCGCCGTGGAGAAGGTGCGCGCCGCGATCGAGGCGGAGCCGCGCGTCGGCGGCCGGCTCGCGCTCTGGGCGCGCCGTCTGATGGGCGAGGCGCTGTCGCAGGCCCAGCGGGTGGTGGCCGAACGGGACGCGCTCTCCACGATGCTAGTGGGCGGGGTGGCCGGCGGTTTCGACCTCGCGGAGGTCGGCCGGATGTTCTCCCGGATCACCGAGGCGCACACGAAGCGGATGGCCGCGCTCGGACTGGCCGCCTGACCCGCTCGCCCCTCCGGCGGGGCCTTCCCGCCCGCGTCAGGACGGTATGGCGCGGTGCAGCGGCCGGCCCGCCGGGCGGAGCAGCAGCGAGAGCAGCACCGAGGCCACCAGCAGGGCACCCACCAGGGTCGCCATGACATGGCCGGCGCCGAGCGCCATGTGTGTCACATACGTGCCGAAGAGGGCGCCGAGGGGCCCTGCCGCGTACACCGTACGGAGCGCGGGGAGCCGGTCCGCCAGGTGGTGGGCGGCGGCCCATGACAGACCGAGTCCGAGCAGGACCGATCCGAGGATTTCCAGGATCACTGCCGATCACCTCACCACACCGTGGGTTGCTACGCGGTCCGGACCTGTCGGCCCGTCACGTCACTACCCGTCGTGCGCCGAGAACAACCCTCACCACCGCGAAGTGGCCCGGCGGGATATCCCGCCGGGCCACTCCTTCCGCCGGTTGACGGCAGCGGCTACAGGTTGCCGAAGCCGACCCGTCGCGCCGCCGGCTCACCGATCTCCACGTACGCGATCCGCTCGGCCGGTACGAGCACCTTGCGCCCCTTGTCGTCCGTGAGGCTGAGCAACTGCGCCTTGCCGGCCAGCGCCGCGGACACGGCTCGCTCGACCTCCTCGGCGGACTGCCCGCTCTCCAGAACGATCTCGCGGGGCGTGTGCTGCACGCCGATCTTGACCTCCACGGCTATGTCCCTCCGAACGGTCTGCGTTGCGCGGCCAGCCGCGCTGTACGCAGCACACACTAGCCCGGGGAGACCTTCCCGAAGACGCCGCGGTGCACGCCCGCAGCGAACACGGGCGGGACCGGCACGCCTCAGTGCGGTTCGCTCCCGTGCAGCGGGAAGCCGGCGATACCGCGCCAGGCCAGCGAGGTGAGCAGTTGCACGGCCTGTTCGCGCGGGATCTGCGACTCGCTGGAGAGCCAGTAGCGCGCGACGACCTGGGAGACCCCGCCGAGCCCCACCGCCAGCAGCATGGACTCCTCCTTGGAGAGCCCGGTGTCCTCGGCGATCACGTCGGAGATCGCCTCGGCGCACTGGAGGGCGACCCGGTCCACGCGCTCGCGCACCGCCGGCTCGTTGGTCAGGTCGGACTCGAAGACCAGACGGAACGCGCCGCCCTCGTCCTCCACGTACGCGAAGTACGCGTCCATCGTCGCCTCGACGCGCAGCTTGTTGTCGGTGGTCGAGGCCAGCGCCGTACGGACGGCCAGCAGCAGCGACTCGCAGTGCTGGTCCAGCAGGGCGAGGTACAGCTCCAGCTTTCCCGGGAAGTGCTGGTAGAGCACCGGCTTGCTGACGCCGGCCCGCTCGGCGATGTCGTCCATCGCGGCCGCGTGGTACCCCTGCGCGACGAACACTTCCTGTGCGGCGCCCAGCAGCTGGTTGCGCCGGGCGCGACGTGGCAGGCGGGTGCCTCGCGGGCGCGCCGCCTCGGTCTGCTCTATGGCTGTCACGCCGCCTCCCAAAAATTCGTTCCGTGCGCGTGGTGCGCCGCTCCGCCATCGTACTTTTGGGTAACCCGGCCGCGCGTGGTGAGGAGGCAGAATTTCACGGACCGGACGCGTACGGAAGCCGGACCGGACCGCCATGACCTGCCCTGCCCCGGCCCCCGGCCGGGAATCCGCGGCCCGGGGCCGGGCCCGCCACCTCAGCGGTAGTCCTCTTCGTCGCCCAGGTCCACCGCCCTCGCCTGGTCGGCCGCGTCCCCCTCGCTCGCCGTGTCCGGGTCGATGTGCGTCAGTGGTTCGTCACGGTCCCCGCGTACCTCCGTGCGCTGCTCGGCGGCGTCGGCCTCGGGGACCTCGTCGGCCGCCCCGGCGCTCCTGCCGTCGCGGGCCTCCGCGTCGAAGGTCTCGGGGTCCGTGGGATCGACTCTCATACCGGCCCCCTTTCTCTCCCTCCGAGCGTAGGAGCCGGGGGTGTCCCGCGCCATACGGCCTATGACGGCGAACACCGGGATTCCGGCGTGATCGTCTCGTAACATTGCCGCATGTCGTCGACCGAGCTGCCGGAAACCGTAGCCGCCGCCGTGGCTCCGAAGGTGAGTCCCGTACGGGTCGCTGAGGGGGAGGAGCTGCGCTCCGTCGCCCTGCCCGGACTCACCCTGACCGTACGGGCGCGGCGCGCCAGCCGCGCCGGCGCCGCGCCCGGGCTGTATGTGCACGGGCTCGGCGGATCGTCGCAGAACTGGTCGGCGATGATGCCGTACCTCGCGGACCTGGTCGACGGCGAGGCCGTCGACCTGCCCGGCTTCGGGGACTCGCCCCCGCCGCCCGACCGTGATTACTCGGTCTCCGCCCACGCCCGCGCGGTGATCCGGCTGCTCGACGCGGGCGGGCGCGGCCCCGTCCACCTCTTCGGCAACTCGCTCGGCGGCGCGGTCGCGACGCGTGTGGCCGCCGCCCGGCCGGATCTGGTGCGGACGCTGACGCTGGTCTCCCCGGCGCTCCCGGAGATCCGGGTGCAGCGGACCGCGCTGCCCACCGCGCTGCTCGCGGTGCCCGGAGTCGCCCCGCTCTTCGGCCGGCTGACCCGTGGCTGGACGGCGGAGCAGCGCACCCACGGGGTGCTGCGGCTCTGTTACGGCGACCCCTCCGCGGTCAAGGACGAGGACGTGCGGCGCGCGGTGGCGGAGATGGAGCGCCGGCTCCAACTGCCTCATTTCTGGGAGGCGATGACCGGTTCGGCACGCGGTATCGTCGACGCGTACACCCTGGGTGGACAGCATGCGCTGTGGCGGCAGGCCGAACGGGTACTGGCGCCGACCCTGCTCGTCTACGGCGGACGGGATCAGCTCGTTTCGTACCGTATGGCCCGGCGGGCCTCGGCCGCTTTCCGTGACTCCCGGCTCCTTACGCTCCCCGACGCCGGGCATGTTGCCATGATGGAGTACCCGCGGCAGGTCGCCCAGGCCTGCCGGGACCTCATTGACGAGTACGACTCCGACGACTCGATCGACGAACACGGCAGGAGCTGATCCGGGGCGTGGGACGACACAGCCGCAAGGGCCCCGTATCCCAGGGATCGCCGAGCGCGGGTGGCCCCGCGCCGGGCGATCCCGGTCAGGACCGGGCGGGGCAGGGGCGGCGCAGGCGTTCCGGCGACGGTCGGGACCAGGATCCGGACCAGCACGGCGGACCGGGACACGGCACCCCCGCGCAGGGCGTGCCGCAGGTGCGCGGCGGCCATCCCGAACAGCGGGAGTCCGGCGGCGGTTGGGGCAGCGCACGGCGCTACGGCGACCGGCAGGGCGCGGCACCACGCCCCACGGGCCCGCGTACGGGCGGCGCCGGCGGCCCGGGGGACACCGGTGGTACGCCGGTGATCCCGGGCCCGCGCAAGGAGTTCGTGGACGCGTTCGACGCCTTCGGCACGTCGGCCGCCCCGGCCACCCCGACACCCCGGCCCGTACCGAAGGCCGGTGGCCGTGACGCCGGTGGGGGTACGGGCGCGACGGTCCCCGGCGAGGACGAGGACGGCGCCGGTCAGGACCCGGAGGAGCCCGCCAGAGGCGGCTGGGGCCGCGCGCTCACCGGGATCGCCGCGGCGGCGGTGACCACCGTCCTCGCGGTCGTGGTGGCCGGACAGGTCACCGGCGGCGGCTCCGACACCTCCGACGCGCGGGCGGACGGCGGGGTCGACCGGGCGGAGCAGGACGGCGACGGGGCCTCGCGCTCCGACGAGCGGTCCGCCCCGGCGGACGGGAAGGCGGCGCCCTCGGCCTCGGCCACCGAGGCCACCTATCCGGAGCTGATGGCCCGTCAGTTCCCGCTGGATCCGAAGCTGAAGGCGGCGGGCACCTTCACCGCCGTACCGGGCCTGGCCAAGGCGCCCGGCAAGGGAGAGAAGTTCCGCTACCGCGTGGACATCGAGAACGGACTCGGCCTCGACGGGGCGCTGTTCGCGGACGCCGTCCAGAAGACCCTGAACGACCGGCGGAGCTGGGCCCACAACGGCGCCATGGCCTTCGAACGGATCTCCAGCGGTCAGCCCGACTTCGTGATCACCCTGGCGAGCCCGGGGACCACGGCGTTCTGGTGCGCGAAGTCCGGTCTGGACACCACCGTCGACAACGTGTCCTGCGACTCGGCCGCGACCGACCGCGTCATGATCAACGCCTTCCGCTGGGCGCAGGGCGCGGAGACCTTCGGGGCCAAGGCGATGTTCCCCTACCGGCAGATGCTGATCAACCACGAGGTCGGCCACCGGCTCGGCCACAACCATGTGAGCTGCCGCACGCCGGGCGCGCTCGCGCCGGTGATGCAGCAGCAGACCAAGACGCTCGACCTCGACGGCGTCAGGTGCCGCGCGAACCCCTGGGTCTACCCGGACGAGTGACCCCCCGGGGCCGGGGGGGACGCCGGGGGCTGGCAGCCCCCCGGGACGGGCGGGAACGGGGCGCGCCCCCCGACGCCCCCCGACGCCCCCCGACGACCCCCGACGACCCCCGGGCGGCCTCCGAGGAGCGCCGGGCGCGGTTCCGTGATCGCCCAAAGCTGTCCGTATGGTGAGAGAGCTGTCTCGCCCCGCGTTGACATTCGAACACTGCCTCGTCCATATTTCTCCGCATGTCGTCCCCCTACGCACCCGCTTACCGTCACGCCGCCTTTGAGCTCGCGCTCATCGGCGTGACGCCGCTGTGCGTGGCCGACATCCTCTGTAGCTGACGCCGCCCGAACACGTCCGTCCCCCGGCTCTTTCCGCCGCGGGCCGCCGTGGTCGGCGCACTCCGTCCGTACGCGGGCGCGGCGTCCCGGTCTTCCTTGTTCGGTTCTCTCTGCCGCTGCCGCCTGCGCGGACACCGGGCGTCCCACGCCCTCTGTTCCCGTCCCGCTCCCTCCTGTCACTCTTGTGCACTCCGTCACTCTGTGCACGCCGTGCGCGCAGCCCACCGAGAGGCTTCTTCCGATGCGTCAACCGTCCGTCATCACCCGCCGCGTGGCCGCGGCAGCCGTCACCCTGGCCGTGGCAGCGGGCGCCGCCGCCTGCGCGGGCCCCCAGGACAACGATGCCAAGAGCGACGGCTCGGCCCAGGGCAAGCCGCAGAAGGGCGGCACGCTGTCGGTCCTCAACACCGAGGCACAGGCCGACTTCGACCCGGCGCGCCTCTACACCTCCGGCGGCGGAAACGTCCCCTCGCTGGTCTTCCGTACGCTGACCACCCGCAACCGGGAGGACGGCGCGGCCGGCACCAAGGTCGTCCCCGACCTCGCCACCGACACGGGCCGCCCCAACGCCGACGCCACCGAGTGGACGTACACCCTCAAAGAGGGGCTGAAGTTCGAGGACGGCACCCCGATCACCACCGCCGACATCAAGTACGGCATCGAGCGCTCCTTCGCCGCCGAACTCTCCGGCGGCGCCCCCTACCTGCGCGACTGGCTGATCGGCGGCGCGGAGTACCAGGGCCCGTACAAGGACAAGGACTCCAAGGGTCTCGCCTCGATCGAGACGCCCGACGCGAGAACCATCGTCTTCAAACTGAACAAGCCCGAGGGCGACTTCCCCTTCGTCGCCACCCAGACGCAGTTCGCGCCGGTGCCCAAGGCCAAGGACACGGGCGCCAAGTACGAGGAGCACCCGATCTCCTCAGGACCGTACAAGGTCGTCAAGAACGAGGGCGACGGCCAGCACATGGTGCTGGAGCGCAACCCGCACTGGTCCGAGAAGACCGACGACCAGCGCCACGCCTACCCCGACAAGATCGACGTCAAGGCCGGTCTCGACTCGGCCGTCATCAACCAGCGGCTCGCCACCAGCTCGGGCGCCGACGCCGCCGCCATCACCACCGACACCAACCTCGGCCCCGCCGAACTGGCCGAGGTCGGCAGCGACAAGGCGCTCGCCGCGCGCGTCGGCACCGGCCACTTCGGCTACACGAACTACCTCGCCTTCAACCCGAAGGTGAAGCCGTTCGACAACCCCAAGGTGCGCCAGGCGATCGCGTACGCCATCAACCGCACCAGCGTGATCAACGCGGCGGGCGGCTCCGCGCTCGCCGAGCCCGCCACCACCTTCCTGCCCGAGCAGAAGGCGTTCGGCTACACGCCGTACGACCACTTCCCGGCCGGGAAGACCGGCGACCCGGCGAAGGCCAAGGAGCTGCTGAAGGAGGCCGGTCACCCGAACGGACTGACCATCTCCCTCATCCACTCCACCGCGCAGAACCGCGAGACCAGCCCCGAGGTCGCCACCGCCGTCCAGGAAGGGCTCAAGAAGGCGGGCATCACCGTCAAGCTGGTGGGACTGGAACCGAACGCGTTCAACGAGGCCCGCTGGAGCGTCAAGGACGGTCCCGGCTTCTTCCTCTCCCGCTGGGGCGCCGACTGGCCGTCCGGCGGCCCCTTCCTGGCGCCGATCTTCGACGGCCGGCAGATCGTCAAGGACGGCTCCAACTTCAACCACGCCCAGTTCGACGACGCGTCGGTCAACAAGGAGATCGACGAGATCAACAAGCTGACCGACCTGTCCGCGGCGGCGAAGCGCTGGGGCGCGCTCGACAAGAAGATCGGTGAGCAGGCCCTCGACGTGCCGCTCTTCCACCCCGTCTACAAGCGGCTCTACGGCAAGGACGTCAAGAACATCGTGATCAGCGACTGGACCGGCGTCCTCGACATCTCGCAGGTCGCGGTCAAGTGAGTACCGCTCCCGACCCGGTGGCGGCAGGGGCGGCGGCCACCACGGCCCCCGCCCCGGCCGCTCCCGCCTCCGGCGCCGGCCAGGTCTGGCGACGCCTGCGCGCACGCCCCTCGGCCCTGGTGGCCGGGGGCGTCCTCGCGCTGCTGGTGGTTCTGGCGCTCGCCGCGCCGCTGCTCGCCGCGCTCGAAGGCCAGGACGCGAACACGTACCACGACTCGCTCGTCGACTCGGCGCGCGGCGGCGTGCCCTTCGGCTCGTTCGGCGGGGTGAGCGGTGACCACTGGCTCGGTGTCGAACCCGGCACCGGGCGCGATCTGTTCGTACGGCTGCTCTACGGCGCCCGTATCTCGCTGCTCGTCGCCCTCGGCGCCACCGTCGTCCAGGTGGCGATCGGCGTCACCGTCGGCCTCGCGGCCGGTCTCGGCAACCGGTGGCTGGACACCTTTCTCAGCCGGGTCAGCGATGTGATGATCTCGCTGCCGATGCTGGTGCTCGCCATCGCCCTGACGGCCGTCGTCCCCCAGGACTTCCCCCGCCCCCTGCTGCTGATCCTTGTCATCGGACTGCTCAACTGGGGCGGCACCTCACGGATCGTACGTGCGCAGGCCCTCACCCTGAAGCAGCTCGACTTCGTCGCCGCGGCCCGGCTCGGCGGCTCGGGACGGCTGCGTGTCGCGCGGCGCGAGGTGCTGCCCTCGCTCGCGGCGCCCGTCATCACCTATGCGGCGATCCTGGTCCCCACCAACATCGTCATCGAGGCGTCGCTGTCCTTCCTCGGTGTCGGCGTCAAACCGCCGACACCGTCGTGGGGCGTGATGCTGTCGACCGCGCAGACCTGGTTCCGCGCGGACCCGATGTACGTGCTGCTCCCCGCCGGGCTGCTCTTCGTGACCGTGCTCGCCTTCACCGTGCTGGGCGACGCGGTACGTACCGCGCTCGATCCGCGCGAGGCCAGCCGGCTGCGGGTCGGGACGCGAACCGGGAAGCGGACCCGCACCCGTACCTCCGGCAAGGCCCGTACCCCCCTCAAGGACACCGCCTCATGACGCGCTATCTGATCAAACGGCTCGCCGGCGCGCTCCTGGTCCTGCTCGTGCTCTCCGTCGTCGTCTACGCGCTCTTCTACCTGGCGCCCGGCGACCCGGCCCGGCTCGCCTGCGGCGAACGCTGCTCCACCCAGCAGGTCGACCAGGTCCGCGAACGGCTCGGCCTCGGGCAGTCGGTCTTCGCGCAGTACGGACACTTCCTGCGCGGCATCGTGGCCGGGCGCGACTACTCCACCGGCACCTCGCTGCTGCACTGCGACGCGCCCTGCCTCGGCTTCTCGTACAAGACCGACCAGCAGGTCACCCAGCTCATCCTGGAGCGGCTGCCCGCGACGGTCTCCCTCGCCGTCGGCGCGATGGTCGTCTGGCTGGTCGTCGGGATCGGCACCGGCCTGCTCTCCGCGCTGCGGCGCGGCGGGATCACCGAGCGCGCGCTGACCGTGCTCACCCTCGCCGGAACCGGCACGCCCGTCTTCATCCTGGGCCTGCTGCTCCTGATGGTCGTCTGCGCGTATCTCCAGTGGCTGCCGTTCCCCTCGTACGTACCGCTGGGCGAGGACCCCGAGCAGTGGATGTGGAACATGCTGCTCCCCTGGCTCACCCTCGGGCTCTTCGAGAGCGCGAAATACGCGCGGCTGACGCGCAGTTCCACGCTGGAGACGCTGGCCGAGGACCACATCCGCACCTTCCGCGCCTACGGCGTGGGGGAGCGCGCGGTCGTCGGACGGCACGCGCTGCGCGGCGCCCTGCCGCCGGTCATCGCGCTCAACGCGAACGACTTCGGCACCGTGGTCGGCGGCGCGGTGCTCACCGAGACCCTGTTCGGCATTCCCGGCGTCGGCAAGACGCTGATCGACTCGGTGCGGGACGTCGACCTGCCGGTGGTGGTGGGCGTCGTGCTGGTGACCGGGGCGGCCGTCGTGCTGGCCAATGTCGTGGCGGACCTGCTGTACGCCGTGGCCGACCGAAGGGTGGCACTCCTGTGACGCGTACGACCTCTGATACTCCCGAGGTTTCGCCCGCGGAGCCGCTGGTCCTCGTGGAGGATCTGACCGTCGACTTCACGGCGGGCGACGACGAGACCGTACGCGCCGTGGACGGGCTCTCCTTCTCGCTCGCCGCGGGCCGGGCGATCGGCCTGGTCGGCGAGTCCGGCAGCGGCAAGAGCACCGTCGCGAGCGCGCTCCTCGGGCTGCACCGGGGGACCGGCGCGCACGTCGGCGGTACGGTCCGGGTCGCCGGTACGGACGTGGGCACCGCCACCGACCGCGAACTGCGCGCGCTGCGCGGCGCCGTGGCCGCGATGGTCTTCCAGGACCCGCTCTCCTCCCTGGACCCGTACTACACGGTGGGGGACCAGATCGCGGAGGTCTACCGCGTCCACACCCGGGCCACCCGGCGCGCGGCGCGTGCGCGGGCGGTCGAGGTGCTGGACCGCGTGGGCATCCCCGACGCCGCGCGCCGCGCACGCTCCCGGCCGCACGAGTTCAGCGGCGGAATGCGCCAGCGCACGCTGATCGCGATGGCGCTGGCCTGCGAACCGCGCCTGCTGATCGCGGACGAACCGACCACGGCGCTCGACGTGACCGTCCAGGCACAGATCCTCGACCTCCTCCACGATCTGCGCCACGAGACGGGCATGGGGCTGCTGCTGGTCACCCATGACGTGGGCGTCGCCGCGGAGAGCGTCGACGAGGTCCTGGTGATGCGGCACGGGCGCGAGATCGAACGCGGCCCCGTCGCGGATGTCCTGGGCCGGCCGAAGGACCCGTACACGCGCACGCTGCTGTCGTCGGTGCCCCGGGTGGACGCGCCGGTCGAACGTGCGCCGGCGGCGCCGGGCACCGGCGGGCCGCTGATCGAGGCGGTCGGCCTGCGCCGGGAGTTCCGGCGCGGACGGACCACCGTCACCGCCGTGGACGGGGTCTCGCTCACCGTCGCGCCGGGGGAGACCCTGGGCATCGTCGGTGAGTCCGGCAGCGGCAAGACCACGCTGGGGCGGATGCTCGTACGGCTGCTCGACCCGACCGCCGGGACCCTGGACTACCGGGGCACGGAGATCGGCACGGCGTCCGAGAAGGAGCTGCGGCCCTACCGCCGCGAACTCCAGATGATCTTCCAGGACCCGGTCTCGTCGCTCAACCCGCGCCGTTCGGTGGGCGAGTCCATCGCGGACCCGCTGCGGGCCGCCGGGGTGCTGGACGAACGGGAGACCGTCGAGCGGGTACGAGGGCTGCTGGAGCGGGTCGGGCTCGACCCCGACCGGTACGACCGGTATCCGCACGAGTTCAGCGGCGGCCAGCGCCAGCGCGTCGGGATCGCCCGCGCGCTCGCCGCCGAGCCACGACTGATCGTCTGCGACGAGCCCGTCTCCGCCCTCGACGTGACGACCCAGGCGCAGGTCATCGCGCTCCTGGCGGAACTCCAGCGGGAACTGGGGCTCGCGCTGGTCTTCATCGCGCACGACCTCGCCGTCGTACGCCAGGTCAGCGACCGTATCGCCGTCATGAAGGACGGCAGGATCGTGGAACAGGGCACGGTCGAGGAGGTCTACGGGGCGCCCTCCGAGGCGTACACGAAGCAGCTCCTGGCCGCCGTCCCCGCGCTCGATCCGGGGCTCGCGGCGGCGCGTCGCACGGCCCGCAGGGAGCTTCCGGTGCCCGTCGCGGCCGCCGGGGAAGCGGCCCTGGCCTGAGTCACGAGGCTCGCCGTACGTAGCCGTCCCTTTTCGTAGTGCGACAGAACGCCGCCAGTACGAGAAAGTTACGTGCATTCACCCCTTCCGGTGGTACGACGGACAACCGTCCGTCGTACCACCGGGTTGTCCGCTTACGGTCGTCCCGCTGCGTGTCGCCGATCAACGGTGGCCGCCCACAAGGGAGATCGGGGGTGCGCTCGTGCGGATCGGACTGCTTACGGACGGTGGGTATCCGTATGCGACGGGTGAGTCCAGGCTCTGGTGCGACCGGCTCGTACGCGGGCTCGTACCGCACGAGTTCCACATCTACGCGCTCAGCCGCAGCGCCCGGCAGGAGCGGAGCGGCTGGGTCCTGCTGCCGCCGCACATCCCGGCGGAACGGGTGCGCACCGCGCCGCTCTGGGCGCCGGCCGACGACGGGCGGGGCTACGGTCGGCGCGACCGGCGCCGGTTCGCGCTCCACTTCGGCCGGCTGGCCGAGGCGATCTGCGCCGAGGGCGGGCCGGACGGCTTCGGAGGCGAGCCGGGCGGCCGAAGTGGAGCGGGCGGCCAGGCAGGCCCGGGCGGTCAGGCGGGCACGAGGGGGGCCGCGTCCTTCGCCGAGGGGCTGTACGGACTCGCCGACCTCGGCAGGGAGCGCGGCGGGCTGTACGCGGCGCTCCGCTCCGAGACCGCCGTACGGCTGCTGGAGGCGGCCTGCCGGGCCCCCGGCGCACGCCGGGGCGTGCAGAGCGCGACCGTGCCCGACTTCCTCGCGTTCGCCGACCAGTTGGAGCGGGCGCTGCGCCCCCTGTCGCTCGACTGGTACGGCGAGGACGACGGGCTGGGCGCCGTCGACCTCTGCCACGCGGCCTCCGGTGGCTCGGCGGCCCTGCCCGGACTGCTGGCCAAACGCTTCTTCGGGGTCCCGCTGCTGGTCACCGAGTACGGCGTACGGCTGCGGGCGCACTATCTGGCGACGGCGGACACCGCGGGCGCGGGCGCCCCGGACGCGGTGTCCGGTGCGCCGGTGCGCACCCTGCTCGCGGCCTTCCACCGGCGGCTCGCCGCCGAGATCTACCGGCAGGCGGGCGTCATCACCCCCGGCAATCTGCACGCCAGGCGCTGGCAGGAACGGTGCGGCGCCGACCGCGCCAAGCTGCGGACGGTCTACCCGGGGATGGCGGCGGAACGGTTCGCGGCGTTCGCGGACGACGCCGCCCCCGGGGGCCGCGCGGGCGAGAGCGGCGCCGGCGAGGACGGTCCCGCGACGCTGGTCTGGGTCGGCCGGATCGAACCGGCCAAGGACCTGAACTCGCTGCTGCACGCCTTCGCGGAGATCCGCAGGGCGGAGCCGGACACCCGGCTGCGCATCGTCGGCGCGCCGGTACGGGACACGGAAGGCGCCGCGTACCTCGCGCACTGCCGGGGACTGGCTGCCCAGCTCTTCCCCGACGAGGCGGCCGACGCGCACGCCGTCGGCGACAACCCCGTCTCCTTCGAGGAGATCGGCGACCCCGACGCCCCCGACCTGCCGGAGGTGTACGGCTCGGGCAGCCTGGTCGTGCTCTCCAGCGTGGTCGAGTCCTTCCCGATCAGCCTGATCGAAGCGATGTTCTGCGCGCGCGCCACGGTCTCGACGGACGTCGGGGCGGTCGTCGAGGTCATCGGCGGTACGGGACTGGTCGTACCCCCGCGCAATCCGCGGGCGCTCGCGGACGCGTGCGTCACGCTGTTGCGCGACCCCGGGCGCCGAGCCCGCCTGGGCGCCGCGGCGCGCGCCCGCGCACTCGAACTGTTCACCGTCGAGCAGAACCTCGCCGCGTTCCGCGCGCTCTACCTGGAACTCATCTCCCACGCCCCCGTACGGCGCGCGGCCGAGTCGGTCGACGCCGACGGATCCCCGCTGCCCTTCGCGCACCCGGCCGAGACCCATGTCCCCGGCCACTGGACGGCGGCCAGCCGCCGCTCCCCGCACACCACCCCGAGCTGGGCGGACCCCAGCGGCCGGCGCGTCGGCGCCTATGCCGGAGCGGGGGACCACGATGCCTGACACCCACCACGCCCGCACGACCGCGACCGGTCACACACCCGCGCGACGGGGCTCCGCCGACCCCGTCAAGGCGCTGCTCCACCGCCATCGCACGCTCTGCGAGCGGGCCGTCGACCCACTGGAGATCGCCGCCGGACTCGAAGCCCACGGGATCACCGACCGTACCGCCGGGCGCTTCCGGCACCGGGATGTCTTCTCGCTGGCCGAGGAGTTGTACGCACGCGTCCCGCAGGGCGCCGGCGGAACGGGCGGGGCCGACGGCGCCGACCGGGCGGGCGCCGACCGGGCGGACGGAAGCGGCGGGGCGGACGGTGCGCACGGCACGCACGGGGCGGGCGGCCCGTACGGCCCGGGGCACGAGCGCCCCGGGCGCTCTTCGCGCGGCGCGCGCGCCGCGCGAAGAGCGCCCGCGCGAACCGGCGCGGCGTGGGCGGGTGTCGTACTGCTGCCCGGCGCCGTCGCCGCCCTCACCCTCGCCGGACTCGAACACAGCACCGGACAGGGGCAGCTCGCGATAACCCTGGCGGGCGCCCTCGCGATCTCCGGCACCGTGTCCGCCTGCCTCCGCCGCGGACCCCTGCGCGCCGAGGGCCGCACCGTACCCGCCGCCGGACTCTGGACGTACGCGCTGCTGGCCTACCTGCTCTGCGGTGACGGCCTCCTGGCCGCGCTCCTCGACGGCGGCCCCCACGGGCCCTGGCCCGCGACCGCGACCCCCCTCGTGACGCTCGCCGTCGCCGTCGCGCCCGCCGCCTGGTGCGCCCGCCTCTTCTCCGTACGGGCGCGCCGCGGACTCACCGTCAGCCGCGGCCTCGCCGACTTCGCCGCGCGGGCGCGCCCCCTGCTCCTCGCCGTCGTCGGGCTGTACATCTGCGCCCTCGCCGTCCTGACCCCGCTCACCAACCTGCTGTACGCCGAGAGCGCCGCCCTCGCGCCCACCGTCGCCCTCGGCACCCTGTTCCTGCTCGCCCGGCTCCTCGCGGTCCACGGCCGCCCCGACGCCGCGGCCACCGGCCTCGCCACGGCCTGCGCCCTGGAGGCCCTGGCCTGCGCGTCCGTGCTCGCCGGCCGTATCCCCGGCTGCGCCGCGCTCGCCGCGCCCGTCCGGGCCCTCGTCCACACCGCGGGCCCGGCCGCCGTACCCGCCCTGGCCTGCGGCGCCGCCGCCCTCGGACTTCTCATCCACGCCGCCGTCGCCCTCTCCAGGGCCTCGGCGCACACCTGACCCCCCCGCACGCCCCCACACCTCACAGAAGCAGGCAGAAGGAGACGCACGACATGACCCCGCAATCCCCAGTACCGGCCCCCGAGACGGCCCGTCCGCACGGAGGGGCCGCGCGATGAGGGTCCTGCTGCTCGGTGCCAACGGTTTCCTCGGCCGCTTCGTGGCCGACCGGCTGCTCGCCGACCCCGCCGTCCACCTGACCGCGCTCGGCCGCGGCGACGACGCCGACGTACGGTTCGACCTCGCCGGGGGCAGCCCCGGCGCGCTCACCCGGTTCCTGGACGCCGTCCACCCCGGCGTCGTCATCAACTGCGCCGGAGCCACCCGCGGCGGCGCCCGCGAACTCACCCGGCACAACACCGTCGCCGTCGCCACCGTCTGCGAGGCCCTGCGGCGCAGCGGCTGCGGCGCCCGGCTCGTTCAGCTCGGCTGCGCCTCCGAGTACGGCCCCTCCCAGCAGGGCTCGTCCACCGCCGAGGACGCGGTGCCCCGCCCCGGCGGGCCGTACGGCGTCTCCAAGCTCGCCGCGTCCGAGCTGGTCCTCGGCTCCGGGCTCGACGCGATCGTGCTCCGGGTCTTCTCCCCGGTCGGTCCCGGCACCCCGGCGGGCTCCCCGCTCGGCCGGCTCGCGGAGGCGATGCGCCGCGCCATGCAGTCCGGCGACGGCGAGCTGAAGCTCGGCGGGCTCGGCGTCCAGCGCGACTTCGTGGACGTACGCGATGTCGCGCGCGCCGTGCACGCCGCCTCGCTCTCCGCCGCCCAGGGCATCGTCAACATCGGCACCGGCCGCGCCGTGAAGCTCAGGGACGCCGCCGCCGTACTCGCCAGGGTCGCCGGGTTCGCGGGCGCCCTGAACGAACTCGACCTGCCCCAGGGCCCGGCCGGGCTGCGCCCCGGGCACCCCGTCATCGGCGCCCCCCGGCCCGAGACGGTGGCGGAACACCTGGGCGCGGGACCGTTCCCGTACCCCGACGGCTGCGGCGCCTGGCAGCAGGCCGATGTACGGACCGCGCGCGACCGGCTCGGCTGGCGCCCCCGGATCAATCTGGAGGAGTCCCTCGCCGACATCTGGATGGAGGCCGCATGCCGCATCTGACCCCGGGCGGAGGCGGCGCGTTCCCGCCCTACCGGGACGCGCTTCCGCTCGCCGCCCTTCCCCGGGCCGCGCCGCGCCCCGCCCGGGCGGCCGGGCTCGGCCTCGGCGTCCCCGGTTACGCGCACCCGCTGGTCGCGCCCGTCGAGTGGGCCGAACTGACCCGCCCGGCCGTCCCCCTGCACTGGGCCGTCCTCAATGTCGCGGACGGCCCCGGCGACCGCCCCGACCCGCACTGCCTCGACGCCGCGGGGCGGCTCACCAACGCACGGCTGCGGGTCCTCGGCCATCTCGACCTGGCGTACGGGGGCCGGCCCATCGAGGAGATCGTCGCCGACGCGCGGCGCTTCCTCGACTGGTACCGCGTCGGCGGCTTCTACCTCGACCGGTGTCCGGCCGGGCGCGCGGAGCTGCCCCGGGTACGGCGGACGACCGAGGCCCTGGAGACGCTGCTGGACGGTGCTCCGGGCGGCGCCGGGGACGGCGGCTACCTCGTCCTCGGACAGGGGATCCATCCGCATCCGGGATACGCGGGGGCCGCCGACCAGTTGGTGACCTTCTCCGGGCCGTGGAGCGACTACCGCTGGTCGCAGGCGGCGGCGTGGACGGCGGAGTACCCGCCGGAGCGCTTCGTCCATCTGGTCCACGGGGTGCCGCGCACCCGCCTCGACGAGGCGTTGCGGGCCGCGCGCCGGCTGGGCGCGGGGACGGTCTTCTTCACGGACCGGACAGGGGCGATCGACCCGTTCGCGACCATGCCCGGCTTCTGGGACGCCTTCGTCTCGCGAGTCGGACCGTGTGTCTCGGAATGAGAAGGGCCGTGGCAGTGTTACAGGGAGCACAACCGTACTGAATGACCGACCAACCCCCTAGTTGAGGTCCCTGTGTCGCTGCCACCCCTGGTCGAGCCCGCTGCCGAGCTCACCGTCGACGAGGTCCGCAGGTACTCCCGTCATCTCATCATCCCGGACGTGGGGATGGACGGGCAGAAGCGGCTGAAGAACGCGAAGGTGCTGTGTGTGGGCGCCGGAGGTCTTGGCTCCCCGGCCCTGATGTACCTGGCCGCGGCCGGTGTCGGCACCCTCGGCATCGTGGAGTTCGACGAGGTAGACGAGTCGAACCTCCAGCGTCAGATCATTCACAGCCAGGCCGACATCGGCCGCTCCAAGGCCGCGTCCGCGCGTGACTCCGTTCTCGGTATCAACC
Organism: Streptomyces sp. NPDC096310; assembly: GCF_044763125.1. Classification (NCBI taxonomy): domain Bacteria; kingdom Bacillati; phylum Actinomycetota; class Actinomycetes; order Kitasatosporales; family Streptomycetaceae; genus Streptomyces; species Streptomyces sp. NPDC096310. Next base: position 434,847 of record NZ_JBIWFO010000004.1, on the reverse strand, counting down.
CCTATGTGAACGTGATCCTTCACGAAGAGCGGCTTGAGGCCGAGAACGTGATGGAGATCTTCTCCCAGTACGACCTGATCGTGGACGGCACGGACAACTTCGCCACCCGCTATCTGGTCAACGACGCCTGCGTACTGCTGAACAAGCCGTACGTATGGGGTTCGATCTACCGCTTCGACGGCCAGGCCAGCGTCTTCTGGTCCGAGCACGGCCCCTGCTACCGCTGCCTCTACCCGGAGCCGCCGCCCCCCGGCATGGTCCCCTCCTGCGCCGAGGGCGGCGTGCTGGGCGTGCTCTGTGCGTCCATCGGCTCCATCCAGGTCACCGAGGCGATCAAGGTCCTGGCCGGCGTCGGTGACCCGCTGGTCGGCCGGCTGATGATCTACGACGCACTGGAGATGCAGTACCGCCAGGTCAAGGTCCGCAAGGACCCCGACTGCGCGGTCTGCGGCGAGAACCCGACCGTCACCGAACTCATCGACTACGAGGCCTTCTGCGGCGTCGTCTCCGAGGAGGCCCAGGAGGCGGCGGCCGGCTCGACGATCACTCCCAAGCAGCTCAAGGAGTGGATCGACGAGAAGGAGAACATCGAGATCATCGATGTCCGGGAGCCGAACGAGTACGAGATCGTCTCCATCCCGGGCGCCAAGCTGATCCCGAAGAACGAGTTCCTGATGGGCACCGCCCTGTCGGCCCTCCCGCAGGACAAGAAGATCGTCCTGCACTGCAAGACGGGCGTCCGCAGTGCGGAAGTCCTCGCGGTGCTCAAGTCCGCGGGCTTCTCGGACGCGGTCCATGTCGGGGGCGGGGTCATCGGCTGGGTCAACCAGATCGAGCCGGAGAAGCCCGTCTACTAGGTCTCCATACCTTCTTCCGGGTCGACGGTGCCCCGGGGGGGGGGGCCCCCCCCCCCCGGCCCCCCCCCCCCCCCCCGGCCACCCCCCCCCCCCCCCCCCAACAGGGAGCGCCCCCCCCCCCCCCGCCCGGAACCCAAAT